>JAAYKG010000150.1 GCA_012522555.1 Armatimonadota bacterium
CGCAATGAGAAAAGCGATATGGACCCTAATAGCGGCGCTGATAGCAGGCTATTTAGCAGCAGCTTTCTTGACCGTCTACCGCAGCAGTGATGAACAGCGAATCGCCAAGGTCATATCGCAAGGGGCGGCTGCGGCTCAGAACCGAGACCTGAGTGGACTGCTCACGTTGGTATCAAAGCATTATACCGACGAATCCGGGCTGAACTACGATCGGATGCGAATACTAATTGCAAAAGCAATGCGCGAAGAGTCGGAGTATTATGTCGTTGTTTCAAATGAAACAATCAAAGCAGCCGGGGATAATGCGACGGTGAACCTGCGGGTGGAGTTGAAGCGAACCGATGGAGATTTGTTTTATGAGCGCAACCTGACGTTGACTTTGGTGAAGGAGAGCGCCAGGCACATGCTGATCGCTCCCACGACTGCCTGGCGGGTTGTGGCTTCGAGAAATCTTGGAGTGGGACTAATGGAATTGTAGATCGTTCGTATCATATATTGACAATCGTTTTTTCGGCATCCAAATCGACTATCCTCGCGCCATCATCATCAATAAACCCTACCGACGGTATCAGCCTGCCGTCGATTTGGTATTTAGGAATCGCCGGGCTGCCGGGATTCATCAGAACCAATCCTCCAACTTTCTCAAGAACAGGCACGTGGGTGTGGCCGGAGATGAAATAATCCGCCCCGTATCGCTCGCCGAGGTCTATCATCTGTTGGCGGGAGAGCGTGTGGCCGTGCGACACAATTATACTTGATGAATCATGAACAACATAGGCATACGGTGATTGTACCGGCATCTCCAAAAGCTCTTCATAAACCGCCGCGTCGCAGTTGCCCTGCGCTATCACGACAGGTATATCCAGACCGTTCAGTAGATTGACACACGCGACGACATCATAACCTTCGGTGCAACCGAGTCTTGGGGGATGATACAACACATCCCCCGCATGCACGATTAAATCGACATTGGCAAACAGATCCAATGCCCGCTTCAGAGCGGTAATGTTGCCGTGTGTATCGCTGAGGACTCCAATTTTCATATTCTAAGGCCCGAACTGGAAGCCTTCCGGGGAGCGTCTCGGCTGTGCCTGCGGTTCGTTAAGCTCCTGCGGCATTTCGCTCAGGGTAACAGTTATATTTTTAATTTTCCCTGTCTCGGCTTGTAGAACTTCCAGGGTGACGCGGTCTCCGGGTTTGAGCTTGTCGATTTCTTCGCTGAGGATGACCTTGTCTTTGGATGCTTTGATATCCGGAGAAATCGGCTTGCCGTTGATTTTTCGGATCACATCACCAGCCCGAAGCCCCGCTCGATCCGCCGGGCTGCCCACAGCGACACCCGGCAGGTTACCCTGCCCCAGTATCACAACTCCATCACCGCCAATAATCGGCACTCCCTTTGCGCCAGGCGACTCGCGGAGCACGTTAAGCGGCACATATCTGATCCCCATCCAGGCGTGAGAAATCTTGCCTTCTTTCTTGAGCTTTTCAGCAACTTTGCGCACAACGTTGCTGGGTATGGCAAATCCTATTCCGACGCTTCCGCCGGATGTGGAGGCAATCATATTATTTATGCCGACAACATTGCCGTCCAAATCCGCAAGCGCACCCCCGCTGTTGCCAGGGTTGATCGAAGCATCGGTCTGGATCAATCTCTCCGACACCATTCCACCCAAGCTCCGCCCCAGAGCGCTAACGACCCCAACCGTAACAGTCCACTCAAAGCCGAGCGGGCTGCCGACAGCAATCACCCAATCTCCAACTTCCGCCGTGTTCGAGTCTGCGAATTTGCCGTACGGCAGGTTCTTTGCGTCGATTTTCACCACGGCAAGATCGGTTTTCGGATCACGCCCGATGAGTTTGGCATTATACCGTTTGCCGCCGTTCACAGTAACTGATATTTGCGAGGCATTCTGAACGACGTGATTGTTCGTCACGATGTAACCATCCGGAGTAAAGATGACCCCCGAACCCTGGCCCTTTCTCGGCTCCGGTCGGCCGAAAAAGAAGTCGAACGGCGACGCCGGGGACGCTTGGCCTATGGTGTCGATGTTGACGACGTATTTGCTGACTTCTTTGGCTGCCGCTCGTATGGGGTTGTTGGGCGCGTTGACGATAGATATGCCGCTTTGGGAGACTGGCCCACCGGATTGCGCCGTAAAGCACGATGGGGTTCCGTAGAATAAATAGATCACCCAAGCGCTTACGAGAACTCCCAGAATAAAAACTACCACATACGAGATGAATTTTTTCATCTAGCCAATGCTCCTCAACAAGTTTGCCATCTCGATTGCAGACTCGCCGGCCTCGAATCCTTTGTTGCCCGCCTTAGTGCCCGCGCGCTCGATAGCCTGTTCGATAGTGTCAGTGGTAATTACCCCGAATATAGCGGGAGTATTCGTCGCCATTCCAACTTGTGCGACGCCCTTTGACACTTCCGCAGCGACATAGTCGAAATGTGGGGTGGACCCACGAATAACGGCTCCAAGGCACAGCACAGCGTCATAATCTCCGCTTTGCGCCATCTTCTTGGCGACCAACGGGATCTCAAACGCGCCCGGAACCCACGCGATGGATATGTCTTTATCACTGGCGCCGTGTCGAATGAGCGCATCGAGCGCCCCCTCCACTAGCTTGTTAGTGATGAATTCGTTGAATCGACTTGCGACAATTCCGAACTTCAGCCCCTCGGCTGTGAGTTTACCTTCGTATTTTTTTGGCATTCCAATCCTACCTTTTCTATATCTTATTCTGAGTGTGCAGTATCCGGATTATCGGATTCACGTATACAAGCGTCAAACATCTGCTCGTCGAGCACATGTCCCATCTTCTTGCGCTTTGTGTCCAGATAGTATGCGTTGTCTTCGTTGGGTTTGCAAACAATCGGCACCCGCTCGGCTATTTCCAGATCGTATCCCTGCAGTCCTGCTAATTTGCCGGGATTGTTGGTCATCATGCGAATTTTCTTGAGGCCAAGATCGACGAGAACCTGCGCGCCGATGCCGTAGTCGCGCATATCACCCGGCAGGCCCAGCATGTGGTTGGCCTCGACCGTATCCGCGCCGTGATCCTGCAGAACATAGGCCTTGAGCTTGTTGACCAGCCCAATACCACGCCCTTCCTGGTGATGAATATACAGCAGCACGCCTTTCCCCTCTTCGGCGATTGTGCGCATCGCCGCATGAAGCTGCTCGCCACAGTCGCACCGCAGCGACCCCAGCACATCACCCGTCAGGCACCCCGAATGGATACGCACAAGCGTCGGTTCGCCGTCGTCCACATCCCCCATCACCAACGCGATATACGGACTGGATTCAACAGTCGCTTGATATCCGTGCCCCATAAACTCACCATATTTCGTGGGGATACGGCAAGTGGCGAATTTGTAAACCAACCGCTCGTTGACTCGACGATACTTGATGAGATCGGCAATAGTGACTATTTTCATGTCCCATTTGGCCGCTACCTCCGTAAGCTCCGGCAGGCGCGCCATTGTCCCATCGTCGCTGAGAATCTCGCACAGCACACCCGCAGAACCCAATCCTGCCAGCCGCATCAGGTCGACCACAGCTTCCGTGTGCCCTGCTCGCACGAGGACACCGCCGACCTCGGCCCGCAGCGGATGCACATGTCCCGGCCTGGCCAGGTCTTCGGGTTTAGCGTTTGCGTCGACAAAGGTTTTTATAGTGATGGCACGGTCGGATGCCGATATTCCCGTTGTGGTTCCTTTCACAGCATCTACACTGACTGTAAACGCCGTGCCAAGCTTGGCCGTATTTCTGTCGACCATATCCGGTAGTCCAAGTTCATCGAGACGTTCGGTGGCAGCCGGCACGCAGATCATACCGCGGCCGTATTTGGCCATAAAATTGACCGCATCGGGGGTGATATGTTGTGCGGACATAATGAAATCGCCTTCGTTTTCACGATCCTCATCATCAACCACTATAATCATCTTGCCCGCCCGAAGATCCTCAATTGCTTCGGGTATTGTCGCGAAGGCGTTATTATCAGGTTGCATAGGGTTCCCTTCATTCATTGTTGCATTATATTAGACGAATCCGGAATCGCGCAGCAGGCTTTCCGTCACCGTGCCTCGCTCTTTTCCAAGAAACTTCTCGACATATTTTCCTAAAATATCGGTTTCGAGATTAACCTTGTCGCCTGCCCGCTTGTCGTGCAGGGTGGTGGCGATAAGGGTGTGCGGGATGATCGCTATCTCGAAGCCGGACGCATGACACGAAGCCACCGTCAAGCTAATCCCATCAATAGCTACCGAACCTTTTTGGACAATGTATTTCAAAATATCTGCAGGCGCGTTAAAGCTGATTACTCTCGACTCGCCGATTGTTTTAATCGATTTTATCGTGCCGACCCCATCAACGTGGCCCAACACAAAATGACCCCCCAGCCCCGCGCCCGCTTTGAGGCTGGTTTCGAGATTGACCCTATCGCCGGTGCGCAAATCCCCCAAAGTTGTGCGAGAAAGGGTCTCCACGACCGCATCGAACGAAACTTCATCACCGGATATAGACGTGACAGTGAGACACGCGCCGTTGATCGCCACGCTGTCGCCGATTGCCACTGATTTCGCGGTCTTTTCACACGCGACGACTAGTCTGCCCACGCTTCCGCGAACAAGACTCCTCACAGACCCCATTTCTTCTATCAATCCAGTAAACATAATGCTAATCAGAATCCAGCGGATATACCACATAGCCGGTTATCATTAAATCATCGCCAAAGCGCCGCGTTTTAATTCGGTCTACCCGGATAGAACCGGCCACAAATTCCGCGCCCAAGCCACCAATCGAACCGACAGCCCCACGCCCGCCTATTATCTTCGGCGCGTAGAAGAACATAACCTTGTCGACTATCTTTTCCTGCAGCGCCTGCGCGGCGACCTCCGACCCTCCCTCGATAAGCGTCGAGGTGTGGCCAAGCTCGGCCAATTGGCTCATAAGGTGTCGAATCGAACAACCTCCGCCCGGCAGATCCTCTACAGTCATTATACGCACGCCAGCCTGCTTCAGATTCCGCAAAGCCGACTTATTTGCATGCTGCGATGTCGCAACAATAGATATACCCGGTTGTTTGAATAACGCAAGATCGCTGGGCAATTCTCCGCTCTTTGTGAGCACGACCCTGCTCGGATAATGGGTTGCGCGACCGGTTCGCGCGGTCAAGGTCGGGTTGTCGATCCTGGCCGTAGCGCCACCGACCACTATCGCATCGACATCTCTTCTTATTGTATGAGCAAAGGCTCTGGATTGTTCATTTGTGATCCATTTCGAGTCGCCGGTTCTCGTCGCTATTCTGCCATCCAGGCTCATAGCGGCCTTGAGAATTACCAGAGGCATACCAGTGACTCGATGTTTGATATAGGCTTCGTTAAGCTCCCTGGCCTGGGCTTCCATTAAGCCACATTGGACATCGACACCCGCCCGCCTGAGAGCATCGAAACCCTTGCCCGACACCATAGGATCCGGATCGGCCATCGCAGCATAGACTTTCGTTATTCCCGCCTCGATAATCGCGTCGACACAAGGCGGGGTGCGGCCGGTATGGCAGCAAGGCTCCAGAGTCACATATAAAGTCGCCCCTTTGGCCCGCTCGGCGGCATCTTTGAGCGCAAAAACCTCGGCATGAGGCTCGCCTGCACGCGGATGATAGCCCCTGCCCACTATTTCGCCGCTCTTTACAACAACCGCGCCAACCTTAGGGTTCGGGCTGGTCCTGCCTCGCCCGGCCAGCCTCAAAGCCAGGTGCATATATCGCTCGTGGCTCATCGGTTCAGCCGCCTGTCATCACTTTCAAAATCATCCACAAACTGCCTGTTGAGCCGGTTATATTGTCCGAGGATCGTCTTAATGTCCAGTGCGGCCAACACCACAACACCAAACCCGATTATCAAACATATTGACCAATATAGAAGCGATCCGACGGGGTCTTTGCGGCTGGTCAGAACAGGGCCGAGGATCATCAACAAAAACAATGCCTCTACACACAGGATCAGCACAACGCGCAGCACTCTTTGTCCGCGTGTCATCACTCTGCCGATCGAGCGCCATCTTCTGACTTCGACGACAAAAACCGCAGCCACGACAATCATCCCGAAGATTGCTACCCATTGAATGATGTCGTGCATCAGATCCTCGCTGTCACGTCCCGAAGTTCGCTACAGGCTGCGACAACGCCATCCGGGTGTCCAAAGACAGCGGTGCCCGCGATGAGAATATTCGCGCCGACCTCCACTACAGACGGGGCCGTGGAGGCGTCTATACCTCCGTCCACAGCAATATCCAATTCCGGATTAAACTCATCGGCCAATTGTCTGGCTTGGGCGATTTTGGAAAGCATCTCCGGTATAAACCTTTGGCCGCCGAAACCAGGGTTGACCGTCATTATCAGAAGCATATCCAGATCGGATATTATATTTTCGATCATACACAATGGTGTAGAGGGGTTCAAAGCAACTCCTGCATGTATTCCCGCGGCCTTGATCTGCTGTATTACCCTGTGCAGATGCACGCATGCTTCGGCATGGACACTTATCTCAACCGCGCCAGCCTCGACGAACTCATCGATATAATTCTCCGGCTGTTCGATCATAAGGTGACAGCACAACGGCAGTCGGGTATGTGGCTTTACAGCCTTTACCACCATCGGCCCGAATGATATATTCGGCACAAACCGACCATCCATTACGTCGCAATGCACGGCATCTGCGCTGGTCGCATCAAGGCTGCCCACCGACCGGCTGAGGTTGCCAAAATCAGCCGCCAACAGCGAAGGAAATATCTTAACTCGATCATTCGTTTGCATCATACACCACTCATATATCCGTTGCTAATATTTTTCGTCACTGGCAAGCCGACCGCCCACGTAAACTCTTATCCGAACATTATCTCCATACGCCGTCACGGTCTCGCTGAATTTATCTCCAGGGTCGTGATATTCCTGCACTGCGGTCGTCGATCCGCGCTCGTCGTTGACCACTATCCGCACTTCCTGCTGTCCGTCCGCATCGGCTGGCACAGTTACGGCGATCTGGAAACTGCGTGGGTCTCCCTTGGGCTGTGGAGACTGCGTATAACTCGGCTCTGAGGGCTGTTCGGGTTTCGGCCCCAAGCTTAAAACAAGCGCAATCGAGCTTTGAGGGGGCGCCATCGAACCTTTTTCCGGGTCTTGCCTTATGACAGCGTTGATGGGAATCTTATCGTTGTATTCGTTGGTCAGTTTGCTGACAACAAACCCGGCATCTTCCACTGCACGATAGGCTTCAGGCTCCGGCAGGCCGAGCAGGTCAGGGACACGCTTGACGCTCGGCCCTTTACTGAGCTTAAACTTGATGATCGCTTTATCGCGCGGCACTCGCGAATGTGCCAAGGGGAACTGGACCGCAATTCTGCCCTCTTCATAGTCGTTGCTGTAAACCTCGCCAGGATGATCCTGCTCCAGGGTCAGCCCGGACTCATGCGCAATTTCTCGAGCCTCCTCCACCGACTTGCCGATAATCAACGGCACGTCGAGTTTCATATCGCGTGTGCTCAGAGTCAGCGTCAAGCCGCCCGCCAGAGCAACCACCAGCACAAAGCCAACGATCAGCCACAGATACGAAGCCCTCGACAACAGCCCTCCATTGTCCGGCTCATCGTCAGGCTCGATTTGCCGGGAATGCGGCTGAGCCACAGCCACCGGCCTGCCTGTTCGCAGCGAATCTCGTATTGCTCGCAAATCCGCCAGCATCTCACTCGCCGAGGCAAAACGCTCCTGCGGGGATTTGTCAATGGCCCTCATCACGAGGTCATTCAGCGATTTTGGGACCGAAGCGTTGAGGCTGCGCGGAGGTGTGGGTATCTGTTTTGACTTATTAAGGGCAATCGCAACCGCCGTCGCGCCCTCGAACGGCAGCGATCCGGTGAGCATTTCGTAGAGTATAACCCCTGCCGAATATAGATCGGAAACACTCGATGGAGCAGCGCCCTCAGCAACCTCCGGCGCTTCGTAGTGAATCGAGCGCATCGACAAATTGTCTGAAACATCCGGGCACTCGCGCAGCGCCGCAGACAATCCGAAATCGGTCACTTTGATTTCGCCGTTTGGGCTGGCCAGAATATCTTGCGATCGCAGGTCGCCGTGGACCATTTTATTCGCATGCGCATATTCCAAAGCCTCCAGCGTCGGAATGATGATATCCAGCGCCTTTGAGACCTGCATAGCCCCAGCCTTTGCAATTCGTTCCTTGACATCTATACCGTTGACATATTCATAAGTCACAAACGGCACTTCAGATGTGGGATCGACATCGCAGACTCTGGCTATATACAGGTGATCCAATATGGCCGCATTTTGATATCCATCACGCACAGCCCCGACGAAGCGCCTGTTATTGGCATACGGCGGATTGAGTGTCTTCAGCGCGACAAGACGATTGAGCACCTTATCTCGCGCCTTGTAGACCGTGAAGACCGCCCCCTCACCTATCTTTTCCAGTACTTCATATCGATAATGTATGATTTGACCAATCAAAAATCAGTCCTCCCATAACTGGAGAAAAGCTTACCCCATTCGGTCTGCAATATAGCGTGGACTCGAGGCTTGCCTTTGCACGGATACCAGTAACCATCATGGTAGAGACGCGACGCGTAATATGACCAAGGGGCTATGCAGCTTCTCAACAGAACGTTTTCCAGCGGCTTGAGCGGCCCGTGGTAGATGAGCTTTTGGCCTCGACTGGCGAATGTATCCTGTTTTGAGTGGAAATGGAAGTTGACCTCGGAGATATCCTCTCCAACCACCTCTATCTCTTTCACGTCCGCGCAGCCCAGCCCGTGCTCATGCGCCAGCCGCAGGAACTTCAAGCTCATAGGATCGAATCCCATCATCTTCGAGGCAACTGCGTCGATAGCGACCTGATCGGCACTCGCAATGATATAATTCTTGATCTTTGGGACCATCGCACGCGGCCCCGGCCCATCTCCGGCTATTGTGCCATCGGTGACAGCGAACAGGCCGGGGTGGATCTCCTTTTGAATCGCAAGCAAATCGACAAGAGTCTCGTGGATCACCGAATGTGTCCAGTGTCTGTTTTCACGCAGCAGCCCGCCAAACGCGTTTTTCATCGCGCCAGTCATCGTGGTGAAGACATGGGTCTTGAGAGTAGGCATATGAACCGCATTCTTGCCGACCATCACATCCGGGATCAATATCCCGTCCGGAAACACCTTATCCAGCACCAGCATTTTGGCTTTCGGCTCGTATTTGATCCAGTTCACGCCCTCTTCGTAAAGGTACATAAACTCCAGGCCGTGCTTTTCGATGACGGTGTCGAGGTGATTATTTTTTGCGCCGAGTTTGGGATCGACGACCACGGTCCGGTTTTGTGCGGGAATGAGGTTCTTGTAGCCCGCATCCTTCAAGGCCTGCGTGATTCCATCCAACTGCCAAGGTGTGGTAGAGCAAGCGGGGAAATAGTAGTGCCAGGATATATTGATTTTTAGGATCGTGTCTTTGTCTTTGGGAAGCGCGGTTTCGAAATCGGCGAGCTTCATGAGCTTGATGTAGTCTTCGACGACAGTCTCCGGCGAGGTTTTCAATACTGCGACTTTGGACCTTGTCACCTATAACTCCTTTTGCATCGCCCACTCATGGCTATATGGAAGCTGACTCCACTCTTCATCTCATTCAATGCAGCGTCGATAATTACCTATACGCTGCAAGACTCCACCTCAGGTTCCACCCGCTTCGGAGCGCGCTTTGTGCGCATTTATTGCGCCCACGAGAGCCTCTCTGGTCACCTCAACAACTGAGCATACGCCGATCTTGGTCGGTAGAGCAAACCGGAAAACCCCGCCAAGTGTCTTTTTGTCCAGTTCAATGGCTCGCACGATTTCAGAGGTCGATGGGTGCTCGCTGATCTGCACAGGCAAGCGCATCGCAGCCAGCGAATCGGCGATGACTTCGCCAAGGCCCGGTTCGGCTATACCCACGCGCTCAGCCAGCATGGCTTCGGCCACCATCCCCACAGCAATAGCCTCTCCGTGCCGATATCGACCGTATCCACTCAACATTTCGATCGCATGGCCAACGCTGTGGCCATAATTCAAAATGGCGCGCAGGCCAGCCTCCCGCTCATCCTGGACCACAACATCACGTTTTATTTCGACGGATCTGCTGATGGCCTGAGCCATTTCCGGTTCACTTCCAGCCAACAAAGCAGAGGCATTTTTGTTGAGAGACTCAAGATAGTTTCGATCGTAGATTATACCATGCTTGACCATCTCAGCCAAACCTGAGCGCAGTTCCCGAGCAGGCAGCGTTCGCAGAGTAGCAGGATCAATCAGCACCGCTTTTGGCTGATGAAAAGCCCCGACCAGATTCTTGCCCTGCGGCAGATCCACCGCAACCTTGCCTCCTACGCTGGCGTCTACCTGCGAAAGCAGCGTAGTGGGAACCTGGTAGAAGTCTATGCCCCGCAGATAAGTTGCGGCCGCAAAGCCGGCCATATCTCCGATCACCCCGCCGCCTAATGCGACGATAGCTCCCTTTCGGTCTATCCGAGCGTTCAACAGGGCATCATAAATCTTTTTAGTGGTGCGCAGGGTCTTGAATCGCTCGCCAGATGGCACACAAAAGAGATCCGCACGCAGCCCCGCCGCTCGCAAACTGTCGACAACCACATCCCCATAATGCCTGGAAACAACAGTGTTGGACACAACCAGAATCGCTGTGGGTTTGTCGGGTGCGATCATATTCCCAATCCCCCGCAGTGCGCCTGCCTCAATTCTGATAACGTAGGACATGTGAGCTAAGTTGACTATAACGTCCGGCATTTGTCCCCCCAGAATATAATAATTCCCGGTTCGCAAGTACACACGTAAGGGGACTGCTCGCCTGCAATCCCCCGGAGTGTGTGACTAGTCTTCGGCAAGCCTAAGGTATAAGGTTGCCTCCCGCCGATACCGTGCCGGTCGTGGAGTCCGGAATGATGGTCGGCGTGATGAATATTAACAGCTCTCGATCAGTCGTGGTCCTGTTGGTTCCTCTGAAGAGGCTGCCGACAATCGGCAGATCGCCGAGAATCGGAATCTTGGTCACGCTGTTGGAGTCGTTTTTGCGAATAAATCCGCCGACAACTATGGTCTCTCCATTGGCAACACGCCGCTGAGTGAAAAGCTCCTGGTTGCGTTGTTCAGGAATCTGTGTACGATCCGGCCCACTGACGATGTTGCCTGTGTCGGCTACACCCGGGCTGAGAGTCATGGTGATCGTCCCGTCGCCGTTCACTCTCGGCAGCACCATCAGACGAGTATCGATGTCGATAAAGTTGGGCTGCGATTGCTCGATGACCGTGCCCGTGCCGGTGATCGTATTATAAGTAGTCCAGTACGGAATCTGAGAGTTGATCGAGATATACGCGTTCTGGTTGTTGATCGTTGAGATAATCGGCGAGTTGATAACACGGCCGATGTCTCGCGTCAACTGGGTGCGCAGGGTGGAGGTCAGGTTGCCTGTTGCGAACCCCAATATAACGTTGCCGGTTCCTCCGCTCAGAGGAGCAGAGAAGCTCTCGTTCAGTTTATCGAGGCTCCAGTCGATACCAAAGCTCTTGACGTCGTTGGTGGACACCTCGACGAACTCCGCTTTGATAGAGACCTGTTTGGGCGGAACATCGAGCATGCGGATAATGTTCTTAAAGTCTTGAATCCCCTGCTCCTCGCCCTTTACGATAATTGAGTTATCCAGGTCGAACGGCACGGCGTTATCGATACCTTCCGGCCACAGGAAGTTCTGATTGGTACTGCTGGTGGTTTGCCTCTGCCCCGGAGTCGTGGTGGCTTGAGTCGGCGTCCTTGGAGTGCCCGGTGGGCCGGGGACCTGCGCAGCTTCGAGGCCGCGATCAGCCACTCTTCCAGCGTCCGAGGAAGTCGCTCTATAGTCGATTGTAGGAGCCACCGGTTGATTGTTGGGGGATGATGTGTTGCCCACCGGCATCATATCGCCGAACGGACTGCTCATAACCGTCGTCCCGCCAGGGGTCTGGGTGATCCTGGTGCCGCGAGGTTTGGTCATATCCGGATATATAGTCTCACAGTTGGGCATCGGGTTTGTACCCTGCCATCCCATAAGCCTGAGTAATTCGCTCGGCCTGGAGTGGACGAGTTTGATCGAAGTCCACGTCTTTGGTGCGCTTTCCGGCTCAGAATATTGCTCGAGCGGCGGCAGATCAACAGGAATGGGCGCATTCGCTATCTCCTCTTGCATCGCCCCACCGATTATATATGTGCCGTCGTCCATTTTCTTATACGACACCCCGGCGCCTTTGACTATATAGTCGAGAGCTTTTTGCAGCGGAACGTCATTGAGCGTAGCTGTCACCCTTTTTTCGAGCTTCGACTCATCAGCGATCACGAGATTGGTCCCGCTCTGCTGAGTAAGAAGAATCACAACGTCCTTCAGCGGCAGATCTTTAATCTGAAGGGTAATTCCGTCCGATGCGAATGCAATACAAGACACCAGCGCAACGAACGCAACTAAAAGCGTTATTCTTCCAACGTAGAGCGCCGCATTGAGTTTGTTCCACGGCCTCAGCGTGTGTAACATAGACTTCCTCCTCCGGTCACACATCCTCCAAAAAAACACTACCAACCTCTATAACCGCCACCGTAACTACTGCCGCCATAGCTGCTGCCACCGTAGCTTCGGTTGCCATAGCTCGAGCCGCCATAGCCCCCACCGTAGCTGCTGCCACCGTAGTTCCGGCTGCCGTAGTTCGAGCCACCATAACTGCCATAGCCGCCGCCATAACTCGAGCCGCCATAGCCGCTGCCCATCATGCCCATGCCACCCATCATACCGCCATAGCCGCCGCCATAACTGTTATTGGAATTGTTGTTGCTTCCCTGCATTATAGCAAGGATCTGGCTGGCGCCGGTATTGTTGAGGGGCACTTTATCGATGATACTCTCAACAGTGGTAGTTTCGTCGATGGTCGCGGAATCCCCAGCAGTCAACGCAGCGGCGTCGAGCGTAGCCGTCGCCGAAGTGTCCGGTTTCTTATTGATCATATATACGCTATTTTCAACCCTGTATACCAACCCGGCGGATTTCAGCAGGCTCTTGAGCGCCTGATCAAAAGGCACTCCGGTAATCGACAGGCTCGGGATGGATCCGACCACGTCCTGCGATATCGAGAAGTTGCGGTTTCTTCCCCTGAACAGAGACTCGATAGCCGAGCGCACGTCCGCATCTTTTAGATCCAGCGTCACCGGCGAATTATCCTCCTCTGCCGCCAAGGCGACCGAGCAAATCATACCGACCACAAGGGCCACTACGATAAACAAGGCTATGTATCTGATAGACATTTTGAAAGCCTCCTGCGATGCTGCGCAGCATTTTATATTTTGCAAACTGCCTGCATACCTCTAGCGCTGCTTACGCAAAGCGGCTGCGCGGCATCTCTCACCAACACTACAATTGACTTTGCTTACGTTTGCAAAGTTCCACCATACCCTCCGCCGAACCTACATCCGCGGCAGTTCAGCACCAAGCGGCACGGTGGGCGGCCCTGACCTCCTCTGCGCGCCTGGTGTAGGCGGCGGCGCATAAGTTTCCGGCGACGACGAAGATTCAGCAGACTGCACCGTCGGCGCAGCCGCCATTTTCACCGTTATATATCTCGGTTTTTCATCCGTAGTCTTTAGGATAACTTTATCCGGTTCTATTCTTTCGACCAGCGCAAGTCGATCGGTAGTATAATCGCCCGGCTGCACGACCTGAGAGACTCCATTAGCCTCGATTATGGCATAAACCCGATCATTAAGTAGAAGCCCCGCCATTCTTCTCGACGGCTGCGGCTGCTCGGGCTTCTCCCATTTCTCGCCTTTGCCTCCACCAACAGGGAACTTAATCGGTATTTTCATAAACGGAAAATCCATTATACGCGGTTTGGGCGGCTTTATTTTAGCCGGTTGTTTGTATCCGATTGGCTGGAAAGGATCAGCCCGCCACGTCTCCATCGGCTGCAGCGAGGCGACTTGCACCTGTTCCGGTTGAGCGGCAGGAGCAGCTTCCGGGGCAGGAGCGCCTTCAGGTGCGGGAGGCTCGGGGCTGGCGCCAGGGTCAGCAGCCGGATCAACTGGAGCGCCTCCATCCACAGGCGCCGCGTCCTGCTGCACTTGAGCTTGGTCGGCGGCAGGCGCCGGCGAGGGCGGGGTTCTCATTCCAAACCAATAGGCGCAGAAACCAGCCGTTAATATAACCACCGCCGCAATTGCTGCCACTATCGGCTGATTTTTAGGATCTTTAAGCCACTCCATTATCGCACTCCTGGCCTAAGGGTTCTGGGACGAATCCGGATTCCCCGCCATATCGATCAAGCTGCCGCCTTTGGCCTTAGGAAATATATAACAAGTCAATGGGTATACCGCCGTCAACTGCGGACTCACCCCGGCGAGCGTCGGTCTGCCAACCATAATCAAGCGGCTGCAGTTGTTCCAGCGCCGAATATTTTCCATCAGCGGTTTGAAGCCGCCCTGCACTGCAATAGAGCCTAACGGAAACACTAAGACGTCCTGCGCAAACACGGGATCATTGGGGTTGGCCGGCGGCGGCTGGATCTGGAACTTCGCGTTGGCAACCTTGACGTTTTTATCGTGTGCAAAATCTTCCAAAAGCGGCCCGAGAGTCTTGATCTGCTCGTTCCACAGGGCAAGCATACCAAGGTCACGCCGCGAGAAGTCAAGGTCCGGCATCCGCTGTCTCATCTGAACATCAAGCTGCGCCTGTGCTACCGAGTAGTCCATCATCGCCTTGGCAAGGGCAGCCTTCGCTTGTCGTTTGGACTGCTCATTACCCTTTACAACGGCTTTATCGTAGCGTGCTTTTGCCGCGGCGAAAGCCTCCCTCTGGGGCTTGATCATAAGGAAAAACACAGCCACTCCGACGAGCACGCACAGCACGCTGCCGATAATAATAATATGTATTTTTTTGAGCTTTGAAAAACTCATCCCTGCATCCTAACACTGTTCACAAAAACGTTCCCGGCACTCCAGCAGCCCCAGCAGATACCGGCCCGGGCCGATCTTCATTTAATCAATAACCCACTACGGCTCAGGATCCGGCAGCGGCGCTCCCGTATCCGGCATCGAAGGAGGCGGTGCGCCCACAGCTCCAGAGTCGCCCTGCCCGTCCTGGCTCGCTTGTCCCTCAAAAGTCGGCGCTGCAATCGGGGTCTTTAACTTGCAGACCACGCCAAATTGAATGTAACCTTCGGGCGGCGCGTTTTGGATGCTCGCAGAGATCGCACCTATCCCAGCCAGGCTCGCTTCTTCTCCCCCGCCGCCGAAACTCGGCATCGACTGCTGGGAGAACCCGCCACCGCCGCTCGATGCGCCCATCGGATACCCCGGTACGCCAGAAATTCGGACTTCCGTAAACAAATCCCGCGCCCGATACATATTCAACAAATACCGCCCGAGATCCTCGAGGTTTTTGACCCGCCCGGCCATAGTCACCTGCTCACCATCGCAAGCCAGTCCCACATAGGCGACCTTTTCGTATGTCCATTTTGCTACCTCTTCATAGAGGGCGGGATACTTCAAGTTATAGTCGATCACGTTTTGTATGAAGTCGAGTTTTTTCTGGACCGGAACCGTTTTGTTCTTCCAGCTCGAAGTCTGGCTCTCAATTGCTATAACTTCTTTTTCCAAAGCCTCTGTTTGTGCGGCCAGTTCTTCTTCAGCCCGAACCTGCGGTATCAGGAATAGCTGAGTATATAGTATCCCAATCAGCGCCACCGCAACAACCAGCCCGCCAAACAAAATGGCTGTGTTTCTGAGAATCGCTTTTTCGTTTATAACTCGCGGCAGCAGGTTGATTTTAATCATATTCGTCTAACCAATCATATCCCTGATCGCCAGCCCGATGGAAACAGAAAGCATCGGCGAAATCTCTTGCAAATATTGTTCCGAGGCGCTCGGCGCTTTGATGGCTACGTTCTTTACCGGATCGGCGACCTCCACAGGAACGCCAAGCTCCTGGCTGAGGAATATATCCAGGTTGGGTATTCTCGCAGTGCCGCCGCAAAGAAACACCCTGTCCGGCATCTTGGAATATCTATTAAAGTAATAATCAAGCGACATCCGCAGTTCATTGGCCAAATCCACCAACACACCGGAAATTGCCTTAAATACCACAGCTTCCGTTGAGCCTTCCTCAAACCCAATCGGTGCGGGTATCGGCAGATCGGCAAGTTTGGGGGCATTCGGCTCCAAAACCGCCTCGCGGCCATGGTCGGTTTCCGCGCCGGCATCGCTGAGATCAAAGTTCGGATCAGCGGGCGTTTCAGGCTGCAGCTCCGGTTCGTCATCATCAAGATCAAACGCCGGCCCCCCAGAAATTGTATCGTCGGCGGACTCGCCAAGGTCAAAACTCGGGCCGGAGTCAAGATCAAAGCTCGGCCCCGCCCCATCATCCAGATCAAACATCGGGCCGTCGTCGGTCGGCATAAATTCGTTGGGATCCGCAGCTTCAGCCGCCAGGAAATCGTCTTGACCCGTGCTGTCTCCCAAGTCGAACGCAGTCTCAGCCTCAGGAGCCGGTGTCGTATCTGTTGGAGCGGTAAATACCGTATCAAAAACTGTTGTCTCTGCAACAGGGGGAGGCGCAGGGGTATCATCCGGTTCCTGCGCAGCCTGGAATCCACTCAAATTGACCGCCGCATATTCCCGTTTCGTGATTTCGGCGTCTTCAAGCGTCTGACCCATAGCTTCGGATATTTCGCGAGTGAAGTTGATTCCGGCGACGCCAATCGGAGGGCTTGGAAATGTCAGGATACCGTTTTCAAAGACCCCCAGATCCGTGCGGGTTGCCCCGATGTTCACGACAGCCACGGTCTCATTTTGAGCGCCATTATCTGACAACTCGACCAACGCTCTGCTGGCCGCCAGCGACTCAACATCGATAGCAACAGGCTTCAACCCCGCCTCCAACAGCGCTTCGACGTGGCTGTCGATCAACTGCTGCTGGGCAACAGCAAGGAGAATATCCATCTCAGAAGCAGCAGGATCGGCGCTGGGCAGATTCAGCGGCTGGAAGTCCATAACAACTTCCTGAGGAGAAAACGGCACATGTCGCTCCACTTCCCATTTCATCGTCTCCGCGAGTTCATCCTGATTCATTTTCGGAACGCTTATCACTCGCACGACAACTTGTGAGGACCCTGAGACCGAACTAACGCACTTCTTCGTCTTGACACCGGATTCGGCCAGCAGCGCTTTAATAGCCTGCCCCAACGCCTTTGGATCGACGATAAGTTCGTTATCGAAGACCCCCTCCGGCGTCCGCGCGATACCCAGTCCCGATATAGTAATGCCGTCCCTGGCGAACTTGGCTTCGGCAACTTTAATGGAATCTGTGCCTATGTCCAAACCGACCATAGCGGAAGGCGCGGATTTGCGTGACCGACTCAATTGCTATTTCTCCATTTAGCAGAGCTTGGGATTTGTCTATCGTACCATCAAACTCAGCCGGTGTCAACAAGATTAGACATCAAACGACTATAGATGGACAACAGGAAAACCAATCGCTGGTTTGCTTATCTCGCCCAAAAGTTCGGGCTTAAGGTCTCCCAGTAGAGATCGGATACCCCTCCGCGTGTGCTAGTCCAGAAGACCCATATCTTTGATGACAAAAGTCGAACAGAAGTTCCACTTTCTTGCGGTAATGGATCCGCAAATGCATAGATACTACCTTCATTGACGTTAGCATCCGCTGCAAAGCCGAACAAAGACTGCTCCGGCAGTTCTGTTATCCACGACACATCGAGTGCAGGCACGCTTTGCGTCGCGCCACCCTCGTCCTTATAACTTATGCTGATCGGGTTTGGAACAACGCCCAGAACAGGGGAATTATCCGGCGTCACAAGCGATCTGTAGCGCTCATCAACCTCAGAGAAGTATATCTTGGTCCCCGTCCTGTCCACTTCCCAAGGCCCAAGCGCATTATCAATCCTAAGGTTTGCGCTCGATGCAATAGTGCCATTTGGGTTCATCGGGACAGGCGGCATACCAAGCGCTGTCAGATCGACGCCCACACGCATAGTTGTATAGAATATCGTCGAACTGTCGACCGCAGTCCCAGTCTTTCGCCATAACACCCACATCCTGTCAACGGGCGCGGGTTTATCTCGACCCCACCCCGGATCGAGACCCGGAACCACGCTTGGAATCATTGAAGTATGCTCGATAAACGAGTGCGGACTGCCATCCGCCGCAGCGTCAGTGGTGATCCTCCACGCCTGCGGAGTGTAATCCGCGCGAACCTCCGGGGTGCTGTACGAGCCTTTTCGTGTGCCTGTGGTGATTTGCACTTCCTTAAGCGGCTTGGTGAGCCTCACGACACCAGCGGAAAAATCGATCAGCATCTGGCCGAAAACCCGCTCCGCTTTGCTGTTTTCGGGATATTTATAGACATAAATGCCGGTCGCATCATCGATTTCAGGAGTAATCGTCTCCCCAGGCTCGCTAACCACCCCATTAACCCATACGCTGCCATCAGTCGCACTTATCGCCGTCCCCGGGGCCAGCGTGATGTCACCATCCTCATATCCATCCGCAAAGAACACCCGAATATAAGGCGCATCGGGGCTGAGGTTGCCGACTCCAACATATTTACCCCACTGGTCAATGCCGAACGCCCCACCCCGGGCAGCCCTCCACCACGCGAGGTGCTTGGAGGTATAAAAGCCGAACTTGGGGTCGCGCATCAGCTCTTCGTTAAATACTCTGGGCATCGGCTGGGCGACGCGATTAGGTAATACTCTGCGGTCCCCTCCGGGAGGCTCCGCGATGTATCTGGACAAGATAATATCTGAGTTACCCGTCACCTTGCTGGTTCCGGCATAAACAACATCGAATGCCCTTCGCGCCTGCGCTGCCAGTGTCCCCTGATAGGCATCAGGCCCGTCGGAATCTTTTGCGCTCGCACTTCGAAGATCCGCCCACCAATGGCGCAGCATCGCATTCGGCGAAGCCACAGTCGACAGACAGTCCGGCGTGCGCAGTTTCATATCCGGACTCCAGTTTGTTTTGGTAGTGTCAAACACCCCACTTTCGTCACGAGCGAAGCTGTAGTAAATCGACCAATTACCCGCGCTGCCCCCCTGCCAGAACATCCACATATTGCTGTCGTAAGGGACAGGACACGGATTTCGCTTGGCCATAGAGAAATCGTGCTCGATTGACCATATCTTTTGCCCCTGAGCCGAGCCGCCTTTAGTGAAGTCGGTGTAAAATATGGCATTCTGCTGGCTCAGTTTATTGGTGCCAGGGTCCTTAAAATCAGCGGAACCAGCCCACGCCAGCCAGGTGCGGTTCAGTCCTGCCGTGCGCGGAATGGCAGTATTTTCGCCGATCCGCGGGCCGTGGTGCCTGACCGAATATAATCCGGTAGGCGTATCACCAAACGTCCAAGACAGAAGCTGTGGCTCTTGCGGGCCTGGTGTGTGAGTGAGCCACTGACTTGCAGGCAAGAAGCCGTCGCGAGTAATCCACCAGTTCAGGCCGTTGTTCGCCGTCAACCAGTTACCCGATGAATAACCCAATATAGCATGCCGCAGGAACCACGGCGCGCTCGCAAAACCTGCCAGCCCCGTTTCGTTGTTTTTGGCCGGATACAAACTCGGATCATTGAGCCTGTTGCTCGACCATATCAGGTGAACGCCGAGGTTGTCGGCGTCTCTGAACGCCGCAGGTGTGGCATCCCCCACCCTCGGCAAATCTTCAGGTCGAGCAGTGCCGTCAGGTAGAACGTCTATCTGCGGTAGCGTGGTCGGAGTAACCCCTCCGGTCAGTTGATTCTCACGAACCGTCGTCTTCATCTGGAAGCTCGGCCAGGCCACAGGATTGCCCTCTATATTAGTCGGCGAAAGCATCCCCGCATTAGTCTGATCGCTGAAAACGGCGATATACGGCGTGTTGAAGTTCGGATCAAAGCTCTGATATGTCCCAATAGGCTGCGTCAACGGAACCCGCAGACCGACCTGCACCGGCAGAGGCTCGGCCTGGTCGGGGTCTTTCGCCCAGCCGGCCGTAGTTATCAGGTCCGCCGCGGCCCTCCGCGTGTCATAGTCCACATCCCATCTTCGCCTATCCGGCACAGTCAACACCGTCGGGTCGGGATCCCCCACTCGGGGTTTGGACAATGTATAGCCCAAGTATACGCTCTGCCCCCTGGCGTTAGCTCCGCTGGTGGCAAATGGTTCGCTGCCGAATGCGCCAAAAAATGGAAGAGGCAGAGGGTCAAGAGAACTGGTTATTGCGCTTCCCGGCAAGATCGCGCCCGGATGCGCTTGATCGCTGACTAGCCCAACCGCCGGATTTATGCGCAGATTATAAAGGTTCACGTTGCCGGCATTCTTTATAGTCAGAGGCTTGAACCATTGCCGTATGCGCGGGTCCGCGTTGAACGGCGAAAACCCTAACGCTTCAGCCGGCTCGCCAAGCCCATGCGGCGCACTCCCTATATCGACAAGCTGTTCTTCGACTTCCAGTTTGGGATCGGGAGGAACCATAAGGCCGACTCGGAATCGCCGATATGTGTCCTGGTGGGTGGTCGGCCGCCCGCGAACATAATTGCCGCTGTCAAATCTATCGTTGCGGTTGCTGTCTATATAGGCGGTCATAGTCTTAGAGTAACCGTCCAACCCATCGTTGCGATTCGGGTCTTTCCAGGTATTAGCCGGTTGGAACCTCGGCACATCGACCGACACCAACACCGTGTCCGGGTTCAGGAACGCTTTTTCGTAGTCCCTTGGATAGCCCGGGTCACGCTGGATTGGCATCATCGTGCAGGACTTGTTGGTTGGGTCATCGCTCGACGAGACTTGCTCATAGGCTTGATATCGCCTGTAGATATCCGGATAGTCGACCGAGCCAAGGCCGCCATCCCAGGGGAATTTCATACCATAGGTGACGGTAGAAGACAGCACCGCCTGGTTGTTGACGATCTCCACAGGGCTGCTTTCGACAGCATCCGGCCATCCTCTGAACCGAAGATCCGACGAGTTGATTCGGAACCTGTCGATCTGGCGTCCCGTCGTAAGCCCCATAGCGCTGCGATCCATAATCCCCAGGCGGGCTTCTCTGGAACTAGTGCCGTTAGAGACGAAGAACATGTCCAAAAGCGGCGGCGGGTTGATTGGGATTATGTTACCGTTTACCCACTTGGTGTTGCCGTTTGTGTGAACATCCGGGAGGTATCGATATGGATGGATACCGGCCTGACCGGCCACCGCATGCCCCCATCCCAACGCAAGTCCCTGCTCATCACTGATGGCAAGCGCGTTGTTGATACCCAAATTAGCCTCTTTGAACTGCCTGGTATCTACGCCCGCAATCGGGGTTTCTCGGGTCTCTACAAACTCCGGGTCATATTGAGTGCCGTTTTGCTTCAATTTCGCAAGGGGAATAGTAATGGTTGTCACCGGCGCAGTTGATGAATCGTTGGCTTTAACTTTAATTTGAACGCTCAACACCCATCCCGGACCCGGACTCGGCAGCACCCCTCCGCCGGAGCCGTCAAGTGAGATGGTGGCCATGACATAACTTCGCCTGACGTTTCCATCGGCGTCTCTAACCTCGGAATAGACGGGAGTGCCCGTGGTGCTTGCGTCGTAAACGACCGTGTAAGATCGTATATCTCCGACAGTTGCCTTGAACATCGAGCCTGCGCTGGCGCCGGAACTCGCATTAGTCATGGTGAACGTAAACGCATTGGACCCACTGCCGTAGATAAATTTGGCCTCCGGCAGGTTCCAAAGCATCATATTTATCTTCTCGCCCCACTCGAAGTATATCTGATCGGTCGTCGACGACGGCACTCGGCCTTCGGGCAGATATTCTCTCTTTCTGCGCTTCTTAGCCTGTTTTGTCAGTTCTTCTTTGATCAGCCTGGCCTTGTTAGGGTCGGTGTCCACCATTTTACCGATGGATGCAGGGATGACCTTCATGTCCTTGCTTACAATAAACGCGTCCGGGCCGGTATCTAGCGGCCAATCATTGTTGATAAAATCGTTGTCTGTCGACCCCGTGATCGGCTCAACAGGATCCAGTTTCGCAGTCGGGAAACTAGAGCTTTTGTTGTAGAAATCCTGATCAAATATGTCGAACTGTATGTCGGTTTCAGGGGCCGCCTGGGTCTTATTAGAGTTATCGTTAGGTTCTCCCGGGAACGGCCATTCGCCGCCCTGCCACATACCGCCCCATCCGCCGCCCCGTCTGGTGAAGGCGAACAAATGGCCGTCGGCGCACCCGACATATATCCAGCTCACATTGGTAGTCGCGACTTTGGTATTCGTGACGTTTGGCGACGAGAAGAGCATATCCGGAGTTGTCCATCCGGCATACTCCCACGCATTGGTGCTGCCGTTCTCAGCATCACGCCAATGCAAAGTGCCGGACATATCCCCAACATACATTGAACTATTGCCGGATACCGATTCCCCATCCAGCGCAACCGAACCCTGCACCGGGTTCAGCAACGAAGGCTCCGAATACCATCCGCCGCTGCTGTTGACCGGTTGACCATTCTCCCCCAAATACAACCGCTCCCCTGTTTCGGCTAAAAATGAATATATGTGCCCGTCTGTAGAGGCGCACCAGACTCTTCTGACCCCGTGTACGTTTGCCACCGCGGGGGTGGAGAATCTGAACGCCCCCAGCGGCGCATTATCTGTGGGCGGGGTATCGGGGCCACTGGAGCTAGACGCCTTGGGATATTGCCAAACAGGCCCTGTTTTGCCGTCGCCCTTGCTGACCGCTCCGGTGTCCATGTTCAAACAATAAAAAATACCCTCAGTAGAACCAATATACAGCTTGCCCGGCGGGTCGAGAGCAGGCGACGACGTGAAACCGCTGGTCTTTTCATCATTGTTTTTGTCATCGGGAAAGACCCATTTTTGCCTCGGGGTCGGTGTTTTTACATTCTCCAGGCAGCGCACAGTGCCATCCATAGTAGCGATGTAAAGCTTATCGGCGCTATATGCCGGAGATGCGCCGATTTCTCCCCACGCCGGCTGATCCGTATCAGTTGGCTTGGGCGCTCTTTTTTGCCGGACTTTCGGATATATCCAGTTCAGATGGCCCATGTGCTTCGTGCCCCTGGGTTCTACATCGAACGACAACAGCCTTCCGCCGGTGCACGCGGTAAACACGTGGCTGGCGAGGGCGGTGGTTCCCGGCAGAGCTTCAGCATCGGTGACAGGCGAGCTGTAACCAAGGCCGTCGATGTGATCGGGCACGATCATAATCGCATCCGCTACAACAGCAAACTTCGACACTTCGACCCCACCATTTCCATCCGGGTCGGCGGGTATTGCAGTGGCTGTGTTTTTCAGCACTACCTGGCTGGGATTGAAATAGCTTCCCCCCAGTTTCACCCACGTGCCCATCGCCTTGGGGTCGGACTGATCGACGACTACTGTTGCTGTCTCGTTTGGATTGCCTTCTTCATCTTGATATGTGACCACATAAGTGGCGGTTTTTGAGCGTGCGTAGTCCCCGGTTCCACCCTGTCCCGGCATCCAGACATAAACCGAATAAGCCAGCCCTTCGGCGCTATCCGGCACCGCGTTTATCTGGTCGGCGGTTTCGAACCGCCAGGTCAATGAATTTGCTCCGGCAGCATCGCATGGGGCGTAGTGAAATGTACCTCCGAATGAGTCCGGGTTTGGCATATCGCACAAGGTGTAGTTGCCAAACCCTATCGCGTCCTCTTCAGGGATAGTGATGCCTGGGCCTTTCCACAGCAGTTCGCCGGTGACGGCGTCGAGGGTGTACAATTGTCTGTCCATCCCCGCCACAAAGCATACCGTCCTGATTTCCTCACCGATACGTGCCTGAGCCAATGTGGGGGATGAGTATATTCCCCCTGATATCGGCCCTTCTATCGGAAGCCGACTGGTGGGGTCAGCGTTTGGGTATCGCCATTTAGGCTTACCGAGATATTTTGATATCGCTACGAGTTGTTCACTATCGGGCACGCTGGGATCCGGAGACCCATCAGGAAGCGCAGGGTTTTCCAGTGTCGGAGTTATGCCGTAGACGCAGTAGATCGCGCCATAATCATTGCTTTGAGATTCCCCATCGCTGCTCGACGAGCCTGACCTTGGCTCCACAGTGCCGATATACGCACACAACCCTTCGCTGTTCCATAACGAACCCTTGCCATCACCATCCGGAGGCAGGGTTACGGGGATTTCCGCGCTGGCGGGGGATGAGTATATCTGTATGCCGGTTTCAAGAAGCGAAGGCTGGAATTTCACCGCATCGGCGAGCACGATATCCCCCGCATTCCCCCCACGAGCTACAAGCTCCACCCTCGTATTGGCGCTGCTTCCGAATGTGAAGTAATCGGTGGTCAGCAGTTTCCAGGCTCCTGCTGTTTTTTGATTGAGTGTGTATGTCTCTCCCCCTGGGTTGGAGTCATCATATACTATATAGGTAGCTTCGTGGCTGGCATCTTTATCCGTCGGCGGAATCCACACGAATATCTGATATTTCCCTCCCGGCAGGTTGGATGGCCAGAACCAAGTGGCGGTGGGAGCGACCGCCCCGCCTGCAGGGACTGTATTAGCGTAGTGGTAGTCCCCATTATAGGCGTCAGTATGCCGCCCGGCCGACCAATTGCCCTTTCGAGAAAAGCCTGTCCCGCTGAAGTCGTCAACTATCGTCGCGGATTCGTCAGGATAGTTATAAGCGGCATCCAACCTCGGAAAGACCCAGATCAAATTGAGAGTATCCGGGCCGTTTGGGCTTTTTATGTCTATCGAATTCGGGTTTTGCCCGCTGTGGTAGATGTCGTGGTGATATCTACCCCAGATAGGTTCTTGAGCCAGTATAGGGGCACATAACATTATCGCCCCAAAGACCAAAACTATGATGCGAAGGGTGCGCGCTATCGAGTCCTTCATATTGACCCTCTCCCCGGAAGCGTACAGCATTTCCGTTATCCAAGCAGCCATGGCCACTAGAAGTCAACTAATCTGACTCCCAAAACCGGTCTTTTGTTCCTTTTCGGCCACTCCGGCAGGATGCCTTATTATACCACGCTTGAGGCCGCGATTAGATATTCGATGCCGCCCAAACACGTTTTCGACGCCGAACGGCACGCTTGTGGCAGAATGATACAACAGAAGTGGATTCACGAATTGTGTGCAGCGACTGAAAACTGTTACACTTAATTGTATGTGGTGGTTTGGAATCGATAGAAAATGGTGGACACTGCTGGTCGTTGGCGTGGGCACGTTTATGTCCGCAATAGATGGCAGTGTCGTGAATACTGCTCTTCCGATAATAGGCTCCGAAACTTCGGCGATATTTTCCACCCTGGAATGGGTGGTTCTCATCTACCTGCTCACAATAATCTCGCTTTTGCTGGTCGTGGGAAAGCTGGGGGATATGTATGGCCGCAAGCGATTTTATCTGATGGGGTTTATCATATTCACAGTCGGCTCGCTGCTGAGCGGAATGTCTCCGGGAATCAAGGCTCTGATTGCGTTCCGGTTCGTGCAAGCGATCGGCGCCTCCATGATATTCGCGCTGGCTCCAGCGGTACTCACTGGGGCGTTTCCAGCTAGGGAGCGCGGACGTGCACTAGGATTGCAGGCTACATTGACTTATTTAGGGCTATCCAGCGGCCCCGCTCTGGGGGGAGTCCTCACCCATCACTTTGGGTGGAGGTCGATTTTTTTCATAAATATCCCAATAGGTATGATTGTGATCCCGCTTGGATATCTCGTGTTGAAACGTGACCTGCGAAGATCCAGCAAATCATTTGATCCAGCAGGCGCTGTGTTCCTGGCCGCAGCGCTGTCCTCACTGCTTTTCGCTTTGAGCAAAGGGCAGGATATGGGTTGGAGCAGTTCTGTAATTATTGGAGCGTTTGCTATCTCAGCAGTGGCTTTTACGACGTTTTTCATCACCGAAACCCGCATAGCACACCCGATGTTGGATCTGCGACTATTCAGAAATCGAACATTCAGCGCCTCGACAGGCGCTGCGTTTTTGAACTATGTCGGCAATTCCGCTGTAACTTTTTTGATGCCGTTTTATCTTATAGGGTCAGCAGGGTATCGTGTCGATATAGCGGGATTACTGTTGACTGCGACTTCGATAGTGATGGCTATGGTGGCCGCGCCGGCGGGATGGCTGTCAGATCGCATCGGGGTGAGAATACCAGCCACCCTCGGGATGATGGTGATGGTCAGCGGAATGCTGCTGCTACGGAGCTTGGGGTCGTCGGCCGCTCCACTCATAATCATGCTCCATCTTGGCCTGATTGGCCTTGGCATCGGCTTGTTTACTTCACCAAACAACAGCGCGATTATGGGCAGCGCACCGGAGCAAGCCCAGGGTGTAGCTGGAGCACTTTTGGCGGCGGCTCGCAACACGGGCTTTGCGGTGGGCACGGCAATGGCGGGATTGCTTTATTCGCTTAAGCTGCACGCCTTGCAACACATATCCAAGCCAATGGCCATCGCGAATTCCATGCACTTTGCGACGAGTGTAATCGCACTGATTGCCATAGGGGGCATCGTTTTGAGCGCGACCAGAGGCGGCGGGCAGGCCAGATCATCGACGCGGCCCGCCGACCACTAATCGCATAGCCTTAGAAACCGGTATTAATCTGTATTGAAGAGAGATTTCCTTTGCCCACTTTGTGGAACCCCAGGCTGACTGCACCCGTCGGGCTTGATGTGGACAGCGCCTTCACAAGTTTCAGGCGAGCTGCATTGAACGCAACCGGGTCCAGGGAATACTCCGTTAACGATTGCACCATCGAATCGCAGATTTGCCTTGCCAGCTTAGGGTTGCTCTTCTCCAGCAGGCGCAGCATCTCATAGTCTTCGATGCCATCGCGCATAGCCTCCCAACGTATTGAGCTTAGAAGGCCGCGCAGAGACGGGTAGGTGATGTTGCTGTCGCCAGGAGGCAGGAAGTTGCCGCTGCCCCAGTCCGGTTCAAGGTTTGTGAACGGATCGCCATACCAATAGGTCAGGCCCCAGTGCAAATAGCCCGTCAGATCGTATTTGAAGTTCACCCAGTGCAGCAATCGAGTGCTGAGCTGGTGATAATCGACAAAGCGGTTCATATATTTGCCTTTTGGGCTTAGGCAAGTGTAAAACCAAATATCGTCGCCGTGTTTCTTGCGATCGTTGTAGAAGTCCATCTTTTTCTCGAACGCAGGTGGTTGAGGTACCCACACGTCGATATACCCTGCGATCGATTCGCACATGCTGGCTTCGATTATGCGTATTTTAGGGGCGTATTTTTTGAGTACTCCCACCCCGGCTTTGTAAGCTTCAGCATTGGTATCGGTCGGCTCGTCGATCAGGTGCTGCAAATAACGACCAAGCCAGCCTTTCTCCTCCAAATGCTTTTGCAGAGCGGGCATGAAATATGACATATACTCGGTGAATGCGTCCGAAGGTATTTCTAAAGACCCGTATTTTCGAGCGGAGCCATCCGGCATCGTTACGGATGGAAGCCAGGCTTCCAGGGTTGTTGTGGACCAGTCTCCTTTTGGACGACCAGCCAAGTGGCCTCCCTCGATTATCCCGTTAACCCCGCTTCGGTCAAAAACCTCGACCCATCGATCCAGCATCGAAAAATCGAACGTCAACTTGCCTGTGCCATCGTCGAAGCCCTTTATAAGCAAAGGTAATGGGGTGAGGACAGTCTCCTGGCGATAATCCGCCATCTTCCTCGCCCACACTTCCAGCCACTTCCAAAACGGCTCACTCCATAACTCGACTTTGTGGCGCGATGCGATATGGTTCACAGAAAACCAGTTGGTGATGTGCAGAGTTCGGTCGTCCGGCAGCTCGAACCCATAAACCGTAACCTGCACCGGAACCACAGCGGTCTGTCCGTCGGCGTCGATTGTCAGTTCAGCGGAGTAAACGCCCGCAGCCGCACCCTTCGGCACATATACAGTAATCCAAATCGGCTGATTTTTGCCTTTTTCAACAGAGGTCGATCTACTATCAAGCAGCGGGTCCGGCAGCTCCACCGGAGGGGTCGCGACGAGGTTCTCCTTCGGGGTCTCCTTTGTGCCGTGCTTGATCGGAACGTAGCCGACTATGTTGAGCTTGCCCTGCGGTTTTGGGCCGGCCGGGCCGGAGAATGCGCTGATGCGCGCTGTTAAGTTCTCGATATCAGCATTAGCTGTAACAACGACCTGCCCGCTTTCATATTCATTTGAAACTGCGCCGATGTTCACTGTATCCAGCGAGGTTGCGGGCATATCTTTTGTGACTTTAACGAGCGGATCCACCGCCCACACCGAAAAATTGCCTGCCATTGCGGCCACCCCCAAAACCAGAACTAACACTGCCGATAGTAACGCCATTCTCATATATTGCGCCTCCATAATATCTTATTCAGCCTCCAAGTCACCGCGCCGGCTTTTCGGAATATCGCCGAACCCAGGCGATAGAAATATATCTTCTGGATATGCGAAAACCATTGGTGGCGTACGCTTCGGGAAGATCAAAAGAATGAACCGGGCTTGACCGGCCACTCTACATTATATACGGCTCGGCGATGCGCCCATAGCGGAGCGCGCTGCACAATGATAAGTTGGCGAAATAGCGTGCAATATCCTTCCCCGTCAATCCTGCCGACGCCTAATAGGGAAGCTCAAAAGTCATGGTATGATTTTTGTAGTTTATATTGTTATACTTCAGCGGTTTATCCTAATTTCATAAGAGTTTCCACTTGTATTTTAATCGCGACATAACTTTGATACTGGGGTGAGGAGGCAAGCCTGGCAAACCGGGCGGGCTGAAGAAGTATGAAAGATTGTGCGGGAAGAGAGATGTCGCCCTCACCCTATCCCTCTCCCCCAGGAGCGGGGACAAATGCCCTCACCCTAACCATCTTCCACTAGGAGAGGGGATAGACGCCCTCAACTTAGCCAGTCCCCAGGAGAGAGGATTCGTGGGCTAAACCTCTCCCCCGGGTCCGGGGTATCAGAAACTCCGCTCTCATTTCTGCACTGCGTTACGGAATGGTATACTCCAAATCATTAACCATATCGACTACAATTGTACCGGATGGGAATGGGCGGCTTTTGCTCGCAGCCGCCTCGGATACCAATTCTACACCTGCAATCTTGAGTTCTCTGTGAACAGGCTTCCCGGATGCGCCGGTCGCCTCCCAGCGCCACTGCTTTGGATACCAAATGCCGCCTATATTCTCATAGCTGGAGAGATTGGAAACATCGATCTGACCACCACGCCACTTGCACACTATTTTTCGCGGGAGACAGTCAATTTTAGTATCAACGTAGACACTATACAAATCATTCGGGCGCTCACGAGGCGTGATGTCAACGCGCCAGCAGCTATTACCATCTACGACTTCAGGTTTCTCGGACACAGTTCCGGAACCGATGATGTCGGCGAGCTTTCCGGTTGGCATGTTGTGTAAAATCGGATCCGGTAATTCCGCTACAGTAAGCCCCTCAGCTTCGTAATCAGTGATGATGCCGACGAGACGATTTTTCTGATCAATCACATATGAGCGGGACAACCCAGTCTTCTTGTCATACTCGCCCCAGGCTAATTCAGAGCCTCTCTCGCCTGTATAGCTCCAGAAATTCGGAGACCTGAGATATGTTGCGCGAATATCACATTCTCCGTCGACATCATCTGCCACATAGTACGTCACTTTCACCGCTGATTTGTGCAATTGGTTCCGTAGTGACGCAGAGATGAATTCCGCAGTCGGAGCCTCGCTTGGGGTTTGTTTTTCCCCTGCGCTGCACAAACTCGCACTCATAACCAAAACGATCACAACCGTCAACATTAGAAATCGCAACATGATATGTTTCGCCTCCTTACTTAGCCTGGCAATCGCTGCCTAAACCGCAGTCCCCTTCCTCCAATATTCCTCCTAAAGATACTTGCTAGTCAAACATCTGAATGCTGATCCTCCAAACCGCGATTACTCTTCACCTGCTTTCAGAGTAAGATGTGTTAGTAAGGATTCCTCGCGCCTTCACAGCCCATTCCGAGTCCGGATATCGTTTGACAACATTGTTCAGCGAGTGCATCGCAGCCGAACTCATATTGCTGTGATAATAGCAAATCCCTAGTTGATACTCGGCATGAGCATGGGAATCAAGGTGGGAATTTTTGATAGCAAGCACAGCTCTGCACAAACTCGCTCCCTCCCGAAATTTCCGCACAGCGATATAATGATCCACCAATCTCAAAATTATGCCGGCTTTCTCCGAATCCGGGGCACTAGCTGACATAGAACTCAATAATTCCGCCAGGC
>JAAYKG010000151.1 GCA_012522555.1 Armatimonadota bacterium
CGCTTATTGCCTTGGCGTCGTCCATAGTCATATGGGCGGCTACAACCAGGATATCCGTGTCCTTACGCAGAACCGGAGCCAGTTTCTTCAGCAGATCCGCCGCATCTCCTATCTTCACGCTGGTGTCGCGCAGTACATCATTGGCTACAAGCCCTTTTCCGAACAATCCAACCACGGTCACTTTAGTGCCGTCAGCGGTTTTGTGTGTGACGTGAGATGAGCAGACACGCTTGCCGGTATCCGCATAAAACACGTTCGCACAGGTCACGGGGATATTCAACTTCGCGCATTTGGCATTCAGGTCGGCCAGGCCTGCAGCGATCTCCATCTCTCCCGGCACATAGGCGTTGTATCCAATAGTTGCCATAATTTTTGCAGTAAGGTCGCGCTTCATCTTGCCTTGTTGGGAGGTATCGTTGTCGAGCGCGTCCCCGCAGTCGATCAGAATCAAATCCTGATGCTTTTGTGAGAGTTGTCGAACGAGATTGGCCTGCCTGCCGTATCCGCCGAAGCGAAACTTAGTGCAGTTACACGATCTCATCTGGCCGTATACCTGACTTGTATACAGAATGGTTGCAGATTTAGGCTTTGCCGCCAAAGCCTTCGGTTTGGATACCGAGAACGAGGCGATAGGAGAACCCAGCATCCAGATGCCAAGCCCAGCCGCGATTAAATAGACTAATGATCCAGCTCTGCTCATACGACTCCATCCAAACAGTGTGTTGCGGCGTCTTTGCGCCACTTAATCTCTAACAAAATCCCCAAATTCCGGCGACCAACGAGCTATTTGGCGGGCGCCGCTTTTTTGGGAGCGGCTTTTTTCTCGTTTTTCATCTCCGGCATCGGGCGTATTTTCTTGTCTTTGGGAAGAATGAATGAGGATGCCGGAATCTTTTCATTCAATGTATAAGACAAATATGTTGCTGTGGCGCTGTCGCCTTTATTTGTGCCGGTCAGTTCCAGTTTGACAGGTGTTGCCTTTGCCGCGTCAGTCCACAGTTTGCATTTCCAGCCGGAGATCTTCTCCGTATACTCGTGTATCTCGCATTTTTTGCCGTCGACTTCCGCCTTGCCCAGCGACTTCGCACTGTTAGCCTTCAAAAACTCTTTTACATCTCCAATCGGGCCAGGGAACAGCGACATCGGCGACTCGTGTTTGGAGCCAGCCGGATATTTTCCGATATGGTTCTTGCCGATCAAAAACACGCCATCGGTATTTTTAATAATCTTCAGGTCCATCCCCGCGGTAGCTACTTCCCACAGGTAATTTTTGCCGTCTATGCTCAGTTTTCGAGTGCCCGCATCCCCAAACGACGACTTCAGCCTTACCTTATATATAGTAGTGTCGCTGGAGGCGGGTTTGGTCGCCGCAAAGCAGCCCAACCCAGCGCAAATCGACAAAGCGATAATCAAAGCTAGAATTGACAGACGGTTGGATGATAGCATAGTTCTCTCCTTCAAAATCTTTTTAAGCCGGGCCTTGCAAATCAAAACTCGAAAAAAAGCTTTCTGTATGGAGGTCTGCCCGAAAAAGCGGGGCACAAATCGCGGGGCATTCACGGGCGGCGCCTCTAAACTAAAAATACCTCGGCGCAACGCTCGAACCGGGCAGCTTATTAACTTCGGAGAGAGGCCTGATACAGACCTCTCTCCTCGGTCTTACTTACCTGGTCTTACGTTGTCGTAAGATCATCACTTGTTCGGGAACAGAACTCCCAATTGCTCCATGATCCACTCAACGTCGGCCTGCAGCTTGCAGCACGCAGGGTTCTCGGTGGTGTTGCGGATACCGATCTCCGCCGGGCCGCCGCAAGCAACCGTCGCGCAGCTGTTCTCGATCAGCATGTCGAGGTCGAAGAAATCAGCCGTGGTCTGAGGATCGGCCGGGTCGGCTTGCATCAGAGCTTCGATGCGGCAGATCAGCTCGTTGTAGAGAGCTTCGCCATTGATGATCGGAACCTGCAGGCTGCCAACCGGAAGCTGATGGAACAGGTCCACCAGGTTCAGCAGATGATCGAGGTCGGCGCACACACACCATTTCCACACGTCTTGATGCGTGGTTGCCAGCTCGTTGTTGGCTGGGTCGATCCACGGCAGGGTCTTGTAGCTGACGGTAAGAGTCCAGCATGTGCCGGGAAGCTCATACATCAGTGGCCACCAGAGTCGAACCTTGTCGCTGCCCTGGACGGTTCCGCCCTGGCCACCGAAGCCTTCGACTGTGCACGGCCAAACCGGAACAGTCTTCTTCAGCGCGACGTTGGTCACGGTCCAAGAGATGCCCGCTTGGGAAGCCGATACGAAGTTCGGCCAACCGCCCGCCGGCTGGGTCCCACCCGGATCGATTGCAAGAACGCCGGGGACAGCTTTGATCACATCAGCCCCAAGGCCGTTGAAGCCCAAGAACCACTGATTCGAGCCGTCATCCGGGCAAGTCAAGCCGCAATAGGCCTGATAGACGCAGATCGGCTCGTGACAGATCGGGACGTTGAGCACTTTGGCGGCCATCGCCGGCAAAGAAAGCACGAACAGGGCGATCATGGTCAATACGATGATCTTCTTCATTGTTTTCTACCTCTTTCTCTCTAGTGTGATTGCTTGGTCTCTTGCCAATGCAAGAGCCGATAATTTTGGGCGCTCCTCTTCATAAACCAGACTTTCAGCGCCCTCGCCTGGTTTTGCGTCACCGGAAACGGTCAATCTGGAACTACTTTAAGTAAGTATCAGCATCATTCCGTCCGGGTCAAGCGCGAACTACGCTTCAGATTGTTCCTAGCGACCACCCCCTTACTATCTGAAACGACGACCGTGCCCATTTATTCGGCTCGGCGTCTTCCCTGAGTGCAGCCCTGCGAAATTTCGGAGATGAGCTTAAAACTGTATTATCACCCTACAGTTATTGCCGCTTATAACCGAAAATTCCGTAACGGGGCTGCCACTCGCTCCCCGGGCGGAGTGATAACGGTAGCCCCGGGTTGAGTGCTCCGGCACTCAACCCACCTCTTCTAAGAGATGGCGGAAACCGGTCTGCCAGATACGCAGATACACTACTCCATTGAGCCCCGGATCCTGCGGTCTGCGCCCAGACCATTTGCGCGATTTCTTGCCATCTTTCCCGACGTTAATATATGTGAGCCTGCGCGCTATGTCAAGGGCTTATGACAAAAAACTGAGCAAAAAGCCCACAAACAGGTAATTATACTAGGATAAAATTGTTATTTAAGCATTTATCGTGCAGTATTGCCATGATAACTATCACTAATATGCAAGTCATCTTAAGCACCCCTCAGCTTAAACCCAACTCGTATTGCCCTATATTTCACGCTTCTAAACCTGCAATCCGTGTGAAAGTGCAGAAAATACTAGATTTATAATAAACCATAATAGCAAGAAATATGCGCTATATGCCCAATTGGCACGTTTATTGCGCAGGGCATGCAGTGAATGGCAGCCGAAATACATCTGCGTCGAATATTCGGCAAGAACGGGTATTATCGGGAGGAGTAGCTATGATGGCATTAAAGAGCATGCAAAATATACGAGCAAATATGGGCGCTATTGTAACAATACTGCTGAGCTGCTGGTTGGCGATAACATCGGCGAACGCAGATCCACTGTTTCCTAACTATAGAGGAGACGATCAAAGAACCGGCAGAGCAATCAATAACGGCCCTTCCACGCCGGCAAACGTAATACGTGTCAACACCGGAGGAACTCTATATTCATCCCCCGCAATCGGCTCGGACGGCACGGCTTACTTTGGATCCGCCGACAAAAAACTATACGCAGTAAGCCCAACAGGGAACATACTTTGGTCATATGCCACCGGCAACGTAGTGATGTCATCGCCGACCCTCGACGCTGCCGGAAATATCTACGTCGGCTCCCTCGATGGGTTCATGTATGCAATCAATCCATCCGGGACTCTCAAGTGGAAAACATCTTCCGCCGCCTCGCCCTACTCCCCAGTGACGGCCATATATTCCTCGCCGATCATTATGGACACCGGCAGCCTTATATACTCAGCGTTGAGCGGCTACATATTCTCACTTGACTCTCAAACCGGGCAGGTGCAGTGGAACTACAGCACCGGAACCTCCATGCAAGCCTCAGCGGCGGTCTCGCGCGACGGCCAAAGCATATATATCGGGGGCACGGACGGCAAATTGCGAAGCATATCCAAAGATGGGGATTTGCAATGGGTATACCAGGCGGGTGATAAGACTAACACCGCGCCGGCTGTAGCTGATGACGGCTCGGTCTACTTCACATCCCCGGACGGATACCTCAACTGCATAGATTCCGAGGGATACTTGCGCTGGCAAAGCGCGACTTTTCCGAACTTGATGGGTTCCCCGGCTGTTGGGGTAGACGGGGTTTCCTATATCGGCACATATGACGGTTATCTTTTCGCAATATCACCTACCGGCAAAAGATTGTGGAACTACGCCACCTACTCGACCATAAAGTCGTCGCCGGTGATCGATGCCGCAGGAAATATTTTCTTCGGAAATGTCGATGGGACCGTCTATTCGCTGGACTCGTCAGGCAACCTTCGCTGGTCGATGAATATGGGAGCAGAGATAAGCACCACCACGGCCATCGGCCCGGACGGATCCTTGTATTTCGGACTGCGCGACGGCACATTTTGCATAATCAACGATGGTGCAACGTACATACCGGAGCCTTCCTCATTTGTGATCATTCTAAGTGCAGCATCTGGCGCAATTTTGATGTTGAGAAGAAGAAAATCGGCAGGCTAGCAAACATAACGCAGGCGGCGTCGCTATATGCGGCGCTGCCTGGAAGATAGAATCTTTTGCGCCTCGCGATATTTGACGACGGTGCGACGAGCCACACTGAATCCTCGCTCCCCCAGAATCTCTGCGATGCGCTGGTCGCTGAGTGGGGAAGATTTGTCCTCAGATGCGATCAACTCCTCGATAAGATCCTTCACAGACACCGCGCTATCAAAGAAAAAGTCGAATCCCACGACCTCTTCGCTCGGTAGCTGAATATATTTGTTAGCTGTAGCCCGGCTGACCGTTGACTCGTGGACCTTGACCATCAGCGCGATTCGAGTCCTTGTCAGCGGGCGCATAAACGCCTTGGAATTAGTCTCCAGGTAGCCCTGGTGATACTCCACCACAGCCTTTGTGATTTGTCGCAGGGTCTTGCGTCGTTGGTTAATGTTCTTGATGAACAAATCAGCCCGCTCGACGAACTCGACGATATGTTTTTTATCTTCGGCGCTGAATTTATTCGGGCCGCCGTTTTTTATTTTCTCATACATGCTGCGATAGTTTGAGTTGATATTAAGAAGATGCTGATCGTGGCCGACGATTTCGATATCATATCCCGCTTCGGTTTTGCGCACGATGACATCTGGCCGCACCGATGCGCTGAAATCATCCGCGTCGCTTTGATAGGGAGGTCGAAAACTGTTGCCTGGATACGGATTGAGCTGCTTTTTGATAAACTCAATCGCATCGACCACATCCTTCGCGCTTACTTTAAGCCTGCGAGCTATTTTGCCAATCTTGTTCGTGAGCATCTCCTGCCAATAGTTGCACACTATCTGCAGCGCCGTCGCGTTGCCCTTGTCATCCTCGGCCAATCGTTCCAACTGCAGCTTCAGGCACTCTCGCAGGTCCCGAGCGCCCACACCCGGCGGGTCGAATGTCTGGATTACGGTCAGCACCATCTCCACTTCGTCAATTTCCCTGCCCAGCTCATAGGCAAACTCCGCGGTGCTCCCTTCCAGATACCCGGAGTCGTTGATATTGGAGATGATATATTCCCCTACCGACCAGTGATTCGACGACAACGCGGCTCGCAGCAGGCTGTTCAAGTAGTCTTGCAGTGTGACTTCAGCCCGGATGCTGGCTATGAAATCCCCCTCCGTGTCGTCGACATCGGCGGCAAAATCTATAGGCTGTTCGAGTTCATAAATGCTCAGGTCAGTTTCGTCTGTGGTAATCGCCTGTTTATAAAACGGGCAATCTATACACATGGTCTTCGGCTGATCACAGTTCTCACACGGGTCATCCCCCGGCTCTTCGAGCGCCGGGTTCTCCGCAAGCTCCTGTTCGATGGCCTGCTGCAGCTCCAAAGAAGTGAGCTGAAGTATGTTGTTGGCCATAATCAGCTTAGGATCAATCTTCTGTGATAGAGTCTGTCTTAACCCATGTTCAAGAAGCAATCGAAACACCTACCTCACTGTGCATGTTTGTTTATTCCACAATCAGGCTGAGGGATACACATCAACACTATACAACGAAGAGACTGAAAATATGAGGCGTTTGTTCGGGCAATTTACTACCGCCACGCACAACCGGAGTATAACATGGGCGCTATGGAGTGTCAACGAGATCGCAGTTGCATCATTGAGCCCGCCGGGAATATACTCTATTATAAACTTGGTGAAGGACAAATATGGCCTGACGTGGAAAGGATCTCAAATGAACCGCGAACATCAGTTCGAGTTAATTGAACACACGGCTGATATTGGAGTCATCGGAAAAGGCGCCACGATGGCGGAGGCGTTCGAGAGCGCGGCCTATGGGATGTTTTCGATAATGGCCGAAATCGACCGGTATGAACCGACCAGACAGCGCTCGATAACCGTTATCGGTACAGATGATGTATTGTTACTGGAGCGTTTCTTGTCCTCCCTGCTGATGTTGTTTGACGCTGACAACCTGTTGCCGTTAGAGTTTGAGATAACCGAAATATCGATGGGTCGACTGACGTGCTGGGTAGGCACGCGGCCGATCGATGATCGAATTGAATGGCTTGGGCCGACCGTGAAAGCCGTCACATTTCATGAGATGGCGGTAGAGAACCGGCGCGGCGAATGGATTGCGAAGGCGATATTCGACGTGTAGATGGTCACGGAGCAACGATTATGACTGATAAATTGAGTGCACGGCAGATACAGATTCTGGATTACATCGTTTGGCACACTGACGAGCACGGCTATCCGCCGACTGTGCGCGAGATAGGAGAGTCTGTGGGTCTGTCGTCCAGTTCCACAGTGCATGGTCATCTCAGAGCGCTGGAGCAGGCCGGCCGCATCCAGCGCGAGGCCGTGCTTACGAGGGCTATTCGCGTTGTGCCCGCGCGCCCTGGGCGTGAAGATGGTCGTCCAGCGACCTCACCCAAAGCCAGCACAGCGCAAAGTCGAGTGCTGCATCTGCCTTTGGTGGGCAGTGTGGCGGCTGGCGGGCCGACGCTGGCTGCGGAAGAGATCGAGGATATCTTGCCGGTGCCCGAAGATTTTCTGACAGGGGCTGAAGGGTTTATGCTCCGTGTTAAGGGCGACAGTATGATCGACGACGGCATTAAGAACGGGGATTTCGTAATTGTTCGCAGGCAGTCGATTGCTGAGGATGGCGATACAGTGGTGGCAATGGTCGAGGACGAGGCTACGGTTAAAAGATTTTACAAAGAGAGCGCAAACATCAGACTCCAGCCGGCCAACCAGAGTATGCGCCCCATTTTTTACAATAAGATTGAAATAGTGGGCAAAGTGGTCGGGCTGCTTAGGAGAATGGCGTAATAAACAACTATCGTGGAGGCTTTTTGTGGCTGTAGTGCAAAGTTCGATTGAAATAAACAGTCCGTTGGAGCAGGTATATGCTCTGGCGAGATCCATCGAATCGTTTCCGGAGTTTATGCCGGATCTGAAGAGCGTAAAAATAGTCGAGCGCAGCGAGGACGGTAACCGCATCGTCAGCGATTGGGTCGGCACTGTCAAAGAATTCAAGATGTCGATTAAGTGGACCGAACAGGACATCTGGGACGAAGAAGCCCGTACCTGCACGTTCTCGCTTATAAAAGGGGACTATTCCAAATACCGCGGAATGTGGAAATTCACCGACCTGGGTGGTGCAACGCGATTCGATTCCGAGATCGAAGTCGAGTATGATGTGCCCATGATTGGTGCCCTTATCAAGGGCATAATTGCGAAAAAGATGAAAGAAAATGTCGATAACATGCTGGCAGCCGTAAAGAAAAAGGCGGAACAAGCCTGAGAGCTTGACAAAACCGTAATTATGTACACATACTGCGTCAGGCCAGGCTGGATCGACACCCCTGCGCATCACGCCCAGCAATAATTTCCGCATTTTGCCAAAGTTCTTGCGCAGCTAATGAGATACATCGACCCCAACCGCGTCTATACAATATATGGAGGTGGTTAATATGCGTAAACTAACCCTCATAATTCTTTGTGGAATTATCGCCTTCGCAGTCAACGCTGAAGCGGCTGGGCGACGCTCCGACGATAGCTCGAGGAGCAGCTCAAAAAGCACCCAGAGTTATTCACCTTCGACTGCGGCCAAAACACAGAGTCCATCGTATACGCCCTCGCGTCCTTCTACGCCGGCACAGACCATCAATGGCGGATATAGTACGCCTGCGCGTCCATCGACATCGGAGAGAAGCAGCTATTCGCGCGGAGACTATCGACCTGTAACTCCGGTAGAGTCACGGCCTTCAGCTCCCGCCGTCAGCTCGACGCCTACGCGTCCATCGACATCGGAGAGAAGCACCTATTCGCGTGGAGACTATCGACCTGTAACTCCGGTAGAGTCACGGCCTTCAGCTCCCGCCGTCAGCTCGACGCCCGCGCGAAGCCCATACCCAACTTCCAGCTATCGCCCTGACTCATCGACCGATCAACGAGGTGATCAGTCCACACGGGATAAATCCAGGCCATCTACCATCAATAGCAGACAGCGACCGGACAGCTCTCGAACAAGCGAGGTTCGCGATCACGGCCCTGATCGACTGGCGGATGCTGCAAAACCCGCCGGAGCCATGACTTATCAAAGCGGGACATCTGCATCCGCGCGGCAGGATTATAAACCGCACCAACCGAACAGTCAGCAAACGAGACCATCGGTGACTGATAACCGCAATACACAGCGGCCGGATTCGTCCCGGTTGGCCCCTAAACCAACTCCGAGTAAAGGGTATCAGCCGCATCAGTCTTTTAGAGACAATCCAACTCAGCGCAACTACAAACCGGCGATTGATAAGCAAAGGCCAACAGGCACACTCAGCTACAGACCCTCGCTGCCCAGAGTCAACTATACGGTTGGATATAAGCCTGCGGCGCGATATTATGTGCCTACTACCTATCGCCCACCGACATATAGACAGGGCTTCTACTACTATCCCGTTACCTACTATAACGAGCCGTGCTATTTCGGATACTGGTCCTCGGTATATGCTCCTGGGTTCAGCTACAGGTCGGTGTATTACAGCTTTGGACTGTTTCCGTTTTTCCAAGTGACCCGCATTGTGAGCAGACCATACACGGTAGTGAACTATGTCTCCGAGCCGCTCTATGTCAGCAGCTATATCGAGCCAACAGCGAAATATAGCAGATTCGACGAAACACTCGCCGACATCCGAAGCGGGTGGATATCCGGCAGATATGATCTCATCGAACGACACGTGCGAGACGACCGAGATATAGCAATCCTGCTCGACGGCAAATATGATTACTCCATCGTCGGTGAGGATTATCTGGCGATGACTCGAGACGCTCTAGGCGATCTGGATACAAGCGGCTTCGTTTGGAGCAAGGTGCGCGAGCGAGGCGACGGTATGGTGACGGCGTTCGGAGAGCATTCATTCTATTCAGGCGACAGAATCCGGACGGTGTATGTGAGCTATACTTTCCAGAAAGTGGGAAGCAGCTACTATATCGTTGAGGTGGGATCGTCGGAGTTTCGATTGGATTAACTAATCAGACCAGGGAAGGTATTACGCATTGAAGTTGCCCGGATTATGCTTGAAGCATAATCCGGGCATTTTATTTTATTTGCTCTTGGTTTGGTCCGCGCTGGGCTTGCGAGCTTCGATCTTATCTTTGATAGTATCGTATTCCAGCCCGTGTTCCTTTTCGAGCACTTCTTTGGTCACGGTCCCGGTCCACCAGGCCGCGTTCATCGGATAGACATCCGGGTTGAAGATCACGAAATAGAAGTGCCAGACGATGATCGCCAAAACGGCCAGCCACGCCTCATAGAAGTGGATAGTGCGCGAGATATCCCAGCCGAGCTTGGTAATCAGGTTCATAAAGAAGTTATTCGCCCACATCACTATACCGGTGAGTGTCATAATCACCGATCCCCAAATCAGCGCCCAGTATTCGGCCTTCTCGACGTAGCTGAACCGGGCCAGCTTCGGCTTCTCTTTGGC
>JAAYKG010000152.1 GCA_012522555.1 Armatimonadota bacterium
GAATGCGTGCGGGATGGATACGCGACCAGATTCAAGGCGAGCACGGGCTTCGCACCCATCGCATATATATCCGACAGGGCGTTAGTTACGGCGATTCGTCCGAATTGGTATGGATCGTCCACCACAGGGGTGAAGAAGTCCGCGGTGAGCACAACCGCAACCTCATCGGATATCCTGTATACGGCGGCATCATCCGATGTCGACAAACCGATAAGTACGTTCGGATCTGTGATAAGGGGCATTTGACGCAGCACCTGCGCCAGAGCCTGAGGGCTCAATTTGCACGCTCACCCAGCTCCGTGTGATAACGAAGTCAGCTTGAAATCCATTTCAGACACCCGGTCTCACCTCCTCGCTACATAAGTTGCAACTATGATAGCGTTACTGTGAGAAAAAAGCGAGCGCCCTCGAGAGATGACAATGAAAAGGTGACGATTCCGCGGTGAAATCGCCACCACGATACACTTTGGCAGGCTGGGTCACAAAGGATAGGCGGTGGCCGATAGCCCGCTGTCTTGATAATCTATCCTCACTCTGACCGTTTTGACCCCGTCTAAGACCGGAAAATCGAACCTGTAGGGCGGCCCAACGGCTCGCTGGCTGGCTAACTCCGCCCCATTGAAAGCCAGCATGGTCACGGTGATGCAGCTTACCCCGGGAATGTTGTCAGGAACGGCAACTTTGATTCTGCCGTTTTTGATTTTTATCGCTGGAGGCCCAGCATCCCTGTATGCGCCTGGCAGCGGGTCGAACAGTCCGGGGGGTGAAGAGCCGCTGCGCGGGCTGAATATGTACGGCCCCCAGCCTTCCCCCAAATGTCCGGTCCCGTAGCCCATTGATCCCCACTTTTCGGGCGGAACATATCGGCGCATGTAGTCACCATTCGGCCCGTAGGGGCTGCCGGTCGAGTTGCCGTAGCCTGATGGATAACCCACACCAGGACCAAAATATTTGTGAAGGCCCTTACCTTGTGAATAGGCGCCCTCGTAGGAGTTGTAACCCAGATTTCCTATCGGCGAACCAGCGCCGACAACCGCGCCAATCGCAAATATGGCTATCAACGTGAGAACAAAGACGAAATAGCCTCTCATAGTCCTCGCCCCCTGTAAGACTAGTCTTCCAATATAAGTGTTGTACGTCGAGTCGGGGTTTTAACCCTCAACAGAGGACGACAGAACGGAATGATAGAATCGCCTGTGTGGTATAATTTAGCATCGTGAACAAGGAACAAAAACACAAAAACGTCTCGATAACCAACCGTAAGGCGAGACACGAATATCATATCGGCGAGACCTTTGACGCAGGGCTGGTGCTGTCGGGCACCGAGATCAAGTCGATCAGGGCAGGGCAGGCGAGTATCACGGAATCCTATTGTAAAGTTCAGGATGGAGAAATATGGATTCACGGGATGCACATCGCGCCGTTTGAACAGGGCAACCGATGGAACGTCGATCCGCTTCGCCCACGCAAGCTGCTGCTGCGCAGGTCGGAGATAAACCGCATCAGCCGCCAACTCGCCGAAAAGGGCCTCACCCTCATCCCGCTCAAGGTGTTTTTCAATCGAGGATATGCCAAAATAAACGTTGGGCTTGCTCGGGGCAAAAAACTTTGGGATAAGCGTGAGTCGATCGCCGAAAGAGACTCCGAGCGCGAACGTCAGAGGCATGAGCCGGAACGTTATTAGGCTATTTTTATGAATCACCGAGGTTATTTCGCACAATGGAACATATACTGGTAACTGGCGGGGCCGGGTTTCTTGGGTCGCACCTGTGCGATCTGCTGCTGAAATATGGATATAAGGTCACTGCGATGGATAATCTGCTCACGGGCAGCATTGATAACATCGTTCACAATGTCGACAACCCGCATTTTCGATTCATAAAATACGACGTGACGAATTATCTGTATATAGACGAGCCGATCGACGCGATTTTCCACTTCGCCTCACCCGCAAGCCCGATCGACTATGCGCAGTTTCCGATACCCACCCTTAAAGTCGGCTCGCTTGGCACACATAAAACCCTGGGTTTGGCGGTGGCACAGAAGGCTGTTTATCTGCTTGCTTCGACCTCGGAGGTCTATGGGGACCCTCTGGTGCATCCGCAAAAGGAAGACTATTGGGGCAATGTGAACCCAATAGGGCCGCGGGGGGTGTATGACGAAGCCAAGCGGTTCGCTGAAGCTCTGACCATGGCATACCACAACGCGCATGGGGTGGATACCAGAATCGTGAGAATATTCAACACCTACGGCCCGCGAATGAGACTGCACGACGGCCGGGTAGTGCCGACGATGATCTATCAGGCGCTGAAAGGTGAGCCGCTGACCGTGTTCGGCGATGGGCGTCAGACCCGCAGCTTTTGTTATGTGGATGATGAGGTGGAAGGGATTTTTCGATTGTTCAAATCCGGCCATATCGAGCCGGTTAATATCGGGAACCCGGATGAAATGACCGTGCTGGAATTCACACATCTGGTAAAAAGGCTGACGAACTCGACGAGTGAAATAGTCTTCAAACCACTGCCCATCGACGACCCGACCAAGCGTAAACCGGATATCTCTAAAGCAAAACAACTGCTGGATTGGGAGCCTCGAGTTTCTCTTGAAGAGGGGTTAAAGGAAACTATCAAATACATACGCACCAAGGTGTAGGTTTATTAGCA
>JAAYKG010000153.1 GCA_012522555.1 Armatimonadota bacterium
ACGGACCGTGAGGTCCGAATCAGAAAGGAGATGATCCACGGCTATGAAGGAGCGAGGTGCTTCGAGGTTCTGCGGTTCAACTGGGTTATGGGTAACTATCAGCTAAAAAATATGTCTCTTTACACGATTATTTTCTTGACTGGCTTAACCAGCAGTCGAGTTACAGGTTCCCATACATTTACTTATGCAAAGCATGAGAGGATTATACCACAACGTCTAAAATTTGCCAACCCCTACCGCGGTTGCGGCACTACCAACAGGAGAAAAGAGAGCAAAAAAGAAATCAGCCATCTCAATGCTCGTCAAGCGATGCGACGAATGCATGAGATGGCTGATGCCACCTTAATTATAAGGCGCTATTATTTCTTCTTAGGAACGTTGCGCATAACAACAGTAACAGACTGCACGGAATTGGGGCCGACTTCAACATTCAAGCTGTCAAAGCCGCTCTTGGGGCCCTCATAAGCGCCACCGCCAGCATAGCCGGTTTGAGTGTCCTCATAAGAGAACTCTTCCCAAAGCTTCGACGCGCCCGGGACTTCGCGGCAGTCGATGTATTTCGGATCCTTAATGCGGGCAATGTGATACGTCGGCGCGGCAAACTGCTTGCCAGGAACCGTAACCTTGATCTTCTCAGTCGTCTGCTTGGTGTTGACAATAACAAGGCAAAGTCTCTGATTGTTGGAGCTGGTGAGTGCCACCCACTCGACTTCACCTTTAACTCCAGGCGACTTCTTGCCAGCCTTAAGCGCCTGACGATGGGCATAGATCTGATCCGTGACACGCGAAGAAGTGTAGAACGAATCTTCTGTGTTCATATCCTTCGATGTGCCGTGATGCCACAGACGCGGATTAAGCCTGAGGGCGTTGCCGATGACGTGATAAACCGAACCCTGGGGACCAACTTCCATGCGAGGACGGCCAAGAGGGCTGTCGAGATCCTGATATTCAGGACCTTCATCCATCCACTGAACGTTCCAACTCTTGCCGTTCGAGATATAAAGACCGCCAGCGAGATTGCACATATTATGGTGATAGAAGCCGTCAACTTCAGGCTGACACATCATCATAAGCGAGTAGTGACCCATGATAAGCGCTTCGCGGAAGATGCGCTGGCAACGGTTGTCCTCATCGGAGCGCGGACGAATCTCGGTCCACCACGTGCGCTTGTCCTTGATCTCCGGGAATGCCTCGGCAAAGCCGCGTATGCGCTTAACGCCGTGATAGGAGCAGCTGTAAGGCGTTTCGGCGCCATAGGTATGATAGGTGATGTGCGAAATCTTATCAAGAACGCCCGTTTTCTTAAGCCCAAGAATGAAGTGTGCTGAATACTGGTTGAACGCTGCAGCCGCGAAATACGTATCGCGATTAATCGTGCCTGCAGCAAGCATGCGGTTTCTGACCTGCTTGATGTCGGGATTAAGCTCGAAGTTCTCCGCAACCGGTACGCCCATATAGCAACCAGGCCAAATCTTCAAGATTTTTGGCACAAGAGCCGACCAGAACTTGACGAGCGCATCCTGATTCTCGTATGGCAGATAATAAGTCTCACAACCGAGTTCAAAGCCCTGTACTACATCTTTATACTTATTGTCGACAATCCACTGGACGAACTCAAGTCTGTTCGAAACTGCGGCATTGAAGAGTTTTTCATCTTTCGCCTGCGTACGTCCAATACCGGAAAGACCAATCAAGACCTTGAAATTGTTCTGCTTCCAAAAATCGAACTGTGCTTTCGGGTTTGTGCGGCGGCGAGGATCTTTATGATTGCGCCTTGAGAACCACATATCCGAAGACCATGTCGCGGAGTTGTAGCAACCGGCCTTCTTCATCACTTCAGCCGTTTCCCATTTATTGGAGACGAACCAATAGTCGTCGCCATACTCGTGCATCGCGCTGATGTAGCCGACGATTGCCTTAGAAGTCGACTTCGAGAG
>JAAYKG010000154.1 GCA_012522555.1 Armatimonadota bacterium
CTCTTATCCCTATCTTACCAAACTGTCCGTTATTCTAGCATAGACCCGTACACTTCTTTCGGATTTTACTGATTTGTTCTTCAACAAGACCAGCTAATTATTGTCAAGGGGGTTTTTAAAAAAAGTTGAAGTAATTTTACGAGTAATTGGCAGAAAGAGAAAAGAGCAAACAAAACACAGCTGAGAGACATGACGTCAATCAGAAAGCATTGAACCTTGACAGGTGAATAATGAAGTTAGGCTACTTTACCCATCAGCGCAGCAGCATGCTTCTTGGGATCGCACAACTCAAAAGGCTTACGGTCACGCATGACAGCAAAGATGATGTAAATCATCTTGTGCATGACGGCAACGAGGGCGACCATCTTGGGTTTGCTTTGACACTTCCTTTCATAATAGTCCTTGATTGGCGGATTCGCATAGGTTCCATTGCGTAATTTTCGGATGTTGGCAGACGCGATATAAAACAGAACCCTGCGCAGGAACCGGGAGCCTCTTTTGGAAATACTCACACGATTGCCTTTAAACTTGCCCGATTGTACAACATTGGGATCAAGACCGGCATAGGCGGTCATGGCTTGAGCAGAACGAAACGCATTCGGATCGCCGAGTTCGGCGATGAGGGCAGCCGCAGTCAGGAATCCGATGCCGGGAATGGAGTCAAGCAGGTCCATGTGCTGGGCCAGATCAGAAGCGTCGGTGCGACGGCTCTCGTCGACAAGCGCCTCGACATCGGCCACGATCTGCGCGCACAGCCCCTGGATATACTCGATTTGCGCAATCTCACGGCGGACCATCTCGCTCAGGTGCAGACCCGGCTCTCCGAGTTTCACCATGACCTTGGCCATCGCCATGAGTGCCTCGTATTTCGTCTCCGCCCAGGTCGGGCCCTTACGGGAAGACTCGCGCAACAGGCGCAGCACGGTGGACTTACGGGCCTTCAAGAGTGCCCTGGGGCTGGGATAGGCTTTCAGGACGGCCAAGCCAGAGGCAGACGAAAGCGCCAGGATGGTGTCATAGCCGAGCATGACGCGATCGACAAAAGAACCCAGGCGCAGTTTGTGGACCGTCATCTCGTCCTGATAGGCATGATATTGACGCACCAGATCCTTGAGCGCATCGATTTGCGTGTCCACTTGTGTGACAACCCGCAAATCATCTTCCTTAACATGAAACAGCGCGGCCAGCTTTTTGGCATCGATTCTGTCGGTCTTGGCTTTCCGAATGTTCAGATTACTGATAGAATCTGATTGTATCGGGTTAATGACAACGACCTCGATATGGCGCTTCACGAGGGCGCGCAGGAGGATTTTGTGATAGTGGCCGGTGGCTTCAAGAACAACCGTTGTGCTGCATCCAAAATCCTCTTCTACTTGATCCAGCAGCCCAAAGAGCTTCTCGAAGTCTTCCAGCTTGTTATGCGCGACGTGCAGCCTTTTGAACACCTGCATGTCCGGTGTCATGATACAGATTTTACTAAATTCCTTCGCGACATCGGCTCCTGCTGCTGCTTGTCTCTTCCTCATGATACACAACTCCTTCTTTCGATATTTTCAGGTCCTTCGATATCCAACCCGTTCCACACAGGTCACTACCTAGCACGTGACACGAGGAGCCGGCAAGCCGGCCTCTACCAGCTAAATCATGTATCCTGATGGGCGGATTGACACTCTTATTCACGGGTAATCGCACACCTGTGGTGCCGTCCCAGGAGCAGTTCGTCTACTCTCCAGACCCACAAAAGAGTATACAGGATCGCCAAAGTAGAGGCCAACCCGGTCAGGGTCGGTGGCCTGCCAGCTTCGTTATTCCCAGTGGCGTTATGCCACGAAGAACCTATTGGCTCAAGCAGTGTTTCGCTGCTTGCGTGGCTCTCTCGGGCCACA
>JAAYKG010000155.1 GCA_012522555.1 Armatimonadota bacterium
CTACATCAGCAGCTATGTCGAGCCAACAGCGAAATATAGCCGACTCGACGAAACGCTGGCCGATATCCGAAGCGGATGGATCTCCGGCAGATATGATCTGGTGGAACGACACGTGCGAGACGATCGCGATATAGCAATCCTGCTCGATGGTAAATATGATTACTCCATCGTCGGTGAGGATTATCTGGCGATGACTCGAGACGCTCTGGGCGATCTGGATACCACCGGCTTCGTTTGGAGCAAGGTGCGCGAGCGCGGCGACGGTATGGTGACGGCGTTCGGAGAGCATTCCTTCTATTCAGGCGACAGAATCCGGACGGTGTATGTGAGCTATACCTTCCAGAAAGTGGGAAGCAGCTACTATATCGTTGAGGTGGGATCGTCGGAGTTTCGATTGGATTAACTAATCAGACCAGGGAAGGTATTACGCATTGAAGCTGCCCGGATTATGCCTGAAGCATAATCCGGGCAGCTTATTTTATTTGCTCTTGGTTTGATCCGCGCTGGGCTTGCGAGCTTCGATCTTATCTTTGATAGTATCGTATTCCAGCCCGTGTTCCTTTTCGAGCACCTCTTTGGTCACGGTCCCGGTCCACCAGGCCGCGTTCATCGGATAGACATCCGGGTTGAAGATCACGAAATAGAAGTGCCAGATGATGATCGCCAACACAGCCAGCCACGCCTCATAGAAGTGGATGGTGCGCGAGATATCCCAGCCGAGCTTGGTAATCAAGTTCATAAAGAAGTTATTCGCCCACATCACTATACCGGTGAGTGTCATAATCACCGAGCCCCAAATCAGCGCCCAGTATTCGGCCTTCTCGACGTAGCTGAACCGGGCCAGCTTCGGCTTCTCTTTGGCCATTCCGAAGTCGTATTTAAGAACACCAATCACATCGGCGACATCCTTAAACTTCGGGAACATGTCTACAATGAACTGCCGGCCACGCGTCGTGAGCGCCACATAAAGCACGTGAATCAGGCAGGCCGCCACCATTCCCACAGCGGCGATTCTGTGCAGCAATCCGCGCAGCTCGAAAATATTAGAGCTGAGTTTTCGGATATATACCACCCACCACGCATCGGGATAGTGCAGCATGAATCCGGTGATCGCCAAAATAATGAAGCTCGAGCCCATCAAAAAGTGCTGCAGGCGCTCGAACAGCGTCATCCTGGTGTAAAGTCCGTGCAAATCGTGCTTCTTGAGATGTTTTAATAGCTTTCTCCAAAAATCGAGCAGGTTATGGCCAAACATCCCGCCGATCACGCCGATAATCAGCAGCGCATAGATCAGCTTGATCCACCACAGCACCGGCTGTTGGGTCTGGGTCATCGCGACGTGGACCTTGCCGACGGCGAACCGTTCATTGGCGCCCGGGTGGCATTCCCCGCAGGTTTTCGGGATATTTTTTCTGCTGATGCTGGAAGTCGGGTCTGAGGATGGTTTTATGTCGTGAGCAGTATGGCAGCTCGCGCAGTTTGCCACATTGACCGCTCCGCCGCGTATTGCCAGCCCGTGGAAGCTGTCGGAGAATGTTTGGAATCTATCGCTGCTGATCCCATATTTTTCCGATAGTTTCAGCGAGCTGTGGCACGTGCCGCAGACTTGTTCCGCGACGTTGCGGGGGGCGATCGGCGATTTCGGGTCGGTCGCCTTCAGTATATTATGTTCTCCGTGGCAGGTCGTGCATACGGGTGCATCCGCGCTGCCTCTTTTCACAGCTTTGCCGTGAATGCTTTGATCGAACTGCTTTGCTATTTCGGGGTGGCACTTGCCGCATGTGGTTGTAATATTGGCTCTGTTCACGCTGGCTTTGGCGTCGGATCCTTTGAATACATCGTGGCTGCCGTGGCAATCCACGCAGTTTGCCGCTGCGCCATTCCCTTTAGCGAGCGCCAGGCCGTGTGCGCTGTTTTCCACACATTTAATAAAATGAGCCTTTGACCCTGTGCGGCTGCAGATGGCTGGGTTATTGACGTGACACGAGAAGCAGACCTTCTGCTGCGCCAGTTTGAGCTGCGCTTCACCCCCTTTGCCTGGGTTTACAATGCTGCTTTTGTGGCACGAGAAGCAATCAGGCGCCAGAGCTGATCCCGACAAAAGAGCCTTGCCGTGCCCATCTGACGCAAACGAGTCTTTGGCATCCGGGTGGCAAGCAGAGCATGCCGTAGACAGCGGCTTGCTCATATGCGAGCCATGACACTCTTTGCACGAATTACTCATCTGCGCGGAGGAGCCTTCCGTCGGGACATGTCCCTTATGGGTAGTATGAACATCTTTGGCATCGCTGTGGCAGTCCATACAGCCAACAGGTTCGATTTTAGCCGCATGCGGTATCTTAGAAGCATCCAACCCCGCATGGCAGTCAGAGCATCCAAATTGACCATGGGATGTGGCTTTCAGAACCGATTCGCGGACATAAACCGATTTGCCTGTGCTGGTGGTGAGGCTTTTGTCGCTGTGGCACATCTGACATTCGGCATTGTCTGCCATTGCAGCTGAGACCGACAAAACTGCAACAACGGCAATCGCTAAAGCGAGGCGGAATCTTCCAGTGTGGAACTTTGCAAGTACGTGCATATCGAGCTTGATCAACTTTCACCTTAATCGGCACATGAGGTTCGCGGGCGCGTTCATCGAGGCGTCGACGCGGACGGACACAAAAAAGCAATCCCGCTGACCACGGCCCATCTTCCACGCGACGCCAGCCAATGTAAGTATACTGTTGAGCTAATATGGTGTCAATGCCGCTTTCCTAGTCTCCCTTTTGTTGGTATGTTAGGGTTCGGTAAATGTATCCCCTCTCTCGGGTGTGTTGGGTTAGCCCACACGTCCCCTCTCCTGAGCCTGTCAGGGTTCTGTACACGTGTCCCCTCTCTCGGGGGACGGCTAAGGTGAGGGCGTCTATCCCCTCTCCTAGTGGAAGATGGTTAGGGTGAGGGCATTTGTCCCCTCTCCTGGGGGAGAGGGTTAGGGTGAGGGCGACTACTCCCTTCCCGCACTATCTTTCATACTTCAACAACC
>JAAYKG010000156.1 GCA_012522555.1 Armatimonadota bacterium
CGACGAAGCGATACATTACCAACCCTGCACTCAGCCGAGCCATCGCCGCTCACAAACCCAGCAATTTAGCGGCGTTCCCTCCGAGGATCGCGCACTGCTCATCTTTATTGAATCCCAACGCTCGTATCCCTTCGACTTCAGCCTCCTGGTCGGTCCACGGAGAATCTGTCCCAAACAGCATCTTGTCTACACCGTGCTCGCGCATAAGCGACGCCATTGCTTTATCCCCAAGATCGGCCCGAGAGAAACTGGTGTCAAAAAAGAGGTCGCGGCCGACGAGGTATTTCCGGACATCATCCCAGCGTTTGTATCCCCCCATGTGGCCGGCGATTACAGTCAGTTCAGGAACCGCATCGAGTACGCTCGCAAGCCTGTCCGGGGTGCAGTGGACCGGAGGCGCCAGCCCAATATCGACGCCTGCATGAAACAATACAATCAGCTCCGCTTCGGCCAGAGCGCGGTAAACAGGGATGAGTCTCGGCTCGTCAACATAAAATTCTTGATAATCCGGGTGGAATTTGACGCCTTTTATCTTGTTTGCCACAAGACCGTCGATCTCCGAACGCCAATCATCCTGCTCCGGATGGAGGCTGCCCAATGATATCAGACCATCATTCGCTTTGTTGATTTCCACGGCGCAGCGATTGACTCCCCGCGCTTGGGCAGGCTTTGTCGCTATTGGGGCGATCACAGACAAATCCACACCTGCCCGCTTCATAGAATCGCGCAGGCCGCCATAAGTGCCGTCGGTGAACGGCTGCAAGCCGGAGTTGCCGATCAAAACCTCCATAGCTCGGGAAACGATCGGGTCTGGGAAGGCGTGTGTGTGGATGTCTATAACCATAGTGATCTTATTTTAGTATTCTCTTAAGATTCGGTCAAATCGAGGGGCATTTCGTCTTTCCGGATAAGTCGGTTATAATGGGGTGATGAGACGAATTAAAGCAGAATTTGTAACCAGCGTAGCTTGGCTGGAGCAATTACCGGACGCAGACTTGCCGGAGGTCGCGCTGGTCGGCCGATCCAATGTCGGCAAATCATCACTTATAAACACTCTACTGGGGGACGCAAAGCTGGCCAGAACCTCCAACACTCCGGGCCGAACACAGACCCTGAACTACTATCGAGTCGAGCCTGAAGATGCCGGCCCATTCTTTTTGGTGGATATGCCGGGATATGGTTTTGCGGCCATCAATCGTGCAAAAAGAGCGGATTGGGGAAATTTGATCGAGCGTTACGCAAAGAGCCGCACGACGCTTCGCGGCATTATTCAGTTAATCGACCTGCGCCACCCGCCACAGCCGCTGGATTATTCTATGATCGAGTGGCTAATTTCTCACAACCATAACTATTTAGTGGTGGGCACAAAGGCAGACAAAGTCGCGAAGACCAAGGTCGCCGAACTTATGCTGCAAGCTGCCGAAAAGCTCAACGTCGACAGCCTCGATACAATCGCTTTCTCTTCTCAATCCGGTTTTGGCCGAGATAAGCTGTGGCGGTGGATTTTGGATACGACCAGGCGATAATCGTCGGCGATGATATAAAGGCCCGCACTCTGGGAATAATGCAGAAGATCGCAGGCTGCCGTGTCAGGCGGAAGGAGCTTTGCGATATAAAGAGAAGATTCATTATATGGCCGGCTGCTGGTGTGCCGGAGGTTCTTCTACGGGAGGAAACATAATGTCCACTGAACTTTCACTCGGCATAATGGCAATCTGCCAACTGCTGATCACAATCGCGATTATCGGGGGGACGACGGCGCTGATCGCGGTCCTGGTGCTCTCGAGGAAAGCGCTGGTGGCGAAACTCGATGAGCTGATTAATCGGGTCGATCCCCTCATCGAACAGACCAAAGAGATCGCTGAACAGGTGAAAGAGACCACCGAAAAGGTGAACACCACGGTGGAATCGATTCTTACGCGTGC
>JAAYKG010000157.1 GCA_012522555.1 Armatimonadota bacterium
ACCCTGACCAAACGCTGCGCAAGCACCCCTATCACGCTCGATGCAATCAAAAACGGCTCTATTCCCATCTCCACCAATCGAGTCATCGCCCCAGGCGCATCGTTGGTGTGCAGCGTTGAGAGCACCAGGTGGCCTGTCAGCGCCGCCTCAGTCGCAATCAAGGCGGTCTCTCCGTCGCGAATCTCACCAACCATCGCGATGTCAGGATCCTGGCGCAGCATTGTTCGCAAACCGGCCGGAAATGTCAGACCTGCACGGTTGTTGATCTGCACCTGGGTCAGCCCCTCAAGCTCATACTCCACCGGGTCCTCAATCGTAAGGATATTTTTTTCACCTGAGTTGAGCTTGGAAAGCACCGAATATAGAGTCGTCGACTTTCCGCTTCCCGTCGGGCCAGTGACCAAAATAATCCCGTAGGTGCGGCTGATCAGGCTTTCAAACCTCTCTAAAGTCTCCGGCAGCATCCCGAGCTTATGCAGGCCCACCGACACCGAGCTTTTGTCCAGGATCCTTAAAACGATCTTTTCGCCGAACACCGATGGCAGGGTTGAGACCCGGAAGTCGAACTGCCTGCCCTCGATCACCGCGCCGATCCTGCCGTCTTGCGGGGATCGTTTGGTCGCGATGTCCATCTCGGCCATGATTTTGAAGCGCGAGACCAGCGACGCCTGCACCTTTTTCGGAACCCTCATCATCTCCTTGAGGATACCATCAACACGCACGCGAACCCGCACACAGGCTTTGGCCGGCTCGATATGTATATCGCTGCCGCCCTCGTTGATACCGCGCGTGATTATCAAATTGGCCAGCTTGATAACAGGAGCTTCCTCGCTCAGCTCGCGAAGCTGCTCGATAGAAATATCCTCGTCGTCACTATCATCAAGGCCCGAACCGAAGTCTATATCACCCGTATCAAACTGGGCAATTACGCTATCGACCTGTTCGGAGACATTGATCTGGGTTCGATACAGCCGCCCGATTGCGTTTATGATCTCCTCTTCGAGAGCAATCCCCGGATCGACATCCGCGCCGATCATCAGCCGGACTTCGTCGATAGCGAAAATATCCAGCGGGTTTTTCATCGCCAGCATCAGCCTGCCGTTTTTCTTTGATATCGGCAGCACTTTCAGCTTTCGAGCCACGCTCTCTGGGACAAGCTTTATTATCGAAGGGTCGATCTCGGTATCGGTAACATCGATAAACGGCACCCCCCACTGCTCCCCGAGGCCGCGTATGCGATCTTTGTCTGAGATAAACCCAAGGTTCACCAGAACGTCGCCCAGCGCCTCCTGCCTTTTAAGCAGCTTCTGCTTATCTATGGCGGCATTGAGCTGATCCCGCGTGATCAGGCCCATCCTCAAAAATATTTCTCCGATTGCTTCAGTCTTTTGCATATCGATAGTCGCCGTGGCGAAAGATAGTCTCCTGGATTAGCTGGCTAAACAAAATTGATATCTCGGCGGCAGCAGAGATTTTACCGTTGCCCCGCCGGAATCGACCAGCGGGGCAACACCAGGCGATAGCTTTGAACGCTCGCCATGGTTGCAACGTTGAACCGACTAAGACGCTTAGTCATCCACAACCGTCGCGGTGATAAATACAACCACCTCGGAATGCTCCTTGGTCTTGTTCTTGTGCCTGAACAGATGTCCAAGCACCGGCAGATCGCCGAGAAGCGGCACTTTGCTGAGGGATTCAAGCTCGCTGTCGAGGATCAAGCCGCCGATAACGATCGTCTCCCCGTTTTTGACCCGGACGACGTGGTCGGTGTATCTTCTCGTGATGATAGGCAGGGTGATTCCGGCTTCGGATTTCATTCTATCATCCAGCTTGAGAGTGCTCACTTCCGGGTGCAGATTCAAAGTGATCTGATCATCGGTCGAGACGTTTCCCACCACCGTGAGCTGAACCCCAACATTGGCCGTATCAGTCGTCACCGTCGGCTTTCCGCCAACATCAGAGCTTATCTGAGTGATGAATCGAATCTCATCGCCGACAAAGAACTGTCCCGGCTTGCCCTCCAGGCAGACCAGGCTCGGCGCAGCCAGCAGGGTTCCATCCCCACTGCTGATAATTGCGTCGAGTTTGGCTCCGAAGTCTACCGGCTGCCTTTACCAATGGTTTCGAGAGACCTCGACCTTGTTGAACTCGCCCCAGTTCCAGCTCAAGCCGAGCTGCTTCTCTCCGCTTTCGGTGAGGCTGGTGAATTTAGCCTGAATTTTGATCTGCGGGGACTTCACATCCAGCGCTTCGACGATCGATACAGCCTTCTGGACGTCGCTCTTGCGTCCGCTAATGACCAGCAGTCGAGACAAGTTGTCGACAGCCTGCGCGTTCATGGCAGCCTGCTGCTTGACGCTAGTCTGGTCCATCCCGGATTGCCGAAGCTCCCCGTCACTACTGGCTCCGGAGCCGCCGCCGGCAGACTTAGAACCCCCGCTTGCACCGCTGCTTTCATCGTCAGGATCCAATCCTGCGCTTTCTATCATAACGTTTGGGGCCAATTTTCGGATTGTGGCGATGACGTTTTTTAAGCCGATGTGTTTCAGCTTATATGTCGTCAGATCGTAGTCACCCTGTACATCGAACTGAGCGGCGATATCCAGAGCCTTCTGAACATCCGCTTCATCGCCGAAAATGACCAATGTATTTCCGAACTGTTTTGCCGCTAAATCGAAATGCCTGCCCGTGTTCTCACCACTGATTGCGCTGACCGGCATCAATTGTTGGCCCGCTCCCGTGGCAGGAACCGGCAGCCCGCCGACATCATTGGAAGGGGCCATCATAACCGACACTCCCACGACTACAGACATAATGGTGTTTGCCAGTTCGAGAGTGTTGACGTACTTGACCTGGTAGATGCTGATCTTTTTGCCATCAGCCTGCGCTTTCATTGCTTCTTCGACTTCAGCTATGAATTCTTTTGCCTCATCGATCCGATCCTGCATCCCGGAAAGAGCGATTATGTTGCTGGGGGGAGAATCGGAATCGGCCGAGCTGCTCGATGATTCCCTTATCGTACCTATCGACTCAGAGCCGCCTGTCGATTTGACTGAGCTTGCACCTTGCGAGGGCTGACCTTCGGATTCGGCAAGATCGACGCCCTCATTAGCTTGCGCTTGCGTCCTTGTAGCATCGAACCCTTGATCGACCTCCATCCGCTGCTCGTGCTTGCGGGCTTTGCCGCCGAGAACACTGATTTTGCTTGAGCGAACGTGCGGACAGCGCAC
>JAAYKG010000158.1 GCA_012522555.1 Armatimonadota bacterium
ACCTTCGCCCCACCAACCACCTCTCGGGTTCCATATCTCTAACGCCATCCCGCAAAATCGCCCTCGGCCTTCGGTTTTGAGGACGGTCCAATCGATGCTGCGTTCTTTTTCGGTAGGCAAAAACGCATCTCTGTGCCACTTTGCATGGAAACGGCCCAGTTGGTCGATGGATTTGGTGAGCGGGGCGTATGTGATGACGAGCTGGGATTTGAACGGCTCGCGGCCCTCGTTGGTGATTTCTACAACCGCCTCTTTTGCAAACGGCATATACCAATAGGAGTATGCGTCGCGGGCAGTGACGCCCATCGGCAGCGATTTGTATTCGCTTAGCCCCGGCGCTGTTCCGAAAAAGTCGCCGATGGGAGACCACACGCTGGGCTGCTTCTCATTGTCCCAATATATTTTCAGAACCACGCTGCGCAGTTGCTCGTCGGAATACCGTCTGCCGTTTATCATCGCATGCAGACTGGTGATAGCGTTAGGCCCTTTGATCCGAGCGACAGTCGCAGTTTCTCCGGCGGCGAGATCGATCAAAGGCGCAATGATAGTCCGGTTCTCACGTGTAACAGGGTCGGTTCCGAGTTTTCTGGTTATAAAAAGGCTCGTTTTCTTCAGCGCCGCTTTTTCTTTAGGTCCGAGGTTTCGTGTGAATGTGGGCACAACCGTTCCTTTGGGAAAGGTCGTATAGTTGAATTCATAATACGCTCCCCAATCGCCCTGCCCGACTATTTTGCAGGATTTTTGGTATGGAATCGGCACATAACAGTTCCGACCTTGAGCGGTATCGTGGACAAGCCCGGGGTAGTCGAATGGTGGGTTTTGCAGATTGAAATAGCCATCAAACGGCATATCTACAACAGGCTCAGTCGCATCATCGAGGTAGATCTTCACGTGCCCCTGCTTTGCCAGCGCGGACCAGATTCGCCAAATGCACCCAGGCCCCTGCATCTCCGCAAATACCAGATCATCACCCTCTTTGCGAATGACGCCGAGGCCGTCCCAGTTGGCATCCCAGCCGATGTATTTGTCGGCTTGAGCGTCATATCGGCTGGCCCTGTCGTAACTCGACCACTGCGCACCGGTTTCTCCCCGCACCGGAAGAATCGCGAGTGACTCGAGATCAGTAAGCCTGTTGACGAGGTCGACGTAACTGAGAGTCTGCGCCGACAAGGAAGTCGCCAATAATAATATTAAAACGCCGATTATAATCCAACTCGCCCTCGACATCTTGTCCTCCTGTGCAAGTCAACAAAATTCGGGAAGATATTGGCCACGAAGACCTCCGGTGGCGACACTGAGATCGCCACCGGCTTATTTCATTCTCGAATCATTATAGCTTCCAGCTCGTTAACGCCCTTTTACAACGTCCTTGATGACCGCACCGGCTTTGGGCTGGGCTGCGTTGTAATCCTCTCCGAGCAGGGCAGCGATTGTGGCTGCGATGTTGCTGGAGGTAACTTCGGGCGCGTTTTTGCGCTCCCCTAACACCGGAGTATCCGGCCCCATAAACGCCATCCAGGTCTTTTCCGAGCCAGGTATGCTGGCCGCATGACTCTTCCACCCTCCGCCCGCCTCGCCGCGGCCGTGGTCGGTACTTAAGATCAACGTCGTTGTGCCTCTATATTCCGGCATCGCCTGCGCAGCATACCAAAGCTGTTTTACATAATCGTCAAAATATCGGGCAGCGTCAAGATATTCGTCATATCGGTTTTTGTGGGGAGCTACGTCGGTGTGGCCAACCATCACGAAGAACACACGAGGTTTGTTCTGTTTGAAATACTCAAGAGCGCTGTAGAAAGTGAGCGAATCCGGCGGCGCTCCTCCGCTGAGGCCAAAGGTTTCGGCTTTAATTCGATTGAGCAGTTCTTGTCGATCGGAGAGCTTGCCTGTTACAAGATCGAGTCCGCCGTTCACCAAAAACCCAGCGCGCTCACTGTTGAGAATATACGACATGGCATTCCACGAACCAAACGCGGCAACTTTACCTTTGAAAGCAGGCTTTCGATTCAGCCACTCAAATACACTGACATTGGGATTGTTTATGAGATCGTTGCTGTTTACTCCGGGATCGACATAGCCGCAGAATATCTCGCTATAACCCGGAAACGAGAACCAATACGGATTTTCCACTCGCGACGGGCTTTTAAGGTCTCTGTTGCCGTAGACTTGCCCTTTCTGAGCCACTGCAGTCCAAAAGAACGGCATCAATACGCGGCGACGCTCGCTTGGAGTCTCCCGCCAATACTTCTGCCTGTAGGCAGCTTCGTCGCTGACGCCATTTTCTTTATTCAGCAATTCATCGCTGGCGCCTCGGAAGACTTCTTCCCAGCGCATCCCGTCGGTCATCACAAAAATGATGTTTTTGGTCTTCATCTTCGCTGCAAATGCAGCGCCGCATACCACAAACACCAACAGGGCCATCAAAAGCCCTCTCACGAAAAGAATTCTCTGTCTCATTTCAGCCTCCTTATAGAGTATTACAACACTATTACAAGAACACTAGTTCGCCGGATTGGCCGGATAAGAATTTCTCCACTCTACGGCAGGATTCCTCGAAATACTCCGGCGTAGTCTCGAATCCTACAAAAGGTAAGTTCAAAGAACAAGCGGCTATGGCGCTGGAACCTATGCCTAAAAATGGGTCTATCACCAGCCGCGCGCGATCGACTCCGTGCAATCGAATGCATCGCTTTGGAAGTTCCACGGGAAATGTGGCGGGGTGCGGTCGCTCTTTGTCCCTGCTTTTTATTGTCTCATATGGAATGAACCACGTATTGCCACGGCAGTGTAGATCCGCTCCGTTGTTTGCCCAACGCGACACATTGGTCTTGTCTTGGTATGGCACACCTACTGCGAGCCTGTCCAATGGGGTCTTGGCGTGTTTAGTGAAGTGGAATATATATTCGTGACAGTCGTTGAGAAAACGGCCGCTGTTGATGGGCTTATAGTGTCCGACCACTATATCCTGCGTGATGCCGGGGTAGTCCCCAACCTCGCTTTTCATAATCGCAATCGACTTCACCCAGTGGATGACATTTTGCAAAGCGAAGTATTGGTTCATAACTCGCAGAATCTGAAACGGCACTAGGGGGTCAGTCGGTTTCGAGCCGATGTTCAGGAACAACGAGCCATCATCGGACAGCACTCGCTTGGTTTCCTGTGCCCAATCGCCCATCCAACCCAGATAATGCTCACGTGAAATGGCATCGTTATAGCCATTGTAGTTTATGCCCAGATTGTAAGGAGGCGAGGTTACGACGACATCCACACAGCCATCGGATAAATGTTCACGCATCCCAGCGACGCAATCGCCGAGATGCAGCTTGATCTGCACACCGTTCGTCTCAATAACTCTGGTTACTTCGTTCACATTGACTGACTCTACTCGCGGGTTTTCAATTTAGCGGATGCCAGCATTTTACCGATGAGCTTGGCATCGATTTCCCCTTCGTGTTTGCTCAATACTTTTCCTTCGGGAGTCATCAGCACACAAGCGGGCGCACTTGTGATTGAATATTCTTTCATAGCCTGTTTGCCGTCTTGATCGGCGGACTCCAACCCAAACATAGCGACCTCCCCTGAGGCTATCGGTTTGAGTTTGCTCAGTTGATCGGCGATCTGTGAGGCCGGGTTCTTATCTGACCCAACCAATAAAAGACCCAGTTTCGGAGTCACAGCAGCTTTGTCCGTCGCAACCTGCGTCGGATTAGGCCCTCATCCATCTCCGGGGCTGCAGATATGAGGCCCGCTCGGCTGCGCCACAAAAAGAGCCTGTGCTCCCACCCACAGCGCAATGAGCACAACGGCGACCAAGACCAGCTTTACAGTATTGTTCAACTCACGCCTCCCGACTAGTGCTATATCACTTATCTTATTCAGATAAACGAAAGTTCCTCCAGCATTGGTTTATCTCCCTCAAACCCAATCAACAGGCTCACAATTTACCGAATATTTGCCGATAATAGCAATGACAATACTCAATAGAGAAGCGAGAGCAAATGAACCACCCCATCCAGACAGAGAATCTTCGCAAGGTGTATAATCTTGGCCGTCGCAAAGGAACCCGTATAGCCGTCGATGCGTTGAATATCACCGTGCCTGATGGTGTAGTATTTGGTTTTCTTGGCCCAAACGGCGCCGGAAAGACCACTACTATCAAAATGTTGTTGGATTTCGTGCGGCCGACTGCCGGGTTAGCGACCATATTTGGCAGCCCCACAACGTCGGCTTCGACGCGGAAACTGATTGGATACTTGCCGGAACAACCCTATTTTCACAAATTTCTTAGACCCATCGAAGTGGTATCAATGCACGCTTCGCTGGCGGGGGTTCCTCGGCAAGAGATCAAAAAGCAGTCACTGGCAGTCCTCGAGCGGGCAGGCATAGCTGAGTATGCCGACACCCCGATTGCCAAGCTATCCAAAGGCCTGACGCAAAGAGTCGGCTTGGCGCAGGCGATAGTGGGAGACCCCAGACTGCTGATTTTGGATGAGCCGACTTCCGGACTCGATCCAATCGGCAGGCGTCACGCGCGTGATCTGATTTTACAACTCAAAAACGAGGGCAAAACAGTATTTTTAAGCTCGCATCTGCTCAGCGAGGTGGAAAACACCTGCGACACAGTAGCGGTGCTGAAACGAGGTGAACTTGTGGCTTATGGAACTCCTGATGAAGTGCGGGCCGGGGATAAGCAATTCTCAATTTGGATCGACAAACTTAAAATTGAGACAAGAGAGTTGCTGCGATTTGCAAATGTCAGCATAGAAGAGGCCAATTCCGGCACTCGAATCACCGTGTCGCCCGAGATGCTCTACTACGCGATGCGGATATTGGACAAATCCGGCGTAAAAATACTTCGAATGCAAAGTGAGCGCGAATCCCTCGAAGAGGCGTTTTTGCGTCTCGCGGCATAACAATATAAAGGCGGATAGAATGACGGGAATCTGGATAATTGCAAGGATGTCGCTTTTGGAGAACAGCCGAAAGCAGGTTTTTCACGTGATGTGCCTGCTGATGCTGGCGGTAATTGCAAGCTCGACGATGCTGTCGATCTTCACCGAAGGCGTGCAAATTAAAATACTGAAAGACCTTTGTATGACGTGTATATTGTTTGGCGGGGCGGCGCTGGCTATCGCACTTGGAGCGACGGGCGTGCCAAACGATGTGGAGTCTCGCACAATTCATCCGCTTATGGCCCGACCACTGACCAGGGTGCAGTATTTGATCGGCAAGTTTCTGGGCACATTCATCACGGTGTCTCTCGGCGTTGGGGCGATGGCAATAGCGTTCGGCGGGCTGATCTTGATGTATCAGCACAGCATCGACTCGTCGCTGGGAATGGCGGTGCTTTTCACCTTGCTCGAGGTTGCTATTATCGCAGCTATCGCGACTATGATATCAACGTTTGCTTCGCCCGCGGTCACTACGGTGTTGACGTTCATGATCTATCTCGCCGGGACGATCAAAATCGGCTATATCGGCGGGCTAATCGAGAAATCGCAGGCCGGACTTTCGAAGGCGCTCTATCTGCTGATATATCACGCGCTTCCTAATCTCGAGTGCTTCAATCTCAAATCCTCGCTGATTCATAATGACGTGATCCCCGGCGCGTATCTCGGTCAGGTGGCGTTTTATGGTGTGTGCTACATCGTCTTTGCCCTGGCTGCCGGGTCATTGTATTTTGCAAGCAGGGAGGTGTAGCGTGCGTATAATCTTCATCATCTCTGCATTACTCGCTTCCGGCGGCGCTGCGATGGCTCATGGGGCGGAGGAATTGGGCCACCATTGGGAGATGCCGGCTTATCGCACTGAAATGTATTTGCAGATAATCCTCATGGCGGCAATAGCCGTCGCAGCTTATGGGGTTTCCGTGATTAAAGACATGCTCCGGCAGCGGAGGTCGAAGCAATGAAAAGAAAGATTGTGACTGCCGCCGCTATGTTTGTGCTGTTTGCAGGAATGTGTATCATCGAAAATAGCGCAGTTCGAGCAAGACCTGCCGAGCCGAAGGACAACGCATCTGCCATCTATCAGTTAGCCGGAGAGTTTCGCACGGTGTTTGCCAATTTGCTGTGGATAAAGGCGGATAAATATCATCATGAGTTCATTCAGCACGACCCGAACTGGTGTAACAATAAAGACCTCATCGGCCTGTTTAAGATGATAACCGCGCTTGACCCGCGCTTTGTTGAGGCGTATTCGGCCGGGACGTATATTTTGATGAACGGTTACGGCAATAATATCAAGGCGATGGGGTATCTGATGCAGGGCATAGAGGCTAATCCACGATCCCGAGAGCTAAACCAACTCGCCGCCGTATTATATGCCTATAAACTTAAGAACCCAAAGCGCGCGCTGCCGTATGCTCAGAGGGCGGTATGGTTTGCTGAAGATGACTTTTATAAGAATGTCACCACACGCAGCCTGCGCTCGATTGAACGGATGGCGCGCGAACAGGAAGATCAGGACAAATAATCCGATAACGCAACTGCGATCGCTCCCATCAGCCCGGCTAGATCACCATTTGCCGCCGGGATAATTTTTACATCATCCGCCAGCGCCTTCATGGCTCGCTTTTGAACGGTTCTCGTGACTGGCTCAAACAGCATATCCCCGGCCTTTGCTACCCCACCACCGATTATAACTAACCGCGGATTCAGCACATTTACCACATTAGCGACACCAAGACCAAGGTGATACATCGCGTCAGACCAAACCTTCACCGCAAATCCATCCCCTCTCGATGCGGCTTTTGCCACGGATTCCGCGGTTATCGGTGTATCGAGATTGTTCAGCATAGATTGCGGATTATCGGAGAGGCCCCCGGCGGCGATTCTGGCGATAGCAGTGCCCGAACAAAGAGTTTCAAGGCAACCGCGATCGCCACAGTTGCACGCCGGCCCCTCCGGTATTATTGTGATATGACCGATCTCACCTGCGTTATCTCCGAACCCGCGATAAGGTTCGCCACCAATGATGATACCTCCGCCGATGCCTGTAGATACTGTGAGATAGACAAAATCATCGACCTCCGCCCCCGCCCCAAACCTGGCCTCGCCAATTGCCGCTGCGGTTGCGTCGTTGTCGAGATAGGCGGGCGCTTGAAAGCGTTCGCTGAAAATCTGTGTCAGGCACAATCCCTCCCAGCCCGGAAGATTGGCGACTTTATGCAGCGTTCCAGTTTTTCGATCTAACGGCCCTCCGCAGCCGATACCGATAGCCGATATGCCGCCTCCCGCCTGTTGGACAACTTCATCGGCGGCAAGCAGGATGTTTTGGAGGTTTATCGTGGGGCCGTGGGCATTTGGCGTAAGGATGCGGTTGTGTGCGATGAGGGTGCCGTGTTGGTCCGCGACGCCTGCTATCGACTTGGTGCCGCCGATATCAATACCGAGGATCTTCATCATCAGTTGTCCATTAACGCAGCCACGGCGTCGAACTGACCAACGAGGGAATTGTATAGCGATCGGTAGATGGGGTAAAATCCATCGTAGATTCGTTTGGCCGCGGGATTTGTATTTGTTTGGGATGTGACCTTGATAATCGAACGGCACGCATCGGCGACTGTGGGATATATTCCCGTTCCGACCCCTGCCAGCAGCGCGGCTCCGAGAGCAGGCCCCTCCTCCACATTTATGGTTACATGGTTTTTACCAGTTACATCAGCCTGAATCTGCCGCCAAATTTCACTCCGGGCGCCTCCACCGGAAGCTCTAATTTGCGAAATTGGGATGTTCATCTCGTCTAGTATTGTAAACGAATCTCGCAGCCCGTAAGCTACTCCCTCTAGCACCGCTCGCATAAAATGCGGCCTGTCGCTGCGGAGGGTGATGCCGAAGAAAACTCCACGCGCATGCGGGTTTGGGTGCGGTGTGCGCTCCCCGGTAAGATACGGCAAAAAGATTAACCCTTCACTGCCCGCCGGAGCTTTCGCGGCTTCTTTGCAGATTACGTCATAAGGGTCAACTCCCAGAGCCTTAGCTATGACGGTCTCGGTGTCGGCGAAGGTATCCCGATACCATCGCAGGCTGCCCCCCGCCGAAAGCATGACACCCATCATGTGCCATTTGTTCGGCATTGCATGGCAAAACGTATGCAGGCGGAGTTTTGGGTCCACAACGGGCTTATCGGTGAATGCAAATACTACGCCGGACGTGCCGACGGCCGATGAAACAATCCCATCTTCGACCACTCCATTGCCCACCGCCCCCGCCGCCTGGTCACCTCCGCCACCTACGCCCGGAGTGCCCTCGGCAAGCCCCGTTAAAGAAGCGGCCTCGCGACTGATTTTTCCGCTGATCTCGACACTTTCATAGGAGTGCGGCATCCAATGGCTCGGAATATTGATCGCATCCAGCATCTCCCACGACCATTCGCGTCTCTTTACATCGAATAGCCCCGTCCCGCTGGCGTCCGAGACCTCAGTTGCGAACTCACCGGTCAAGCGAAATCGAATGTAATCCTTTGGGAGAAGAACTTTTTTGACTCGACTATAGACCTCCGGCTCGTGATTGCGAGTCCAAATAATTTTGCCCGCCGTGAAACCAGTCAGGATCGGATTTGAGGTCAGTTCGATTGTTCTTTCGCGGCCGACTGTATCCATAATCCAGTCGCACTCAGCCTGTGTCCGCTGGTCACACCAGAGAATAGCTGGACGCAGCACTGAGCCGTTTTCATCGAGAAATACCGAGCCGTGCATCTGCCCGGAAAGGCCGATTCCTTTTATCTCGGCGGCATCGATTTTGGAGGCGTTCAGCACATTGGAAACGGATGCGATAACTGCCTGCCACCAGTCCCCCGGCGACTGTTCTGCCCAAAGAGGTGTCGGCGTCGATAGTTCATAAGACTCAACCGAAGACGCGACTATCTCCGCCGTGTCTGCATTCACGAGAAGTGCCTTCGCGCCGCTGGTCCCTATGTCTATTCCGAGCAAATATCGCATTTCCATCCTCAATTTACGCGCGCCCGGCGATAGCTGGTTCGATTAGCGCGAAATAATTGTCATCCGGAACATAATACGGAATCGAGTTGCCTGATCCCAGGCCGTATCCTCCGCGACCTGCGGTTCGGTCGAGCATAGCCTGCGCCCTGGCGGTAATCTTATCGGGAGTAGATCGGCACACAAAGTCGAGATCGATGCCGCCGAGGATCGCTATCCGACTACCCCATTTCTCATAAGCCTCTTCAAGCGGACATATTTTGTCCTCAAATGAGTGCTTGGCGTCGTAGCGCATGCCGTCGATTATATCATCCATCACCGCCTCGAGGTTGCCGCAGGAATGGAGGATCACTGGTTTGTCGTGCGCGTGGATTACCTCGACAATTCTTTCGTGCCAAGGGAACACATACCGACGCATATCAGCCGGACTGAGCATAGTCTGCGCACTGAAACCCCAGTCATCATTTGAAATGAGAGCGCCTACGGCGGGATAGCGGGCCGCTATTCTGTAATATTCGACAAGCCGAGATCCCACATCGTCAAATATCTTTTCCACGAGTTCGGGATCGTCAGCCATCATCAACGACAATCCCTGGTATCCCACAAGCTGTATCACATTTTCCAGCACCCCGCCCGGCCCACAGGCGACTATTTTCATTCCGCTCGGCAACTCCCTGCCGATCACATCAAGCCTGGAATAGTCAAACGAAGTGGGATCCGGCCAGGAATATGACTCGTAGGTGGCTCTGTCCAATATGACCGCCGATTCGTCCATAGAATGGCTTGCGAGATGCTGCATATCGCCGGCCGGAAATGTCATATTAGAAGCGTGTAACGTGACATAGTCATAGCCAGCATGCATAAATGCTTTGACCAACATGCGATGGTGGTCGAATTCGTCAAGTTCAGCGTCCGCGGCTGTTCCAGCAAGGCGCCGGTAGAGTTCTTCGTGCAAGAAAAACTCAAAAAGGGTCGGCCGCGACGGGACATCTCGGCGCAGTACGGCAAGCAGATTGTTAAAATCAGGATCGGTGCAGACACGCATTTGACTGGCTCCTGTTAGGATGAGCATGTTATACACCAAAGAGCGCGATATCCGCAATGCCGCGCAGCAGACGGAAAATCAGTAGAACGTTATTTTGATCCAGTCGACTATGGTTTGGGCCACCCTAAGGTGTAATCGGGCGGATTTGCGATCGTAGTTTTGAGCAGGCACCCCACTGACAGCTTCGGGGCTTCGCGTTGCCAGAAACTCCGGATTAAGCTCGGCCGCGGCATTCATCACTTCCGTGGGCGCGTCCAAAGCGTTGCACATCTGGATAAGATTATGGCCGCGAGGAACCTTTTTCAGCTTTTGTATACTGGCAGCTTTCAAAGCCATCTCGGCGGCCTGCTGCGCGAAAAATACGCTGGCGAAATACACACCCGCATCCAACAGCGTGACCGCCGCCGCGTAGTTCGCCCTCGCCTGCGCCCAGCACGCCTCTGCGAGCTTTCTTTGTCCCGTCCAGTTTTCTGGTTGTTCCATAGAATTGCTCAGAATCAGCCGATGTTACAGCAGTTCTTACCCGAATGCCCGGCTTTTTACTTCGATATTGAAATACCCGCCTGGCGTCCGGCTCAACCGCCTCAACTGCACAAAAAGTATATTTAGCGTAACGAAAGAGCGGCGACTCTGCTCCGCAGCAGATTCTCGAATTTAACCGAATCTACTTCCACACACACATCAAGCGGCCCGCTCTCATCGGAAACAAACGCGATTTTGCCGTCGCCCAGCGCCTGAGCAGACATTTTTCGCACACTAACCAGACTCGGATCGACCTCCGTAGCGATGGCTAATGGGTCGTGCATAAATGTTTTCTCACGATTCCACAACCTGTAAACCTGCTCCGTCATCGCCGACAGGTAGCCGCCAAATGGCGTATTTTTTATCCCAGCCAGGTCGCTTCGACGAATCACTACCTTGCCCGTCACATTAAGGCCGACCATTGTGGCCGGAATCCCGGATTCCAGCACGATTTTCGCTGCGTCCGGGTCACATCTGATATTGTGCTCCACCCCGGCGTTCTGTGCCCCATCGCCCTGATACGTTGAACCCATTACCGTAAGCCGCCGAACCTTTCGCATAGTTGCCGGATCACGAGAGATCGCTGCGGCGATATTGGTCAGTGGGCCAATCGGCGCGACTACAACTTCGCTCGGATATTTGTCGATCGTGTCAAGAATGAAATCAACCGCATTATCCTTTGCCGACAGATCAGTAATATCGGAAAAATCGGTCTCGGTTCCCTCAAATCCTGCCCAGTGGCAGGCCCGATCGGGGGTCATCGGCTGTGAAATCCCTTTATAGACGGGAACTTCGACGCGACGCGCTAACTTAAGCATTTTCAGAGCAATCCTGGCGCGAACGTCCAGATCGGCATGCACCAAAGTCACCCCCAACAGGTCGATCTCAGGGGACGCCAGACACAGAGCAAGCGCCCATGCATCATCAACGTCGGAACCTATATCGGTGTCGAGGATCAACTTAGTCGCCACGGCACTCTCCTTAAAATCAGCTGATAATATCGGTGCCGAGATACGGCCGCAGCGCTTCGGGAACCACAATCGTGCCGTCGCTTTGCTGATATGTTTCGAGGAGCGCGACCACCAATCTGGGCAATGCGACCCCGGAACCGTTCAACGTGTGCAAAAACTCGGGCTTAGCCCCCGGCTCCGGGCGATACCGGATATTAGCTCTTCGTGCCTGGAAATCCTCGAAATTCGAACAGCTCGAAACTTCAAGCCACTGATCCACACCAGGAGCATATATCTCGATGTCGTAGCATTTAGCCGCACAAAAGCTCAAATCACCAGTGCATAGCAGCACCACGCGATATGGGATATTCAGCTTTTGCAGAATCGCTTCGGCGTTCGCCAGCAGCCTCTCATGTTCGTCGTAAGAAGTCTCCGGAGCGACAAACTTGACCATCTCGACCTTGTTGAACTGATGAACCCGCAGCAGACCTCGCGTGTCCTTGCCTGCCGAACCCGCCTCTCTTCGGAAGCAAGCCGTGAATGCGGTCAGATACTGCGGTAAATCCGATGCGTTCAATATCTCGTCCATATAGATATTGGTCACCGGGACCTCCGCCGTAGGGTCGAGATACAGATCGTCATCCTTATCGGTGTGATACATATCCTCGTCGAATTTCGGCAACTGGCCAGTGCCCACCATCGCGCGGCGATTGACTAAAAACGGAGGAAACACCTCGCGATATCCGTGTTCGGTTGTGTGAACATCAAGCATCCAGTTGAACAGTGACCGCTCCAGCCTGGCCCCCAAACCCTTATACAATATAAACCCGCTGCCCGCGATCTTGCTGCCGCGTTCGAAGTCGATAATATCAAGAGAAGAGGCGAGTTCCCAATGTGGAACCGGCTCAAAATCGAATGTTCTTGGCTCGCCCCAGGATCTGACCGTCACGTTGTCCGACTCGTCTTTGCCGACAGGCACGCTGGAGTGCGGGATGTTGGGCATATTGTATGCAATATCGGAAATTCGAGACTCGATCTCCGCGACCTCAGAATCCATCTGCTTGATGCGAGACCCAACCTCCCGCATACGCGTTATCTCCGCAGTTGCGTCGAGTTTGGATTTTTTCATCTGCGCTATTTGTTCGGAGACACTGTTGCGCTCGGCTTTGAGAGCTTCGACCTCCCATAACGCCTTGCGACGCTGCTCATCGAGGTCGAGGAACAAATCGAGAACGTCCGTATCCGAATTTCGGTTTATAAGCGCCTGCCGAACTTTATCCGGCTCGCTTCGAATTAGTTTTGTGTCAAGCATAGGGAGATCGCTCCATCAATCGAACGTAATATAGGACGTATCGGAGATGACAAAGCCACCCCCGATACGTTTGAAAACTATTGCGTTTAGCTTCTGATTTCTTTGAGCAGTTCTTCGACCTTCTCATCCATCTTAGCCCTGGTCTTGGCCTCGAGGTTCAGTCTGATGAGCGGCTCGGTGTTGGATGGGCGGACGTTGAACCACCAATCCTCAAACTCGGCTTTGTATCCGTCAATTTCAGTGATGCGCTTGGCCTGGGCGCCATATTTATCCTTCAGCCGCAGCAGCACCGCGGGAATGTCTTTGACCTCGGAGTTGATCTCTCCGGAATGAAAATAACGATGCAGCGGGGCTACTATCTCAGACATCGGCCGACCATCGGCAAGCAGCATCTTGATGATGTTGAGCATAGCCAAATCGCCATTGTCGGTCGTGTAGAAATCGCTGAAATAGTAGTGACTGGACAACTCCCCAGCGAAGTATCCGCCCTCCTCACGCATCTGTTTTTTGATCAAACCATGCCCGACCCGGCATTCGATAGCCTTTCCGCCGGCTTTCTCGATCTCTTCAGGCACGATCCAACTCGAACGCAGATCATAGAGGATCTCCGCACCAGGCTTCTTTTTCAGCATGGCTCGAGCGATCAGCGCGGTGACGAAATCCCCGGGGATAATCGCGCCCTTCTCATCGGTGAATGCAACCCTGTCACCGTCGCCATCGAACGCCACACCCAGATCAGCCTTTTCATCAACCACCCGATCGCGCAGCGCCAGCATCGTTTCGGTCTTCAGCGGATTAGCTTCATGGTTGGGGAAGCTGCCATCCAATCGCCAGTAGAGACGCACGGGATCATTTCCGACTTTCGAGCACAGTGTGGGTAGAATATGACCACCCATCCCGTTGGCGCAGTCGATGACGAGCTTAAGTCCCTCGAAATCGTGTATGTCGGCGTTGTTCAAAACTGCGACGCAGTATGCATCCAGAACATCGACCTTTTCGTGCAGCGTGCCCTTCTTCTCCGGCTCTTCAAAATTGCCCTCACAGGATTTTTTGTAGAGCGTTTCGTTGTCGACCAGCGCAATACTCGGAATCGCACCCGGGCCTGTCATCTTGTAGCCGTTATATTCGGCGGGGTTATGAGATGCGCTGCACTGCACCCCCGCATCCCCGTTAAGATGGTTTACTGCAAAATAATACATCGGCGTGGAAGCAAGCCCAATCGGCACTACGTCCGCGCCCTGGTCGATAAGCCCGCGAATAGTTGCCCCCGCAAACTGATCCGCGGATTCCCTCATATCGTGGCCCACAACCACTCGTTTGCATTTTATAATTGACACATAAGCGCGCGCGATTCTGTATGCGGCGTCGTCATCGATCTCCTGCGGGTATAGGCCGCGAATATCGTATGCCTTAAATATATTCTTGTTGATCTCCCTGAACCCCAGTTGCATCAAACCACCTCCTGTTATCCATAACCAGAAGATTATACCACAATGGCAAAGGGGCAGCAGAACACAGTCCGCCGCCCCTATTATTGCAACATTTCTTATATCCGAGTTGCAGGTAGCAAGAAGAGTCGGCCTTCGCCGCTGTCGAGTGACAGTTGCAGGCCGGGGGTGTCCGGAGAGTCGTCCATGACGATTTTTTCCTTGCCGTTGGATTGGTCTACCTCTACGACTTTGTCATCAGGCAGGTCGAACTTAACCGTCGGCCACATACCGTAGTTAGCGTCGTAGTTGCACAGCAGCACCGCCCGGCGGCCATCGGAGTGCTTGAATACGCCGACCAAATAGTCTCCATCGGAAATGCTCTTGATCGGGGTGCCTTTCAGGGCCTCGGTGGAATCCTCACCCGGCTTTATGCGGATCACGTCGATGCTGGTCAACTGCATCAGCGTCGGGCCAAGATTGCCAATAGCTTTGTTGATGCGTTTTGCCTGTTCGTAGTGGCGCGTTTTGTGACCCTCGGCGGTTATAATCGCGCCGCCTTTCGGGAATTCAGGGCTTCTCGGAGTCCAATAACAGAAGTACAGAACACCCTTTGCGCCGTAAGCCAAGGAAGCATATATCTGCCATCTCAGGTGCGATTCCGTGGGATCATTATGCGGGCCGAACGGCATAGTATTGAAGAAATTCCAGAACGGAATATTTTGCTGCAGTGCGTATTTTCGCATAACGTCAAGATTGCCGCAATAACCGTCGCGACCGTCGGCGGTCGGTGTCAACATCGGATAATAATCCATGCACAGTACGTCGCAGGTGGTCTCCTCGGCGAAGCGCTTGATGTATTCATCGTAACTTGAAGTGCCCAGCACGGATAACGGAGCATAATCAGGATTCAGATTAAAATATGCCAGCTTGCCCGGGCGCAGCTTACGAAGCTCCTCGATGCGGGTTTTTATACTGGGAATCGCACCTGCACCTGGCTCGTCCACAATATAATAGCCCCAGCATTCAGGGGTGTTCGGCAGATTTTTCGAGTTGGTCAAATCACGAACAATAGCCGTCATACCATACTTCTTGCACAGCGCCAACTGCTTCTTTACATCGCTCTCGGTCTTAGGCCCAAACGCGCCCAAGACAAACGTGAACCCGGCGTCGGCGATTTCTTTATATCGAGCATCGGTGATCTGATCCGCAGGCGGATCGACCCAGAAACCAATGGCGAATCGATCCTGCACAAAACGGCCATCCGACTCAGCAGCCATCGACACGCCCACTCCCGCCAGAATAAGTCCGGCGATCGCAATAAGCACAATCATTCTCATAAAATCCTCATTTCCTCTGTCTATTCGATCAGTCTTCCGGCGCGCCTCCACCGACATCGAGCGTCTCATACCGCATCCTGCGCGCTCCCCAATATCTGTTGTAGTAACGCGACGTCGGGTCGTCGAATCGCGTAACCTGCACTCCGCCAGCCCCGCCGGAGTGGATAAACCAGTCATTGTCCATCGCTATCCCGATATGTGTCACCGCGGATAGATCCGGATCCGGAGCCTTGCCAAAAAACACCAGATCCCCCGTGCGGACGTCTTCCCGGCTGATACGTTGACACCGCGGATCCCCTGCCTGCATATGAGCATCTCGGAGCAGGGTTATGCCGTGGATGCGGTGGACTAGCTGCACAAATCCTGAACAGTCGATGCCAAACGGGGAAGTTCCTCCCCACAGGTATGGCACTCCTATGAACCGGCCGGCAGTCTCCAGAAGCTTATCCGGATCAGGCAGCCAAATAGTCTGCGCGAGCTGCTTGTCGACTAGTTTCGCATCTCGTTTGCAAACATAGCCGGTGCGCAGATCGGGGAGCTTCAGCTCCACCCAATCGTCTGTTGAATCGACGATTTCCAGCTCGGCGCTAATGGTAGCTTTGGTCAGAATCGTGGATTGAGCGTGTGGCTTTTCGTGGATATCGGCCCACAAGGCTCGAATAACGGCGACCGGGCCGGTGGACGCGTAGGCCGGAGAGGATTGGTCGTCGAATAATCTAACATTTTGGCTGGGAACCCACCCGCGATAGGTATCCCACGTCTGAACGTAATACCAGTCTTTTTGTCCGCCTTCGGCTATTATTGGCTGGCCGATAAGCGCCTGGGTCACGCACTCCGTATCGGAGTCAGCGGAGGCGCGGAGAGAGACAACATTTGAAACAACTACACCGAGTTGGCCGGCGGCGGTTTTTCTGGTCATTGTTTTCCTCGCAGATCGAACATGAGATGTCACGGCTATTGTAGCAGCTTACCTTCGCTAATGGAACACCTCATCTGCGACAAAAAGGAGTCGACGATTTTGAGGGCTTCAAGAAAGAAAGGCTTCGGAAATCCAACATACCAGATCGGCGGCGGCTTTCCCGCTCATGACCTGCGAATAGATGATCGTTCTGGTCGAGTGAGGGTTTGAGCGGGCGGCTATTTTAAGAAGGTTATCTGTTCGTCGCTTTCGATCATCTTCCGAAAACATCAGCAGTGTGGGTTTATCAGCCATCCAGCGTAAGCAGCATTGCGATATATCAGTGGGAGATATTGCCGCTACCCCACGAGCCGTACGACAAATGGACCCAGCGGCCAAAGCGACCGCACCTCCAAATGACCACCCGGCCAAGACCACATCAGTAACGCCCTCATCATCGAGATACTGGCACAACAGAAGCGCATCAATAGCACACTGGGCGCAGTCTCCGGGGACTCGATATTCCACACGCCCCGAACCTATCCCCAATGCCACCAGAGCATCGTCCACAGATTGAAATTGTCTATCAAAGCGAGCGTCGAAATCATCGCCGAGCAGAATTACCGCTTTTCGCGTGCCGTTTTCCAGTCGACAATGCGCAATCATATCGCCACGATTGGTGGAGAAAACAATCCGAGTGCGGCCGGCAGAAACCATCTGTTCTCGGACTTCTATCAAATATATATGATCGTCACGACAGCGGGTGACTGGCATATAGTATCCATCCTCGATAAGTCTTCGTGAAAATACCCCTTCTATTTGGCGACGAAACCGAGGATGAAAAGTTCGTTCGGATTACGACTGCGCAGCGTCTACTTCAGCTCTTCCGGTGATGATCATACCGACAGCCACCAAAAGCGCACCCATGACGACCGTAGATGTGATCATTTCGTCGAGAAAGATGCGAGCGGCCAGAATGGTGATAACAGGCAGAATACAACTGGCCACCGCGACACTTGAAGCATCGAGAAATTCCAGGCTTTTTCCCATCAGCAAGTATGACCCCAAAGTCGCCGGGACTATCAGCACAAACATCCATATCCATACAGACGTCGATATCGGTGGGTTTATATGATAACCCGCAACCACCATCGGCGAGACAAAAACGGCTGCGACCGCGAAGATTCCGGCGAGGGTGGCAGTTACCGGAACGTCGCGCTCCACCAGCAGCTTCTGTCCAACGCCATATATCGCCCAAAACGGAGCGCAGGCGGCAATCAGCATATTGCCCAGAAAATATTTCGATTTGATTAGCGCACAGAACCCATCGCCTGTCCAGATAGCGGCAAAAACTCCGGCGAATGTGATCAATGTCCCTGCCAGTTTCAGCCCGCCGATTCGTTCTTTCAACCAAAGTCGGCCCAAAATGACCAACCATACGGCCTCAAGGTTGACCACCACATTTCCTGCGGAGGCTGTGGTAAACTTGATGCCCAGCGTATAGAGCACGTAATTGAATCCGATGCCGCCCCCTGCAAGCACCATCAGCCAGACGTCACGTTTCTGCAGCCGCTTGATTTCGCCTTGAATGTACGCAAATACGAAAAATAACACCGCACTCACGGCAAATCTAAGCCAGGTGATGGTGTAGGCGTCGAATGTATTCCCGATTTTTTTCAGGCTGATAGGGATCACCGCCCAAAGAAAAGCGGCTCCCACAACTAAACCAAACCCAAACAGGGGTTTCCTTGACGCGTTCATTTACGGCGCTGCGCCGCAGCTTCTTTAAGCTGATCGACTACATCCACAGACACCGTCACGCTCCCAATATCGGTGCGCTTTCCTCCCTGTATGCAATGCGAGTCGGAGCCGCCGGTGGCAATCAGGGCGCGTTTGGCGGCGAATTTTTCATAATAACGGGTCGTTACAGGGCCGTGGTCGGGGTGTCTGGCCTCAACGCCGCACATACCTTGGTCGATCATTTCTACTAGAATCTCGTCACCTACCTGCTTGCCCGGGTGGGCGCAAACGGCCGCGCCGCCCGCGTTCAGAATAAGACGCACAGCATCATTTGGGCTGATTTTATATCTCGGTACATACCCCGGCGCGCCTTCTTGCAGCCATCGTCCGAACGCCGCATCTATCGAGTTCACAGCGCCGATTTCGCAAAGTGCCCTGGCAACGTGAGGGCGGCCGATCGCCCCGCCCTGAGCCAATTCCGAAACACGCTCAAAAGTGATGTTCACCCCGGCTTCATTTAGCTGTTCGACTATCTTTCGGCCTCTACTTTCGCGGCTATTTTTTAGTATATGCAATTGCTCGACAAGCTCGGCGTATTGGTGGTCGAAAAAATATCCCAAAACGTGGACTTCGGTCTTGGCGCCATGAATGGCGCTTATCTCGAGGCCAGGGACGACTATAACGCCGGCCCGCCTGCCGGCTTCGAGCGCTTCGCTCAACCCATCGATTGTATCGTGATCGGTTATTGCTATAGCGCCCAATCCTTTATCAGCGGCGGCCTGCACCACTTGAGTAGGAGTCCAAGCGCCATCGGAGGCCGTAGTGTGAATATGGAGGTCTGCAAGGTCTTTCATATTAACCGACTTATGCACGAAGCGAGTCGAGTCCTGCGCAGGAATTGGTGCGGATGTTGTGGCAAAGCCTGATTGCCGCAAAGGTATACGGTATCCCGACTACAAACGGTCTGATTCGCGAGTTAAGGCACAACGGCCTCGATTGAGTGTTGTTTGACTTTTGAGGTTCGTGAGCTTATACTTTTGATGTCACATTGAGGGCCGATAGAACGCAGAATGGTCAATGAACTTAGAGAACTGCTGAGGTATCGATACCTGCTCGCGCAGCTTGTAGTGCGCGATATCAAGGTCCGCTACAAAAACTCCTTTCTGGGATTTTTATGGTCGCTCGCCAATCCCCTGCTTCAAGTTGCCACGATGACTGTCGTCATCAAATATGTTATGCGGCTGGATATACCCAACTACTCAGCTTACCTACTGGTGGGATATCTGCCGTGGATGTTTTTTCAGATGGCGCTGCTGGACTCCAGCCAGGTTGTGCTTGCGCACAGGGATTTGCTGCGAAAGGTTTATTTCCCCAGGGAGGTGCTGCCTGCGTCGGTGGTGGTGGCTAACCTCATACATTATGTGCTTGCGCTGGTGGTCTTTTTTGCGTATCTGTTGTTTTACCGATTTTTCATGCACGGTGCGCCGCTTCAATGGACGGTTCTATGGCTGCCTGTTCTGATGGCGATGCAGACGGCGCTGATAATCGGTTTGGCGTTTTATATATCGTGTTTGAACGTGTTTTATGAGGATGTGAAATATCTTCTTACGGTTTTATTGAACGTGTTTTTCTATCTTACTCCGGTTATGTATCCTGCTGAGCTGGTGGCGGAGAAACTGAACTCGCCTTTGCTTTATAAGCTCTATCTGCTGCTGCCGATGAATGCGCTGGTGGATGCATATCGCAAGACCCTGCTGCCACCGATAACCGGCTTGACGATAAGGGACACCCCGATTCACAGCCAGCCGCTGGATTTTGGAACTATGGCGCTCGCGATGGGCATTTGCGTGCTCGTCGCGATAACGGGATACGCCTTTTTTAACGCCCGAAAATGGGTGTTCGCGGAGCGAGTATGACCAACTGCGCGATCGAATTGCAAGGTATCAATAAGTCCTTTGCGCTGCTGCGTGAAAAGCACATGTCCCTCAAGTCAGCCGTGCTCTCTCTACGCCGCCGCAAACCGGAGCAAGTGCCGGGGTTATGCGACATTAACCTCTCGATAGCCAAAGGCGAAACCGTGGCAGTGGTCGGAAAAAACGGCTCCGGAAAGAGCACGCTGCTGAGGATCATAGCACGGGTATATCGACCAACTTCAGGAACCGTCGTAACCAATGGCAGAATGTCTACGATGCTCGCGTTGGCTGCGGGGTTTCACCCCGAGCTGACGGGAAGAGAAAACATATATTTCAATGGGGCAATAATGGGCCTTAGTTCTGCCGATATAGCGGATAAGATCGACTCTATAATCGAGTTTTCCGAGCTAGACGAGTTCGTAGATACTCCGGTAAAGACATATTCAGACGGGATGCTGATGCGGCTGGGGTTTTCGATTGCGGTGGAAACCGATCCGGATATACTGTTAATCGATGAAGTGTTGGCTGTTGGGGACGCCGGGTTTCAGGACAAGTGCTACAATCGCATCGAAGCGTTCCAGCGGCAGGGTAGAACTATCTTATTCGTAACACACGACCTGGAAGCGGCGGCTAAAGTGGCTTCCAGATCCATTTGGATCAATTCCGGCAAAGTGGCTGCAGACGGAATAACTGCACAAGTTATCCAACAATACTTGAACAGTCTTAGACAGCGTGGGTCTGAAGAAAAGGAGAAAATATAGTGGCTGAACAATGCATATCCGAAAGATTGCTGAAGGTACTCGCTTGCCCGGCCTGCGATACACGGCCTAAAGTCAAGCTGATCGACGATTCTTTGCATTGCCCTTGCTGCGGGAGAATCTATCCAATCGAAAACGGCGTGCCTGTTATGCTGGTTGAAAGAGCGACGCTGGGGAACAATACGGAATGTGGGGAGAGAACCCAATGAAGCTGCAGATAATACACGGCCCTAACTTAAACCTGCTTGGCTCTCGTGAGACATCGGTATATGGCACCGAGTCGCTGGATAGTATAAACAAAAAATGTGAAGCTCTGGCACAGGAGTTGGGCTGCGAGATTGCGACGGATCAATCCAACTCAGAATCGGACATCATTGATATAATTCACGCGGCGCGACAGGGCGTCGATGGCATTTTGATCAATCCAGGCGCGTTTACCCACTACAGCTACGCGATTCGCGACGCGGTGGCTGCGGTGCAAATTCCTACGGTCGAAGTTCATCTGTCAAATGTACACTCACGAGAGAAATTTCGCCATAAATCTGTGATCGCGCCTGTGGCAGCCGGCCAGATCTCGGGCTTTGGCGCCGATAGCTATCTTTTGGGGATGCGTGCGCTGGTTGGGTTAATAAAAAATGCTTGAACGGAGCAGGGTTGAGCAGCTTCGAGGATTGATGGCCGATAGTTCCGTCGATTCTTTGCTTGTAACCGATCTTTCCAACGTTTTCTATCTTACCGGGTTTACCGGTTCTGCCGCCAGTGTTGTTGTGACGCAAGGCGGGTTGTATTTGCTTGTGGATCCACGCTATACCATGCAAGCTCGCGCCGAATGCGCATCGAGCAGCGTGATCGAATATTCCGGCGTACCGACATCGGCGGCAATAGCGGACTTGCTCAATGATCTGAACCCCAAGCGGCTGGGGTTTGAAGCTGACCAGATGAGCGTTTCGGTTTATCGCGCGATTCGCTCCGCGAGCAAATCATCGATATCTTTTCGCACAACAAGAGGGTTGGTGGAACGGCTCAGGCGAGTCAAATATCCTGGTGAAATTGCTATAATTCAAAAGGCGTGCGAAATTGCCGACGATACTTTTTCGGCGCTGCTTGAAGAAATATCAATCGGAATGACCGAAAAAGAGGTCGCTTTGCTTGTCGACACGACACTTCGACGGCTCGGCGCTGATAAGGAATCGTTCGACACAATAGCGGCATCCGGACCGCGGGCGGCCTCCCCTCACGCCAGCCCCACCGATTCAGTTTTAGAGCCAGGAGCGATGCTCAAACTCGATTTTGGTGCGAGATATCGGAGATATAACTCCGACATCACCCGCACAGTCTGCCTCGGCGCTCCCGATAAAAAACAACAGCAAATATATGAAATCGTCCTTGAGGCGCAGATCAAAGCGATAGAGGCGATTGCTCCGGGCAAACCGGGTTGGGAGATTGATGCGACAGCTAGAGATCATATAGCGTCTGAGGGTTATGGGGACAATTTCGGCCACGGCCTGGGACATGCGCTTGGAATCTTAGTCCACGATGGGCCTGCACTATCCCAAACGAGTGATGTTGTGCTGGAAAGCGGCATGGTGGTGACAGTGGAGCCGGGAATATATATCGAGGGATGGGGCGGGGTGCGCATAGAGGACGATGTGTTGGTTACGGATTCCGGACCAAAAATTCTGACCAGCGCAACTAAGGAACTGCTCAGTATCGGCTAAAATACGATCCTGTGGCGGCGCATACTGATGCCTTCGAGCAACCCAATCGCTACCAGATTCGCGACGAGGCTGCTTCCACCGTAGCTGAACATAGGCAGCGGCACACCTGTGACCGGCATAATCCCGAGGGTCATGCCTACATTTATCAGGATGTGAAACACAAACATGCCTAATATACCGGCGGCGATGGCGCGCGCCAGCGCGTCTTCGGTGACCGACATAATATACATCCCTCGCATTATCAAAATCAAATATAAACCCACGAGAACAGCCGAGCCAACAAAGCCAAGTTCTTCGCCCACTACGGTGAAGATAAAATCCGTGTGCTGCTCGGGAATGAAACGCAGCTTGCTTTGCGTGCCCTGCAGATAGCCCTTGCCGACGAACTGGCCGGAACCGATTGCGATGCGCGATTGCCGAACGTGATATCCACTGCCCTGTGGGTCCGCGGCCGGGTCGACGAAGCTGATCAGGCGATTCTTTTGATAGTCTTTGAGCACTCCGTGAACGTGAAAGACAACGACTACCGACACGGCGCAAATGGCAAGAAACATCAGCACATTTTTCAGATTTGTGCCCATCACGAACATCATAAACAGCCATATCGCGAAAAGCGCCAGGCTGGTTCCCAGATCCGGCTGTTTGAATATGAGCAAAATAGGCGCAAGCATATATAGAAAAGACAGGACAAACACCTGCGGGGTTCGGATTTTTTCCAGTCGCTGCACTACAAACACTGCCAGAGCGACAATCAGGATGACCTTTACGAACTCTGATGGCTGGATTCGAAACGCCCCGTAGCCGATCCATCTTTGAGCGCCTTTTGATGTGTCACCGGTGAACAGCAGTATGATTAGAACCAACAGGCTGAATCCATAGAGCCTGCCGGATATGCGGTGTACGATTCCCGTGTCGACCGAGGCGACCACAATCGCGAGAATGGCGCCTATTAGTGCAGCGGCGAGTTGACGTTCGACGTAGGCTCGGCCGATCTCCCCACCTTTTGCCGCGCTGTAGATCATTATGCAGCCAAAAGCCACAATCGCAAGTGCGGAAAAAAGCAGCGTATAATCGAAGTTTCTAAGAAGTCGCTTATCCAATGTTGACTCAGTCTCTCTATCCGAGGTGCAAGCAGTTGTGCCCGCTTACACGAACCATTATAATATAATCAACAAGTGTTGTAGAGTATCAATTCCCGCTAATCCGCTTCGGAGCAGACTTTTGCGCAAATTCGCCACAGCGTTTCTCTTATTATTTCTCACCGCATCGGCTGGGATGGCTCAAGTTCGCGCCCCATCGGTCACTCGATTGGGAAATGGTCTGACTGTTATTATGCAGGAAGATCACTCAATCGACCTGATCGGTATTGAGGTTTGGGTGAAAGCGGGAATCGCTAATGAGACTGCGGATAATAACGGAATATCGCATCTCGTCGAACACTTGTTGTTTGCGGGCACGGAGAAGCGGCAGGCCGGGGATATGGATCGCGAGATTGAAAGCGTAGGGGCGACGCTCGATGCCTATACCGGGGTCGACTACATGCATTTCGGCGCCACGATCTGTTCGAGATATCTGAATAAATCCCTCGATATTTTCGCAGACGCGATCAACAATTCGCAGTTTCATGAGGATGATTTGGAGCGGGAACGGCTGGTGATCCTGGATGAATTGGCTCGCAAACAATCCAGCATTCGACTGGTTGCCCGGTCGCTTCTGGCTCAGAAAATATATGGCCCGCACCCCTACTCTCTTACTCTTGAGGGAACTGCGGCAAATGTGAAAAATATCTCGCGCAATGATCTGCTTGCATACTATCGAGAGCATTACACGCCGACGAATATGGCTTTGGTCCTTGTCGGGGACTTCGACCCTAGCGCGGCTCTTGCCGAGATAAAGAAGCTCTTTCAGAGTGCGCCCCGCGAATATAAGACCAACCCTCGCCCGGAGATTCCACCGATCACAAAGCAAATCAGCGAATCTGTAAAAGCGTCGCTCGACGACGATTATCTGGCGATAGGCTTTCTTGGGCCTGATTCGTCTCAAAGTGAGGATGTTTGCGCTTTGGATGTGCTGATGAGCTACCTTGGGCAAGGGAATCGAGGCTGGATTTTTGAGGAACTGAAGACGAAATTCAAACTTGTGGATGATGCGTACGTCGATTTTGTCACATGCAAAGATAAGGGATTGATTAGCATAATCGTCTCGACCACGCCTGATAAACAGGCAAAAGTTCAAGAGGTTATCTTGGCCAAACTTGAACAAATTGGCTCAAAAGGCATGAGTGGATATGAACTGGAGAACGCGAAACGATCGGTATTGGGCCAGATAGCGTATGAGCGGGAGACGGTCTCGGGAAGAGCGAATGCTTTTGGGTTCTACTTCGCTGTTTCGGATGTCTCTTTTGCCGTCAAATATCAGGCTTGCATTAGCTCGTTGACCGCAGAGGCAGTCCGGCAGACGGCTAAAAAATACCTGATCGCTGATTCCGCGGTAATATTGAGACTGGAGCCGAGCCGGGAGGGGTCGAAATGAAATCAAATGTCCGCCTCCGGCTCATTGTGATCGTCATAATTATGATCATTTGCTCTGTCACCTGCCAGGCGGATTCACAAAAGCCTGTGAAGAAAGTTCTGGAAAATGGTCTGACTGTGGTGGTCAAATCTGAGCCGGGCAGTGGATTGGTGGCCATCGCGGCTATGGTGAAAGTCGGAGTCGGCCAGGAAAGTATTCAGACCGCCGGACTGGGCAATTTCGTTTCACGACTTTTGCTCGCGAGCACGCGGGCAAAATCCGCAGAGCAAGTCGCGTCGATAGCGGATTCGCTAGGCGGCAACATAGGCACTGAATGGGAACGCGATCTGACCAGCATTCGCACGGTTACGACCACGGCGGGCTTCGATCGGACAATGAACCTGATCGGAGAGTGCCTGGCGGAGGCTAACTTTGAGTATAAGTGGGTCGAACAGGTGCGTAAGGATCTGCTGTCATATATAAAATCGCAAAGCTCGGACCCGTTCGATCAGGCCTATGCCGACCTCAAGCAGCTTTTGTATGAAGATAACGGCTACCGACGCCCCAAGGACGTCTCCGAGCGCGCCATCAGCCTCGCTGCTCCGCAGGATCTGCAGAGATACTTTTCGCAGCATTATCCGCCCAATAATATCGTGCTTGCGATAGTTGGGGATGTTACCGCTGAGAAGGCAATCGAAAGAGCCGGGCGAGCTTTTGCAGGGGTTATGCCTCGCAGACTGCCGATTGACCGCAGCGTTCCGGATGAGAGGCTGCGCGAGAATAAATCCAACATGTTTGAAAAAAAGTTGAGCGCGGCGTATCTGCTCGTCGGTTGGCAAGCACCCGCAGCCGGTGATCGCGATTATGCAGCGGTCGCGGTTGCGGCTAATGCGCTTGGCGGGGGCAAGGGATCTTTGATGTTTCGTGAACTGCGGCAAAAGCAAGGCTTGGGTTATGAGATAGGGGCGCTGTATCCCAAGCTGCGATATCAAAGCCACGTGGTCGCTTATCTCGTCACTGATCCGTATAAAAAGTCGGCCGCCGAGCCGAGGCAGACGCTTGATGCAGCGTCCGCTGAGTTGATGAAGCTGGTCGAAGAGCTAAAGTCAAAACCTCTTTCGGGTGAGGATCTGCAGCGAGCCAAGGGCTATACGATTGGCGCTTATGCACTCGGTCATCAGCATCTGCTCGAAAGAGCGGCGCTGTTAGGCTGGGCGGAGACAATAGAGCTGGGGTATGAGTTCGATAAAAATTATCCTGACCTGATCGATTCCGTCACCGCCGCCGACGTTCAGCGCGTGATGCAAAAGTATTTTACAAAATCCGCCAGCGTGATGCTGGTTCCATCCGCAAAAGAGTAGCCCGGCTATTTCGTTTTCTGCGACATCCGTTCCTGCCCGCACGGACATAACGGCACAAGTGGGCAGATTTCGCAGCGCGGTGTGGGAGCCTTGCATATCTCTCGACCGTGAAACACGATGATATGGTTGTAGTTGGTCATTTCCGACTCGGGAAGCAGCGCTCGCAGGTCGTTTTCGATTTTCTTAGGATCTTTATTTTCGGTAAGCCCAAGTCGACGAGATACCCTGGTGACGTGGGTATCGACGATCACCGCAGGGTGGCCAAAACACACCCCAACGATCAGATTAGCGGTTTTTCGCCCCACCCCGCTCAACTTGACCAATTCGTCGATGCTATCCGGCACATCGCCGCCATAGTCGAGCACAAGCTGCCGTGCAGATTCAATGATGGCTTTGGTTTTGTTTCTGAAAAACCCGGTGGGACGAACTATCTCTTCGAGTTCGTTATAATCGGCATCGGCGAAGGATTGGACGCTGGGATACTTTGCAAACAGGCCAGGCGTGACTTTATTAACGCGCTCGTCGGTGCATTGAGCGGCGAGAATGGCCGCCACCATGAGTTGATGGCAGGTTCTAAAATCCAACGTACACCTTGCGTCGGGATACAACCCTTTCAATATCGCGATTATAACCGATATTCGATCCTGCGGTGGTTCTTGCGAGCGATCCGTTATTTTGTCCTGCATGCTATGAATGCCTCAAATGAGCGATCGTAGGTCTTTTCAACCTCTGGCGGAAAACAACAAGCCGGCAATTCATTCATAGCCAAATGATAGGCAAGGCAATCACAACACTTGCCGTGTCGCGGGCATCCCGGATAAGTGCAGTTGCATCTCTTCGTGTTTTCAGCAAGCTTTTCGCAGGCCATAATACCCCCCCCATGCTCAACGCCAAATGACTTATACAGATTCTAATCATAAGCCTCGCCGACGTCAAATATTCTTGACAGCCTTATCTGGTCTCCATATAATGTGTATAGCCTTTTCGAGGGGGTGAACGGAACTGAGGATCAGAGCCAAAGAACTCCAGCGGACGCGAAAGCGTGCCAAGGAGCGATACAAAGAGCGTATGAAGGCTGAAGATAGCGCTACTCCAACTACCAAGAAAAAGAAATAGTTATCTGGCTACGTTAGTAAGCCGGCTTCAATCGAATCAACGCCATTCAATCGATCGACGAGCCGGCTTATTTTAGTTTGCTCATCATACTCCACCCACAGACAGCTATCAGTCGCATCGTGAATATCTTCGATGTGAGTGATGACGATTATCTGCTCGAATCGGTTCTTGAGGTTCTGCATCAAACCCACCACGTTGTCTCGCCTGATCTTGTCCAGTGAACCAAATACCTCGTCGAGAACCAGCAATGAAAACGATTGCCCAGCACGGTCGGCGATCATCTGCGACACCGCAAGCCGCAGCGCGAGGTTGACCACATCATTCTCGCCCCCTGAAATCACCGGCTTCAGTTCGCCATCGTCGCGGATTACGGCCGAATAGCTCTCGTTTATCTCCAGAACACTATAGCGACCATCGGTCATTGCCGCCAGAAATTCGCTGGCTACCGACTCCAACTCCGGTCGAATACGATCGTTCAGCTCGGCTTTCAGCTTGTCTAGTGCAGAGCATAAAGTCACCAAATAAAGCCGATCGGAGCGCCTGACGTTCAACAAATTCGCTTTGGAGTTGTAGTCTGCTTCTTCGATATTTATCTGTTTCAATAAAGCATCGGCGGTGTTTACCCCGCCCTGCTGCTTTTCTACCCCCAAAGCTGCGTCGTTTAGCTGCTGTGAGGCCTGTGTATAGCTGTTAGACAATTCCTCGTGCGCTTCTTTTGAAAAGTCGAGTTCTTTAAGAATCTTTTCTGATTTCGATATCTCTTCGTTCTTGGATTGAAGCTGAGCTTGTTGATCGGATAGCTGCTCTTCGACTTTGCCTTGCCTTTGCAGTTCGCCTTTCAGCGAATTGTATCTATCACGATCCGGCTGAAGGGATTCTCTTAGATTTTTAAGCTCTGTATGACGTTTTTCATCATAACCCTGAGGCAATTCTGCCAACCGCTCTTTGAGCGGGGCAATTTCTTGAGTTTTACTCTTTATATCACCGCTGATGCGCTGATATTCTTTGACATCCGCATCTGCTTGAGATTTTTCTGCTGTTAGCGCCTTGATTTGATCCTTCAGCGATTCAAGGGACTTCAAGCTGCCGGCAAGTTCGCTGTCCTCATTCTCCGGCACAGGTTTGGTTTCAGACAAGGATTGTTGCTTGTCGGATATATCTTTAAGCTGCTGGCTGAAATTGGCCAGAACTTTGGGTAGTTCGTCCGCAAGGGGTCTCTCACACGTCGGGCATCGACCATCCTGCCCCGCCTGCTCGATTCGATCCTTTTTCGCCTTGATCTCTTTTGACAGTTTTTCTAATTGGCTGATCTCTGCCTCGATAGAGTGCAAGTTTTTGCTGCGAGTTGTTCGGCGGTCGTGGATGTTTTTTTCCATTTGAACCAAAGCAGACTCCGCCGCACTGAGAGCCGCCTGCCTGGCTGTTTGTCGATCAAAAGCATCCGATAGCTGCTTTTCTCTCTTAGCCAGCGTCTGTATATCCTTTAACAAAACGGATATTTTCGCGTCGAGTTTCTGCTTTTCAACTTCGTGTCGCTCAAGCTCATTGAGGCTTTTTAGTTCATCGGCTTCTTTTTTGTAGCTTTGCAGTCTGGCTGCGATGGTGTCGAATTCGGTGCGTTTAGTCTTTAGTTGTTCGCTTTCTGTTTGCAGATCATCGACGCGCTTTGCTATCTGTTTCGCATCGGTTTTATCGATTTCCAATCTGCGGGAGACATCTTCATACTGCCTTGCTTTCAGGTCGGAGACCTCTTTAAGAGGCTTAAGCTCATCTACAGTTGTTTTCAACTTCTTCAGAACAGCTTGAGCATCAGCGAGGGCTTTGGTTGCGGCCTCATATTGCGCTTGAGCATCTTTCTTGCGCTGCTTAAGCGCCCCGGGGTCGGGCAAGCCTTTTTCCAATCCCTCAATTTCATGATGCAGGCCCTTTCGATCATCGTTGGCTTTCTCGCGAGCCTTAGTCAGTCGATCATACCCCAACATTCGAGCGATCGCGGCAGGACGATCCCGACCTTCCAGCGTGGCCATAAACTCCAGGCCTTTTTGTGCGGTGAAGAAGCTCGTAAAAAAGGCTTGATAGTCCATTCCCAGCAATTGAGGTATAGCAACATCCACTTCTTTTACGCCGGATCTAAGCGGCCGGCCGCCGACACTCAACACCGCATTGTTCACTGAGCCGAGGTTTCGCTCAACGAGATATTTCTCTCCGCCTAATTCAAACTCCAGGGAAACCCTTACCTTCGAGCCGCCAGGCGCTGCGGTTGATTTCACCGTATCCAACACACCCCGCACTGCTCGCGCGCCATACAACGCCCACCCTATAGCTTCCAGAATCGTGGTTTTGCCTGCGCCGTTCGGGCCGACGATGCCTGTGACACCACTCGAAAAGTCTATGTTTGCATCAATATATTGCCGAAAGTTATACATTTCAAGGCGAACAAGTTTCACGGCGTCCTCTCCAGTTTTCCCAAATATTGCCGGCCTAAGCTTGTCAATCTCTCCCTGTCGACACCACCTGGGATATCATAAGTTTTGGCGAAATCCGCCCACTCATCTTCCAACGTCCTCACCGTGCCCGGCTCGTGCCTGCTTCCGTCGGCGGCGCGAGTCGCAGGCGGCCTCATCTGAAGCTCGAAATGGAGCGCCTCGGCTCGGATCGAGCGCATGAAAGCAAAGTCCATATCCGATTGCACACTGCGAGGCAAATTCTCAATAACCAACCGAACGATCTTGTTAACATGCCCCCCTGAAATACCTTTTATGCGGTTGGTTATCATCGTATTAAGCTCTTCGGCAGTAAGCCCTTCGGCATCGATCTTGCGGATGTCGATCACATCGCGGGTTTCGACTTCATGAAACTTTATCAACTCTCTATTGTCGAGGTTGTATTCTATGAACCCTTTTTTAACGTCTGCCTCGCTCCAGATATTTGTGGAGGAATATTCGAGCGAGCCTGAATAATAAGCGTTATCGGCGAGCTTCGTAAAAGTGTGGTAGTGACCAAAGGCAATATAGTCCCAGTCGTCGCTTATGACCTGCGACCGGCTTAGTTGCGCTTGATCGTAGGCGCTTTTCATCACCCCTTCCACCGTTCCGTGCGCAAGCAGAATATTGTATTTACTTGTCGTATCCGGCTCTATTTTGAGGGATGACACCTGCGGCAAAGCGCGATGACACAAGCAAAATACAGACATGTCCAGGTTTTCTAGTTTAACTTGGATATATTCGCTGTGCACAACTCGTATCCCAGGCAAATTTGCAAAAAGATCGAGTATACAGCCCGTATCCGCCGAGCGCGGCGAGTCGTGATTCCCGCCTATAATTATGATAGGCGCATCGATCTGCTGCGTCACCTTGGCCAGTTCAAGAAACGTATGCTGGATCGTTAGATTGCTCGGCCTCACCACATGAAACATATCCCCCGCTATCAAAACAATGTCCGGCCGAAGCTGCACCGTCTTTTTAAGCGCGGAACGAAATGCAATAAACACATCAGCCTCGCGGGCGTTTAGCCCCTGTGGGTTCACGCGATTATATGCGCGATAGCCAAGATGAGGGTCTGCGAGATGGACTAAACGCATTGGTTATACCCCCTCAAAAGGGTCAACGCCAGCGTCAACGTCCTTAATGATGACGGGAGGCTCGTCATCGTCAAGAAGATTGGCTTTCTTGCGCACCTGCCGACGGAAATAAGCCATCGGATCATCGGGGTTCTTTTGTATCGTGATGTTCATCGCTCGCACCACTTCTTCGTCGTCCTGGGTCTCCGCGACCAGGTCTTTGACAGCGCTGCGGCTGAGGTTTCGGTCGATTCTCGACAGATTCTGCCATATGGCTTCCTCTATCGGCAACTCGTCCGCGGGCGGAAAGATTTTGATTCCATCAGGCCCGCGCAGTACGTTGGGCCTGGGGAACTTCACGAATATGGGCTGGTTGAAATGCGGATGGCGGATCATCAACTGTCCCTTGCTCAAAGTCGCCAGCTTCTCTTTGGTCGCCGGCGTCAACACCTGATAGCCCGGAGTAGCAAGCTCGTCCATATCCATTCGGCCATACATACACGTTGCAGAGTTGCCAACGATGCGTTTGTGGACCTGACTTCGGAATTGTTGGGCTGAAAATAACACCAAACCCAAATATCGCCCACGCTCGGATATATCGAGCAGGGTCTGGCGGAGGTACGACTCCTGCCCATCCGACGGGGCATATTTATTAAGCTCATCGACCACAACAATAATATGCTTGACGCCTAGGTTGCCCTTCTCAAGGTGCTCGCGCAGCTTGCTCACGATTCGGGTAAACACCAGATCCTGCGCCTGTGCTTCCTGTTTTGCCACGTCGACTACGTATATCCCGCGATCCTCGAAGCTTCCCCAAGGCAGATCCGAGGTGAACTCATCCGGGCTGATAAGCCCCCGATAGCGCCCGGACAGGTTGGTCAGTCGGTTGTAGACCTTGCGAATCGTCGCGTAGTGATGAGTCTTCCATTCAGACCTGTTGGAGGTCTCCATCTCCCGTAAAACCGCGTCAAACCACTGATTCAGATGCTGGAAATTTTTGACTTCGAATGGCTGGCCGTTGGCTTCGCTTTTTTGCTCGAAGACCCTCTGGCGAATGAATTGTATCAGCGCATCGGCCTTCGCATCGACATCATCTCGATTGAGGACAACCTCGGTATATTCCAGGATGTCTTTAAGGCCCCACGATAGAGGTTTGACGCTGCCGATGAGGTCGGGATGGGTGCGCAGAGTGTTCAAGTTTACACGATCAGGCTTATAGGGAGCGTAGTAGTTTACGTTGGCGAAAGGCTCGCACGGAACTTGGAGCTTTTCATACTTCTCCGCATCTTCCGGGGTGATGGTTTGTATATTATTGTCTAAGTATTTTTTTTCATACTTATACCCTTCAGGCGCACTTGCGGGGAAGTCTAAAAACAGCATATCACAGCCCTTGACATTGAAACACACAACAGCCACATCCTCGCGGAAACTCGCAAAAATGCTTTGCAGTATGAATTCGATCGAACTCGTCTTTGTCGCCAGGCCGGATACCCCGGTAATGTTCAAATGAGCCGCCTCCGGGCCCAACAAAAACTCCGAATCTAAATATACGGGAGCGAGCAGATCGCCGTTTTGATATAGACCGACGGGTATTTCTGATCTGCCAACATAGGCATCCATTCGCAGCGCACGAGCGACAGCAGCATCGTCCGCCAAAAATACCGGCCCGATGGGAACGGGCTGGAGAGGCTCCTCAGGCTCAACCCTTAACACCGCCGCGGAATATAGCTTTATTTCCGGCCGAATAGTAGGCGGTTCGGCTTGCGGGTCACCCTCCGCCCCAATATAATCGTGAAGCGGCGAGCCAAGGTCGGTAAACCCAAAACCTTCCACAACAACTCCAAACACTTCGACTTTTTCGGTAACAACAACTACCAGCGTTCCGATTCCGACCTTTGAATCATCCGCCGTCCAGAAGCTGAAGCTGTAGGCCGTGCTGGGTTTCGCCTCCGTCGCTACTACGCGGCCAATCTGCTGTAGTCCGTTTTCCATGTTCACCTCTATTGGCGCTCGAGATATCAGCCTTCTCGACTCCGCGATATTTCACTCAACCGAAACAGCCTCGCATCCAGGCTGGTATGTGACGGTGCAAGGCTTTTCATATATAATTCGCAGTCGCGAATGGGGTAGATCATCTTGTCCCACCTCGAATCAGGCAGGCTCAAAGGGGCGCGCTCGGCCAGTATCCAGCGCGAAATGTCATCGATCATCGCAAGGGCGCGGGCGGAACGGGGAGCTTCCACTCGAATAAGACCGAAATATGGATCCTTGCCTTCGCTTGGGTGCATCCGCAAATACCAGCTATAAACCGGCCTGCGCCTTCCGTGAACAAGGGGAATAAAGGCTCCGCTTCGCTCACCTACCTTCATCGAGAGCACAACCCGCTGCTCATCCCAAGTCAGATATTGCGTGCCGTGGCTTTTGGTGACGCCAACGACATTTGCCTCACCATAGTCTGATTGAAGGGAGCCATCGACCAACAGCCAGCCAGGCCCTTTGTTTTGATCGACCCATTTTGCGGCTAGTTCGCTTTCTAATGCGCCGCGAATCGTGCTTATCTTGTCGTAGGCAACCTGCGCTAGAGCTATCGGATGCTCGATGGTGTCAGAGTCGCTTGTGTCCACGATTTTAACGCCGCTGATCGTCAATCCGTAACGCTCGGCCATCCCCACCGAAAAATAGAGGGATTCATCGACCTTGTGGAAGCCGGGCAAAGTGCGCATCCGCCTATCGGAGCCTCTCACGCGAATCGCGGCGGCAACATATCCATAAAGGATCGGAACAGGCGAATTGACGTAGATTGGGCCGCGGGGGCGCTGCATGCCGTCCATAAAACAGCAAAACTCGCCCTTGCACGCTCCGCCGACGTCGATTGCCATTATGCCGCACTCCTCAGCCAGCTCACGCCCGCCCGGGATCACTTCGGACTCGGCTCTCATAGGCGTTTCGTCGGCGAGTGGGGAGTGGCTCAAGGTCACTCTGACATCGACTGCAGGCAGGGTTCGTATATAGGCTTCCAGGTTGCCCAGCAGATCGCTCACAGCAAAATCCCTTCTCTAACCTCAGCTAGAATGTATCATTTATACTAGACAGGTGTCAATCGGCATAAGTGAAGCTACTTTTCGGCCAGCAGATCATTAGTAACTTTGCGCTTCTTATGGTTCGGGTTATAATGGGGGTGCGGTATTTATTGGAGGATGCATGATGAATGGCGTGAGCTTTATTGCACTAGCGATTTTGATGATTAGCACGGCGGTGAGTTGTTCGGCTGATCGTTATTTTTGTGATCTTAAGTCGGGCAAATTCAGCGCCAATTTTAATTGTGGCGCAGATGGCCTAGCGGTGTGGTATGACGGGGTTCGAGTCATCCGCAATTCTACAATGTGGCTCCACAACCCGGCCTGGAACAAGCACTACTATGGGTTTAATCAACTGAAAGGCCCGATCGAGGTTCGCGATGTCGATGGCGGCAAAGAAGCTGTTCTTTCTCATCGATCCGAATACTTCGAGGGAACCCAGCGAATTGCAGTGCGTGGAGATGAGCTTGTCGTCGAGCTAAAATGCAAATTGCTGCAAGATATCAAGGACGCCGACATGGAATATGGCTTTGCCAAGATGTGCGCAGCCCCGATTCTGGGGCGGCCTTATACGGCGGTTACCAACACGGGTGAATCGGTCAAGGGGATAGTGCCGATTCGAGCGACCAGTTCAGATTCCTGGACGCAACCATTGACCCCAAACCCGTTCACAGAGCTTGTGATCGATACCCGAATCGGCAAGATGAAAATCGAGACCAGCGGCAATGTCGGCAGCCTGACCGCGATAGACTACCGAATGAACGCATATCACGAGATCGACGACATCCCGTTTTTTTGGTGCGGAACGAACTGGCATATGGATTTCGGCAAAGAATATACTCATAAAGTGGTCATCACCATGCAGCCGCACTCCAAACCCGCAGCCGTGAAACCGCCTACTGCCTCAACAAAAATCGAGCAGGACAATGATTTGCGACTGGCGCAATATGGGCCTGTCTTTGTGATACCAGAGCCTCAGCAGATTAAGCTGACCCAACAGCCTTTTATGTTGACCGCGAATACAAGAATAGTTGTGGCAGACTCGGCGAAGCGGTCGGATTTGCGCGGAGCGAGGACTTTTGCCGAAGAAGTCGGTCTGCTTTATGGATTCCAACCTAAAATCGTGCGCGAGCGAGAAGCAGGCAACGCGCCTGCAATTTTGGTGGGGGAGGCTGCAAGTAACAGACTTTTGGCTTCAGCCGCGGCACAAGAAGGCGTCTCGGCGCCTTTGAAAGCTGAAGGCTATGCGCTTAAGGTGACTCCCTCTTGTGTACTGGTTCTTGGTCATGACCAGCGAGGCTCATACTATGGCATGCAGACCCTTAAACAACTGCTCAGTTCAGACGCAAAGGGAGTGGTGATTCACGGCTGCGAGATCAACGACTGGCCGAGCCTGCCTTTCCGAGGGGTGCATCTCTTCACGTCGAATGAGGCGCTGGGCTTCCATAAAAAGCTGATCGACCGCATTCTGGCTCGATACAAGATGAACAACATCATACTGGAGGTCGATTTCTTGAAGTGGGATACGGATCCGACGATTGCGGTTCCTTGGGCGCAGGATCAGTCCGAAATCAAAGAAGAAATCGAGTATGCCAAGGAAAGCTTCATCGAGATCAATCCTCTGCTGCAATCGCTGGGGCATTGCGATTGGCTATTTATGACGGGCAAAAACAGGGATATCGCCGAGAACCCCGATCGGCCGTATGCGTATTGCCCAACTAATCCGCGCACTTACCCCTACATATTCAAGTTTTATGATGAGACCGTAAAGCTCTTCGATAATCCTCGATATGTGCATATAGGACACGATGAGGTGGAAGAGCCGGGCGGGTTCCCGCGCCACGAGGAGTGCAAAAAACGCAGCGCCGAGCAGATATTCGTCGATGACACCCTCAAAGTGCGGGAGCATCTCTCCAAATATGGCGCGAGGGTGATGATGTGGGGGGATATGCTGCTGGCTAAAGGAGACAGTCCCGACGCCACCAATGCGGCCGATGCGAAAACCGCGAAGTGGATTCGCGATCAACTGCCGAAAGACATTGTCATCACAGATTGGCACTATGCCCCGGCTCAAGCTGAAGAGTATAAATCGCTGAAGCTGTTTATGGATGAGGGCCACGATGTGATAGCTGCGACGTGGGATACTCACGTCAATATCGAACAGTTCGCGCAGCAGGCCAAAAATGTGGGTGCGATGGGCTTGTTGCAGACAACCTGGGCTGGGTTCAAAAGCGCCGAAAGCAACCTGCGAGAGAGCTTCAAGCAATTCTCGGCGTTCGTCTTGGCGGCGGAATATGCCTGGAACAACGGCAAAACCGACCTTGACCATCTGCCATATAACGCTGATGAAGAGTTCCGCCGACAATGGAACCCTAAATCTCTTGCGGCTGTCGATAAACCTGGCTTCACAGTGGATTTATCGAAGGCTTATAACGTCAGCCTGGCGGATAACTCCCAGTTTACGGGATGGCTGGGGTTGGGACCCGAGCACGATCTGTCGGAGGCCCCGACCGGAGAGACTCGACTGAGGGGGGATCTCTACAAGCTGGCGCCCGACAACACGAAGCCATCTGCGATCAGGTTGGCAAGCTCGTTAGACGACAGAATCTATCCGGATATGGTGAATATTTCGATCGATCGAAAAGCTGATGCGCTGCTGTTTTTGCACACGTGTGCCTGGACGGATCAAAGCAATCGGAAGATAGGCGCATACAAAGTACACTATTTCGATGGGACATCCGAGACGATAGACCTGTTTTATGGGGCTAACATCATATCGTGGCTCGATATGAGATCAATCGGCGGGGCCGAGAAGGTCTGGGGCGGGCGCACTAAAGAAAATCAACGAGTATCGCTGTCCCGCGTGCAATGGGACAACCCGCATCCACAAAAGACGATCAGCTCGGTCGAGTTCTCCACGCTTCGCACTGAGGCTGGGCCGACACTTATCGGTCTGAGCGGGCTGGAGTCAAAATAACACTACTTCGGCGGCGGTCGGCGATGCCTGCTGCCGCCTGTGATGATTTGTGAAGGGATTGAGCTGCAAGGCGTATTAGCTATAAGTGGAGGGCTATTTATGATACGAATAATGACCTACAACATACGCGGCGCGATTGGGATGGACAACGCACTCAGCGTCGAGCGTATAGCCGAAGTTATACGCAATGCCAATGCGCGGGTTGTGTGCCTGCAAGAAGTCCATACGCTTCGCAAGGTCTCCAAACTCGGAGATCAGCCGATTGAACTGGCGAAGCTGCTCAATATGCGAGCAGCATTTCAAGTGAATTATCGCGAGGGTGTCGGGGGGCTGGGCAATGCCATTTTAACGACACTCGATATTGAACACACCCGATCTCACATCCTGACGAGCACGGGAGAGCAGCGAGGGGTGCTCGAGGTGGGGGTGCGCGCTCCGGAGGGCCCATTGACTATATTTTGCACCCACTTTGGCTTGAGCAATGACGAAAGAGTGCAGCAAGCCAAAGAGATGGCGGGCTGGATCAACTCCGCCAAGACCGCGAAAGTGGCGTGTGGAGATTTGAATGCTACTGCTAAGGATCAGCCAATTACTGAACTGCTCAGCGCGACAGGGTTGTTTGACGCTGATGCCGATGGGCCGATGACTTTCGATGCGGGAAACCCACATAAACGAATCGACTTCATACTGCCGGATCCGACGATCAAGGTGTTGGGGACCGATGTAATAAAAACCATGGCCTCCGATCACCTGCCGCTGATCGCCGACTTGAGCCTGCTGTAGATACCAATCTCACAAAACAGTCGAGCCCGCCTGGTTGTGGGCGGGCTCGATAGCTCTGATCTTGAATAGCTCGTTACGCGGCTTTCCTGCCTCCTCGAGAAGCCAATCGTTTCTGATTTATCTCCTCGCTCATCTGCAACGCCTCACGTTTGGGAGCCGTGTTGGTACATTCTCGACACACCCACTCCGCCATGCCGGCGAGGTGTTCGGGCACGTGATGTATCTCTTTTCCGCATCTGCTGCAACGCATGTTATTGCTCTCTTTCTACTGCTAAGCCCGCTGCATCCGGGCCGCTCGCTGCAGTCGCGCAAAATATAGGAAGCCGCCTGCACAAATCGCAAGCACATCCTTAGTGATAATTACCCTAAATCGATAGTCGATTAATATACGATATTGAAAATATTTGCGTTCCCGGTATTATTAACAGGGTTTTGAGAGGAAGCGTATGAGGCTAGGCAAGTTCGTCGCGGTAGTCTCGTGTCATTAGCTCCATAACAGCAGTTTTTGGGGATTTTCCTTCAAAGAGCACTCCGTGTATCTGTTGAATGATCGGTGCGGAGACGCCAAGTTTTGCGCTGAGTAGATAAGCGGCTTTGCAAGTCGGCATCCCTTCAGCAACCTGACCGAGCGCACGAAGACTCTCATCTAATCCGATCCCCTGCCCCAGCATTCGGCCAAGGCGCAGGTTGCGTGATAGCCCGCTTGCGCAAGTTGCCATCAAATCTCCAAAACCCGACAGGCCAATAAAAGTCTTTTCGTCGGCGCCAAGCATGACCCCCAGCCGGATCATCTCCACCAGGCCGCGAGTGACCAGCGTCGCCTTGGTATTGTCACCATAGCCAAGCCCGTCTGATATCCCAGCCCCGATCGCGAGCACGTTTTTGAGCGCGCCACCCAACTCGACTCCCGTGATGTCGCGGTTTCGATATAGCCTCAAACTCGGCGATGAGAATAACTCTTGAGCGCGAGCGGCACTGTCCGGATTGCGCGATGCTACCACGGTTGCGGTTGGTATATCGTTTGCGAGTTCGACTGCGAGATTCGGCCCGGACAGCGCTACACAACAACAACCGGCCTCTTCTCCTAACATTTCGCGAATCACCTCGGAACCACGAAGCCCCGTCCCGCTCTCCAGCCCTTTTCCGGCATGCACAAGAAGCGCGCCCGGCCGGAGCTTATTTTTGATAAGAGACAGCACCTCACGAACCCCGGCGCTGGGAATCGCCAGCACAACGGTGTCGGCATCTGTGAGCGCTTCGGATATATCAGACGTGGGGGTGATGGTATCTGGCAGTTCAATTTTGGGCAAATATTGCACGTTCTCACGCTGACGCTCAATAGATTGAGCCAGAGGTTCTCTCCGCGCCCATAAAGTCACCGAACAGCCTTTTTTGCCTAGCAGCAAAGCCAGCGCCGTTCCCCAACTGCCTGCACCCATTACAGCGATCTTCATCAGACACGCCCCTGGTTCACGAAGACTCTATCATGCATTTATATATACCCTCGGGACTCGGTCGGTGATGGCGCAATATGTTTCGTCGCTAATTGTATGGGCCTTAGCCGCTACGGCATTTGCGCTGAGATAGTCATAGCCGCCGCCGAGAAGTATAACCTCGTCCCCTGTCGCGACATCATCGACATCGGTGACATCTATCATAATCTGATCCATGCAGACCCTGCCCACGATGCCCACTCGGCAGCCTCGTACCGCCGCTTCACCGCAATTCGAGAGGGCGCGCTGATAGCCGTCGGCGTATCCGATCGGCAGGGTCGCGATCTTTGACGGTCGGCTGAGGCAATGGGTGCGGCCGTAACCGATAGTTTCCTTTGCTTGGGCGTCTTTGATGAAGACTATGTGGGTCTTGAGAGTCATAGCCTCGCGCAATGGTACATTGTGGGGAACATGCTCGCACGGATCGCTGCCATAAATAGCGATGCCAGGTCGGACGGCGTTGAAATGCGATTCCGGGAAAGCCAGCACCCCTGCGCTGTTGGCCATGTGGATGGTTGGAATATTGATCGAATTGCTCCTCAGCGCACTGAGCGCCTTAGTGAATGCAGCTATTTGCAGCAAACTGAAAGAGCGATCGGGTTCGTCTGAACACGGAAAATGGGTGAAGATACCGTCTATATGCAGATCAGGCAGCAATCGAAGCATGCGGGCAAAGCCCAAAGCGTCTTCAGGCCGCACCCCGATCCTGCCCATTCCCGTATCGACCTTAATATGGACGGCTGCCTTTTTTGTGTGAGACTCGGCGGCGTGGGACAGAGCGCGAGCGAAACCGATGTCGCACACGGTGCTCATAAGATCATAACTGACTATTTCGCCGACAGCGTCGTTAGTCGAGCAGCCCAAGATCAAAATCGGTTGATCGAACCCGGCCTCGCGAAGCTGGATACCCTCCTCGGGAGTGGCAACCCCCAAAACCGATGCGCCAGCCTCGACGCACGCCTTACTCACTTCGACAACCCCATGACCATATGCGTTGGCCTTAACCGCCGGCATGATTGCGACATTGCGCCCGACTTTGGCTTGAATAGCTTTAATGTTGTCTCTAATCGCGGAAAGATCAATCTCCGCATAGGTCGGTCGTATTATTGGCATTTAATAAGCTGCGACTTGTAAGCGTTCGGCTCTTGGCGGGCCGTTTATATCAAGGCGGCGATCTGCGATCGCCGCCTGATGTTTTCGTGTCTCTCTATTCTACTCTTTTCGAGCCAGCTATTCCAGCGGCACTTCGATTATGGCGCTGTTACCGCCTCGATGGATCACCATCACTGCCGTGTCATCGGCTTTAAGTTTGCTTATCGCATTGTTGAAGCTCGCAACGTTCGTGATGGTTGTGTTGTTGACCCTCGTGATGACATCTTTGGCTTGGATGCCGGCTCTATCCGCGGCGCCGCCCTGCTCCACCGCGCTGACCACAACACCCGTAGTCTTCGGAATACCCAGCGATCTCGCCTTTTGCTCGTTGAGGTTTTCGACAGAAAGCCCCAGTTTACCGCCGGTCTCGCCCTTTGCCGTCTCAGCTCCACTCGGAGCCTCGCCGAGCTTGACGCTGATCGTCTTCTCCGCCTTGTCTCTGACCACAGTCAACGTAACGGATGAGCCTGGGGAGACGGCTTGGGTCAAACGGCGCAGGTCCAGCGCTGTGTCCACGGTTTTGCCATCGATCTTTGTTATAACATCGGCGACCTGAATCCCAGCCTTAGCAGCCGGAGAATCCGGCTCGACACTCTCAACCAAAGCGCCCTTATTGGCCCCATAAACCTGGGCCTTAACTGGGCTAAGGTCCACCGGCATCAATCCCAGATAGCCTCTGACAACTTTGCCCTTGGTTATTAACTGATCCATAACAAACTTTGCGCTGTTCGCCGGAATCGCGAACCCGATACCAGCGCTCTGCCTGGTGCTGGAATAGATCATAAAGTTGATGCCGATAACCTTGCCATCCACATCAACAAGCGGCCCGCCGGAGTTGCCCGGATTAATGGCCGCGTCGGTCTGGATTGCCTCGGGATAGTCCAGGCCGTTATCCGCGCTGGAGTCAGCCTCTCTCCTGAGCGCGCTCACCACGCCCACAGTGACCGTATTGCGCAGGCCGAACGGGTTGCCTATGGCGATGGCCCATTCTCCAACCTGCACCTTGTCGGAATCCGCAAAGGAGACGGCAGGAAGATTACCAGCCTCGATCTTTATTAACGCGAGATCGGTTCTGGGGTCGAGAAAGACCTTGCCCTTGAAGTCTCGACCATCGGCCAGCTTGACGGTGACTCTATCCGCACCGGCCACAACGTGGTTATTTGTTAGAATATAACCATCAGAGCGTACGACAAATCCCGTTCCTGTGGCTTTTTGTGTTTGCTTTTCCGTTTTTGGGGCTCGTCTGGGCTGATTGCCGAACGGCCAGCCAAAACCAAAGCCCTCGAAAGGGTCGATGGCCTGATAGGTAACATCCTTTTCGCTGGTAATGAACACTACGCTGGGGGCCAGTTTATCGGCAATGTCGGCGAATGCAGTGCGCCAGTTGGATGTGGTGAGGTCTTTTGGCGGAGCTGCGATTGCAGTGCCGCCCGTGTTGTAGAAATGCGCGGCGAGGGAGAACCCAAGCGCTAAACTGAGAATACACACCAGCACGAGGCTGGGGTTCTTCATTTTTGATTTCAAGTAAGATAGCATCGCTCGTCTATTCCTCCTGATACGTCATAGTTTTATTGTCGAAAGCTATCGCTTGGTACGGCTACTTTGACGAAGCTGAACTTTCCACCGTTCCACTCCATAAGTGAGCAAAACGCCAGACAAAGCCCGGAGCTGGTGCGCCCGAGGTTTTGTCTGGCGCATCGTCTTATGACGCCAAACGTGTTTCGGTCTACCGAAAACTGATGCCCGCGAATCGAAGCGATCCCTGCGCGGATTCATTTGCCAAAACCAGCGGCCGAGAGTGTGAATACATCACATTGTCCGGAATCTCCGGCACAAAAGAAATCTCCTGGCTGTGCAAGCTGAGTGGAGCATTGGCTACCACCACGTCCGTATTGGGAGTAAACTTATCCTGCCCACCCACAGTCAACAGCGCCAGGGCAACCCCAAACACCGCCAGCGCCGCCACGACCGGGCTGAGCTTGCGCCCGGCATAATTGTAGATTTGTGTTAGTAGTTTTTGATGCGACGGAATGCTGGTCTGATTGAGTGTCAACACCAGGTTGGCCGCAAAATCAGGCCTCGGCGCGATCACACCGAGACGTGCCACCATCATTTTAGTGGCCCGCAGTGATTCGTATTCTTCCATGCAATCGGGACACTCACCGAGATGCCTTCGTATATCCAGCATCTCCACACCTGTTAGTTCGCCATCCACATAGGCCGAAATTAGATTCACGACGCGACGGCAATTCATAGTATTACACCTGCCCTATATCAACTGATGTTCATACTTTTTGAGCTTATCCCTTAAAAGACGTCTTCCACGATGAAGCCGGGATCTCACAGTGCCGATATTTGTGTTCGTAGCCTCGGCGATCTCTTCATACGAAAGACCCTCAATATCGGCATAAATCACGGTCATCCGAAACGCCTCGGGCAGCTTGTCTAAAGCCGCTTGTATGCGGCTATCCACTTCCATTGCCAGGACAGCGTCCTCCGGCCCTGAGGTCGGGTCGGCAACATCGAACTCAACCTCACCTTCGGAGGTCTGTATCGGCTGGTCCAGCGACCTGATCTTCGCTTTGGGTTTTCTCCTCAGTCGGTCGATAAAAACGTTAGACATAATCTTATACAACCAACTATCAAAAGGAAGTTCCCTGCGGTATTGACCAAAAAATCTGAATGCTCGAATGAATGCTTCCTGGGTCAAGTCTTCCGCATCAGCGTGATTGCCTGCCATTCGATACGCGACGTTATACGCCTGCTTGTGATAGCGTTCCACAAGCCGATCAAACTCTCGTCTGTCTTTATCCTGTGCCCCCTCAATAACGGTGTCTACAAGTTCCACCAGGGACCTCCACCTCTGTTCCTAGATTTATGTACGCTGATCGGCCGCTAATAGTTCCCGTGCCACAATTTTTTGTCCACCACAAGTACTATATTATCGCCGTCGCACTACTCCATTATAGAGTAATGGTTTATTTAACTCAAGTCTAAGCTTGGTCGGCAATGTGACTTTATTATTATGCGGGCTTGATGGCCGATCGCGTAGTTTGCGCGAAAAGAGCCTAGGGGACAATTATCATGACGGTGAAAGCCGTTAATAGCGCGCGTAGAAGGTGTACTGCAATGCACTGGCAAGACAGAGGCCCCGAAAAAACAGGACATAGTGAACGGGACTTCAAAGTCTGCGGCCTCTGCGACGCGCTCAACCCGGCGGACAATGCACAATGCCATGTCTGCGGATGGAACGGGTGGTTCTATAGGGATAAGGAGACGGTTCGCGACGCGATCAGGCAGGTGGCCGAACGTTACGGCTCCGTCGATGATTCCCTATTCGTAGAAGAGGTAGTGCCGAGCACACCCCCTAAACCCGGAGTTTGGGCGGATGTGTGGGAATCGCTGAGAAGGTTGTTCGGCCGGGCTTAGTGCGGTCGCGACCGTGACTTTGATTGGCCATTAGCGGGTTTGTCGCAATCGACAAACCCGTTCATATTTGTCTATACAACCGCGATGTCGTTTTCGGATAACGCCACCTGCGCCCGAGCATTGAGTTCGAAACGTATCGCTTCTTGAGCGCTTGCGGACACTGTGCCGGTGACGCGAACCACGTTTGAAGCCGCGCTGATTTGCACCAACCCCCCGCAGACCATCGGCTCGTTGATATCGTCAGGAAACTCATCAGCAACAGATTTGGCTACGGCCATAAGCACACTTCTTGCCTTGTCGATATCAGCTGAGGCGGCTATCGCATAATCGACAGATAGGAGCAGATCCCCCCGAGACTGGTTGCAAACCTGGGTTATGTCCCCATTACTCAATGTATATAGTTTACCGACCGCATCTCGGATGCGAGTCGTGCGTATTTGCAAGTCCTCAACAACGCCCGTCACCAATCCAATGGTTACATAATCGCCGATGCCGTACTGGTCTTCGATCAGGATAAAGAAGCCGGAAATAACGTCGCGCACCAGCTTTTGTGCGCCGAATCCTATGGCGAGACCCGCGATACTGGCAGTGGTCAATAACGGAACTATGTTAATCCCGGCGGCTTGCAGGATCATAATTGCAGCCAAAAAACCCAATATGAAACCGATCGCACTGCCGATCATACTTCGCAAAGCATGCAAACGCGCTCTTCTGGCATGCAGCATCTCCCCGTCCAGCCTTGCCAAAGAGGACTTAAGAAGCCCGCCTATCACCCTGCGAATCAAAAAGCGCAAGATCAGATAGGCCGTAACTATGACCGCGATTTTGATGGTCGCTACAAGAATTCTCTCAGCGTGACCACGCCAGAAAGTTGACCAATAAGCTATTGTGAACAAGTTACTCACTGAAGGCTATCCTTGATATCCGTTCAAAAAACAAAGGCGTGGGGATAGAAAAGGCCCGCTTTTCTGTCCTTCACGCCCCTGTTAAATATACGGATATGCTATTTCTATCTTCTCCGCAAAAACGCCGGAATATCTAACTCTACTTCGGATGGATGACTGGACTCTGATGTGACAGTCGCGTCAGAGTTTCTCTGCGACCCGCCTTGCCCAGCCGCCGTCGCCGCTCTGGTGAGTATGGGCTGGGGCGTTCGTTCGGCAGCATCAAAGCCGGTAGCAAGCACTGTAATTCGTACTTCGTTGTTCAGGGACTCATCTACAACGGTGCCGAATATGACGTTAACATTGTCCGCATCGCAGGCCTTATAGATGATGTCGGCAGCTTCATAAACTTCAGTCAATGTCAGATCTACGCCGCCTGTGATGTTAATCAGAACGCCGCGCGCGCCGTCGATCGTTGTCTCCAGCAGTGGGCTGGCGCATGCCATTTCGGCCGCTTTAACCGCCTTGTCGTCACCAGATCCCTGGCCGATGCCCATCAAAGCGGTTCCCTGGTTTTCCATTATGGTTTTGACGTCGGCAAAGTCAACGTTGATCATTCCGGGGATGGTGATGATATCGGAGATACCCTGCACTCCCTGTCGGACAACATCGTCAGCCACTTTGAACGCGTCAACTAGCGTCGCGCGCTTTTCGACGACGCTCAGCAAGCGATCGTTGGGTATGGTGATAAGGGTATCGACACGATCCTTTAGTTCGTTGGTGCCTGCCTCGGCCACAAGTCCTCGCTTTGGCCCCTCGAAAGTGAACGGCTTGGTGACAACCGCGACAGTTAGCGCGCCCAATTCTTTGGATAGTTCGGCGATTACCGGCGCCGCTCCGGTTCCAGTCCCGCCGCCCATTCCAGCAGCTATAAAGACCATATCCGCGCCCTCGAGAAGCCTGCGGATCTCCGGCCGACTTTCCTCGGCGGATGCACGCCCGACCTCAGGATTGCCCCCGGCGCCCAGCCCTCTGGTCAGGCTGCCGCCAAGCTGGAGCTTGCTTTTGGCATCGGACATACCAAGCACCTGGGTATCGGTGTTCATCGCCATAAAATCGACACCCGACACCCCAGCGTCTATCATTCGATTGACGGCGTTCATCCCACCTCCGCCGACACCGATCACTTTTATCTTTGCGTAATAATCAGAACCACCGTTTCCCATCTCTCGCAAGCTCCTCTCACGCGATTAACACGATATAATTGCTTAGTTAGACCACTACTGGTCTCGTCTTGTGAACAACTTAAAGAGTCCCCGCAACCCACCCTTTAGTTTAGCGGTTTTCTGCTTGCTCCGCAAGTCTAAATGCTGTTTTGCGGCATACATTGCCAGCCCAACAGCGGTGGTATGAATCGGAGTATTCACTGAATCGATCTGCCCGCCTACGCCGCGAGGCAGCCCGAGCCGGACCGGCATCGACAATAATTTTTCGGCCATATCTACGACGCCGGGAAGTATAGCTCCTCCACCGGTGATGACCGCTCCACCCGGGAGCATGCCCTGATAACCGGATTTTATAAGCTCCTCGCGGATTTTCTCGAAAATTTCCTCCATTCGCGGCTCGATGATGCTTGCCAGCAAACTCCGAGGCAGCTCGCTCGGTTCATCCGCACTCAGTCTGGATACCTGGAACAACTCGTCCTCGCCAACCATGTCCATCGACGCACAGCCATACTCGATTTTGACGCGCTCGGCTTCCTCGGCAGAGCTTCGCAAACCAACGGCGATATCCTTGGTCACGTGGCTGCCGCCGATTGGGAGAGCCGCAGTGTAGAGTATTACCCCATCAATAAATAACGCGACATTAGTCGTCCCGCCGCCAATGTCTATCAGCGCAACCCCCAAATCCCTTTCGGCATCCTGCACAGTAGCTATGCCCGTCGCTATCTGCTCGAGCACCTCTCGGTCGATGGCCAGATCAGCCTGCTGGACACATTTGACGACGTTATCCAAAAACGCCGTCGAGCCGGTGACTATATGCGTTTCGACCTCAAGTCTGCCGCCAAACATTCCGACCGGATCTTTGATCCCATCCTGTCCATCGACAATGAATCCGCGAGGGATCGAGTGTATGATTTCGCGCTCCGGCGGCAACACTATCACCCTTGATGCCTCCACCACACGCTCGACGTCGAGGCTTGAGATTTCGTTGTCCTCCGATGCAATAGCTATCACTCCCCGGCTGTTGAGGGATGATACATGCTCGCCGGTCACTCCGACCACAACTGTCCTTATTTGTATATTGCCTGCCTGTTTTTGAGCATCGTCGACAGCGGCTCGGATGGACTGGGTGGTCGAGTCCAGGTCGACGACGACGCCCTTTCGGACGCCTTCGGACGGAGCCAGACCGGCGCCGAGAATTTCGATAGCGCTTGAGGCCAGATCAACATCAGCCAACACACAGCATGTTTTTGTAGTCCCTATATCGAGACCGGCAATATATTCTTTTCGGTTCAAATTAGCCCTCGCGCTTTCTGCTCATTGCCGTCTGAGTGAGCCAATATCGGCGGATAAGTGACAGGTTCAGAAACACCCTGCCGCCGAGAGCCACCACGGCCGCAAGCCACAAATCAACCCCGATCTTGTCACCTAGAAATGCAAGAAGAGCCGCCAGAACTGTGTTCGACACAAATCCTGAGATAAAGATGTCATCGTGGAATTTGCCTTCGATTCCAGCTCTGATCCCCCCAAAGATCGAATCGACTCCCGCAAGAGTGGCAAGCGACAGATAGCTGGCATAATCCGGAGGAAGCCGAAGCGGCAGCCAGTAGATGGAAAACCCAATTATCAGCCCTAAAATGGGCAGCCAAAGCATTCAAAACTCCGAAGATTTATAGTATCAGATATAGTTATTTGCCGCCAGCAGCCTTCCCTTCCGCCATTGGAAAAGAATTCCAAAGACTTCAACTGCCGGATGGGCTATTGAGCATTTTTGCTGGGCACTGCATATTTATATCGAGTACTGCCAGTAAAAGCCGGCACTACAATATTGGGCTGTCTAGTTATCTCGATCATATCGAGCAAGATCAACCCATCCGCCACTCCTCCGGGTATTTTCAACCCGTTTTCAAGGGTCTCTGGCTTGCCAATCGCTTTAATGACAAACGGGGGAGCAATCTGGGTGGAGTTGACCAGCACTACCGGCCCCACGCAGCGAATGGACGACGTCGCCACCAAGCGTTGTCCGTTCAGAGAAATAGCCTCCGCACCGGAGGCAAACAGCTCGTTTACGATTCCCCGTATGTCCGAATCATGGATAATATAGTCGTTTACGACGTCCTGGCGGGTTTCGGACGGGTTTCTCTTAGGGCTGTCGTGCAGCAGCACAATAACCCCTGGCCCCTGAACAGCCACGGTCCCGGCGGCCATTTTTGTCTCGTCGAGTACGCGCTCGATTTCCTGGGTTCCGCCGATCTTGTTGGCCTGCTCTTTGACGAGCTTTTCGATCCTGGTTTTATTTTCCGTCAGCTCTTTTTCGAGATCGATATTTTGTTGTTTTAGAATCCGATACGCCTTTCGCAGCGCGACGGGGCGTGCGGGTTCGTTGCTCTCTATCGCCTGGCGTTGGGTTTTGAGTGACAACGCAAGCAACATACCAAGGACAATACAAAGCGCAGTTATTTGCCAGAGCCAGGCTTTGCCACGCACCGGTGGCGCTAATGTCGACATTTTTCTCCCGCTAAGACGCAGTCAGCAGGGTCGCCTTACGTTTCCACACGGGCGCGGAAGGGCAGCTTAGGTCGATATACTCCCCTTCGCGAGCAATCGACGGCCTTTCCAGCAGCGCATGTCGCAATAATGACATTTTTCGTGCAATCTCGTCCGGCTGACCCAGCTTAACGCATAAATCGCTGTCCATATTTAAGCATATATCACCGAACTGGTCAACGATAATCTTGCGAAATTCAGTCTGGTGCTGGGCGGCTATCCGGATTATCTGCAAAACGCTGCTAACAGCCGGGGATTGGCAGCGCTGGCCAGGCTTAAGGGGTGTTGCCGTTGCAAGATGAACCATCGGAGCGCCTTTTGGAACTGCAGAAGTTTTATGAAACACAAAACCATCTGATTGAATGAGATACCAGTGACCGTCGTTGATTATAGCCGCACATGGCTCCCGTTCCCAGACTCTCACCCAAAGTTTATTTGGATATTTCCGCCCCATTTTAACGAACTGCACTTCGTTGTGGTCGGCGATTTTTCGCAACATTGAAGCCTTGCGGAATAGAACTATATTAGATCCGACTGCCGCGCCGGTGATTTTTTCGATCGCCTTGGCATCTGCCAATTTCGCGCCTTTGATCTCGACCGAAGTAATGTTCATCCTCGGATTTGTGAGAGCAAAAGTGATCGATCCAGCGGTCAAAAAAGCCATCACAAAAATGGAAAACAACAACAAATAGTTGGGTTTGCGCCGATTTCTTGGTCGTTTTCGACTAGTAGCACTGGTTCGCCGGGTTTTGACGCTTGTGGTTTTTGCCGTCCTTGACAACTCTACTCACCCTCCTCGCAAGCTAACTCGATCAACATATCCAGCAACTGCCCAAATGAAATGCCCACGGCTTTTGCCGCTTCAGGCAGAAGGCTGGTCGGCGTCATACCTGGTATAGTATTCACCTCAAGAACGCGCATTCCTTCTGATCCGGCGATTAAATCAACCCGAGCCATGCCACTGCAGCCCAAGGATTTGAAAGACTTCACCGCGAGCTTTTGCGCCAGGGCAGTGTCGGAATCACTTAGCCGGGCGGGAATAATATGCTCCGAGCCGCCCAGCGCATATTTGGATTCGTAGTCATAATACTCGCTTTTTGGGATTATCTCGATTACCGGAAGCGCATACGCCTCGCCGTTTCCCAGAACGCTGACGGTCAATTCCGGCCCGGAGACGAATTGCTCAACGACTATCTGGTCGTCATATACGGCCGCTTTCTCAATAGCCTGGTCGAGCATATCGGCTGATTTCACTTTCGTCATCCCTATAGTCGACCCTTGCCGGCTGGGCTTCACCATCACGGGATAGCCTATGCGAGCGACCGACTCCGCGACACCCCCACGATCCCATTCGCCATCGCCAACCGTGAAATCGACCGAATCCGGAACAGGGATTCCGTCAGCGGCCAGGACTTTTTTGGCCATCGATTTGTCCATAGCAAGTGCGCTGGACAACACCCCCGAGCCGGTATATGGTATGCCGAAAAGCTCCAACATGCCCTGAATTGTGCCATCCTCACCATATTTGCCGTGCAGCGCTATGAAAACGCAATCGACTTTCGTATGAGAACCCGAACCTATTATGCTGTCGACTGCGGCTAACGCTGCCATCGCTTCCCTGGCCTGACTTACCGCATCGATCTCCATATCCGCGCCCTTGAGAACGCTTCGGCTGCTGCCGGTAAGCAGCGCCGCATCGACCCCGAAAGCATCATATTTGTTTGAATCAAGAGACTCAAGTATCTGTTTGCCCGTGGAAAGAGACACGTCTCTTTCCGATGATATGCCGCCCATCAGGACAGCGACCCGCTTCTTCACCATTCGCCTACCAATCTGACCTCGTATTCCAGCTCGATTCCATGTTTTTCTCGCACCATAGCTCTTACGCGTTCGGAGAGGGTGCGCAAATCCGCCGCCGTCGCATTGCCGGTGTTCATTATAAAATTAGCGTGCACAGTGGAGACTTCCGCCCCACCCTCGCGCAGGCCCTTTGCTCCGGCAGATTCGATCAACCTGCCAGCGCTTTTGTCCGCCGGGTTCTTGAAGAAACAGCCCGCGCTCTTACCTCTAGGTTGGGTCTCAGCGCGATGCTTCCGCACACTGCTCAAATGCTCTGTTATCGCCGAACCATCACCAGGCGACAAAGCAAATGTAGCAGACGTAATAATCAAGGAGTGATCCGTCTGGAAGCGGCTGTTACGATACGTAAAGCCGCATTCCTCTTTTGACAAGGTCTGTATCTCTCCGGCGCTGCTGACAACCGTGACACTCCGCGTGACCGCGTCTATGTAGCCGCGATGGGTTCCGGCGTTCATGACAATCGCCCCTCCGACGCTGCCCGGCACCGTTCCGACTCCCTCCAAACCGGTCAGCGACCGCTCTGCGGCCACATCCGCCACTTTGGATATGTCAACCCCGCCGCCAGCCTTTATAACGCTGCCGTCGACCTCGATGCCCGTCAGGGAGCCGCGCATCCGTATGACAACCCCACGAATTCCCTTGTCGGAAACCAGCAGATTCGCGCCGTCGCCGAGGATCATCCAGGGCAGGTCATGGGATGAGATATATTTCATCAAACCGGCGAGTTCTTCTTCGGATTCCACTTCGATATAATAATCAGCAGGCCCGCCGACCCCGAGGGTAGTATGGCTCGCCATCGGCTCGTTTTTTGTGAACTTCAGCGGAAAATCCATCGAGCGAGCAGATAGAAGCTCGGCTAAACGCTCGCTGGCGCGACGGATATCCCCTGCCCCGAGCACTATAACCATGTCTCCGTCATTGAGGGACTCGGCTAGTTCATCGGGGAGCGCGTCTATGTCCGCAGAGTAACGAGCGTTTTTATAGCCTTTTTGCGCCATCAAGCCGATAATAGACTCGGAGCCGACACCCTCGATTGGTTGTTCTCTGGCGGCGTAAATCGGCGCGACTATAACCTGATCCGCGATGGAGAGCGCTTCGGCAATATCAGCCTGAAAAATCTGCGTGCGCGAATATAAATGAGGCTGAAATATCGCGATTATGCGCTTGTCGTATGCCGAGCGGGCTGCGGACAGTGTAGCTTTGATCTCCGATGGGTGGTGCGCATAATCGTCTACTACTAAGACCTTGCCGTCGTCATATAGCACTTCGAAGCGCCGCCCCGCGCCTCGAAAATCGGACAGCGCGCGAGCCACCACCTCAAATTCAATGCCCATCTCGAAAGCTGCCGCAGCAGCCGACAAGGAGTTCAGCACATTATGCATGCCGACGACTCCAAGATTGACCACCCCCAGCGGCCTGCCGCTACGAACCAGGGTGTAGGAGGGCCGTGGGGTGGATGTGTTTATGTCTACAGCCATCACATCCGGATCGCCTTCCACGCCATACCGCACGACTCTTCGTCCGCTCCGCTCACAAATCTTGCGCGCTCTCGCATCATCCCAGCACGCAATCACGACACCATCACCAGTTACCTGGCTGACGAACTGCGCAAACGCATTCTCGATATTTTCGACAGTCTTATAGTAGTCGAGATGATCTGCGTCGATGTTGGTTATAACCGCAATGGATGGGTGCAGGTGCAGAAACGATCCAAATGCCTCGCATGCTTCAGTGAGGATGATCGAATCGCGCCCCAGCCTTGCATTGCCGCCCAGGCTCTTGAGATCACCGCCGATAAGCGCAGTAGCGTCGAGAGCCGCGCACTCGAATATCGTGTCTATCATCGAAGTAGTAGTGGTTTTGCCGTGAGTGCCCGCGACTGCAATCCGATGTTTGTATGGCTTCATCAAACGCCCGAGCATCTCCGGGCGTTCTATTGCAGAAATCTCGAGGCGGCGGGCTTCCGTAAGTTCGGGGTTGTCCGAAGGTATCGCCGCAGAATATACGACGACATCAGCCCCGTGAACGTTTTCCGCTCTGTGCCCGATCGAAATGGTGACACCCTCGGAACGCAATCTGTGGACAGCGTCGTTTTCCTGCTTGTCCGAGCCTGTCACTACAACCCCACGCTGATGGAGTATGTGTGCAATAGCGCTCATGCCACTGCCGCCTATACCGATGAGATGATATTTAGATTTTGGATAATCGTTCATTGCCACTCAATTTTTCGCGATGTTGAGCACTATGCTCGCCACTTTATCCGCCGCGTCGGGTTTGCCGAGGGCCGCGCTCGCCTGCGCCATCGCAGATAGTTTATCAGGATTTCCACGCAGATCCGAAATTATGTCCGCCAGTTGGGCCGGAGTCGTCGATAAATCATCACACAATACCGCCGCGCCGTGCTCGACTAGATGCTCGGCGTTGCGTTTTTGGTGCTGATCCTTATGATAAGGGTACGGAAACAAAATGCTCGGCTTGCCGGCGGCTGTTATCTCCGCCACCGTGCCGCCGCTTCGGCTGATCACCAGATCCGCACTCGCAAGAGCCGCAGGCATATCTAAATATGCTTCGACACGATAGCGTGGATGTTCCTCCGGATCGCCGAGGGTGCAGCGCATTTCTTCGATATTTCGCTCGCCGACCTGATGCAGCAATTGGGTGGATTCGTTATCCACAAGAGGCCACGCGGAAGTGATTATCTCGTTCGGTTTTTTTGCGCCCTGGCTGCCCCCAACGGCAACGATGGTAAATAGATCGACATCCAGCCCTAATTTTTGCCTGGCATCCGATTTGGCGGGAAGCGATCGAAACTCTGCGCGAATCGGGAGCCCTGTTACCTCGGTTTTTCCTTCCGGCAGATAAGCTGTTGAGCTATCGAACGTCACACAAATCTTGTCTGCGATTTTGGCAAGAAGTGTGTTGGTGCGGCCGGGGCGGGCGTTTTGTTCGTGGATGACGATTCGGCCCCCAAGGGTGCGCTGTGCGGATAATATAGCGGCCGTAACATATCCGCCGGTGCCGACGACTACGTCGGGCTTGAATTGCTTCAGCGCTCGCCTGGCTCTGAATATCCCCACAATCAATTTAGCCAGTGAGTTCATATTTCGCGCAGACAAGCTTTTCGTAAGTGGGCCGCTTGGGATGGGGACAAACTCCAGCCCTGCCTTGCGCGCTATATCACCTTCAGGCCCGTGTGAACTGCCGATGTAAAGTAGTTCGACCTCCGGGCTTGCCACTTTCAACGCCTGGGCTATACTGATTGCGGGATACACATGTCCGCCGGTCCCCCCGCCTGTTAGCACGATTTTGCGTCTCATCGACTCGCCCTCGAGGCGGTTCTCGACACTGCCAGCAGTATCCCGACTGAGACCAAAGTGACAACAAGCGACGATCCGCCGTAGCTCATAAACGGCAGAGTAACCCCCGTGGCGGGGATAAACGAGCTGACCACGGCGACGTTGATAAGAGCCTGCAGGCCGATCATAGATGTAATCCCGACCGCCAGTAGATCGGCATACACGCTGGCCGATTTGCATCCGACATCCAATCCTTTGAATATGAAAAGCACAAAGAGAGTGAGCAGCGCAAGCCCTCCGAGCAAGCCGGTTTCTTCACCTAGTGTAGAAAAAATAAAATCTGTCGAAGTTGCAGGGAGATATAGCTTTTCCAGCCCTTCACACAGGCCGCAGCCGAGAATATTGCCTCTGGCGAGGGCGATCAAAGAATGGACGACCTGATAACCGTCATCATATCTGTAATGCCATGGATCAAGCCACACCTTAACCCTGTCGAGGCGATACGGAGCCACCGTGATGAGCAGCAACAGCAGCCCGCCCATACCGGCGACCACCAACGCGATATGCCGTTTTCGTGCGCCCGCTGCAATCCACATAGCAAGGCAGGTCGCCACTATAGCTAGAGCTGTCCCCAGATCGGGTTGAGCGGCTATCAAACATATCACCGCAGCCACCAGCATCAACGGCATTGCCCATCTGGAATCCAGATTGCGCAATATTTTTTTGCCCTGCGAAAAGAAATCTGCCAGATAAATCACAATGGCGAGCTTGGCCAATTCGCTTGGCTGAACGGTCAGGGGGCCGAATTTATACCATCTCAGTGCGCCGTTGACCTTTGTGCCGAACCCGTATAACCCGATAAGCAACACAATGGACACAAGAAGCAAAGGAGCCGCTATCTTCGACAGCCAACTGAGGCGAAGCCACGAAGCAACATACATAAGCACAAGGCCGATTAGCGCGAAGACCCCCTGCCTTTTGGCGAAGTATGCCGCATCGTTGTTGGCCTGGGCGGATTCGACCGTTGTGGCAAAACTCGAGTCGTAGACCAGCCAGATGCCGACCATCACCAAAACCATCACCAACAAGACCAGCCACAAATCGATCTGGCCCGGTTTTGCGTCGGATTTTTTTCTCACGTCCGACCACGCTCCATTTCTGTCACGATTTGCTTAAAGGTGGTGCCGCGATGCTCGAAGTTGTCGAACATATCGAAGCTTGCAAGCCCAGGGGTCAAAACGACCACATCCCCAGGTTTTGAGAGCGTGCGTGCGAGGTAAACGGCATCGTACATAGATTCGACATCAGAAAGCTTATCGAAGTTGGCCCGGATTGCAGCATCGCGCAGCACATAAGAATCATCGCCAATCAAAATCACGTGTTTTGCCCTTCGGCTAAACGCCTCTCCGACAGGCGAAAAGTCCTGAGCATCGCCCTTGAGCTTGCCGCCTGCGATAATTATCTGCGGCCTTTCGATAGCATCGATAGAACACACCACAGCGTCAAGATTAGTACACATAGAATTGTTTATATACAATACCCCATCGATTGTGGCGACAGGCTCGAGCCTATGCTCAACAGGAGTCATCTTCAGCACGGCGTTTCGGATGCTGTCCGGGGATGCACCAAGCAATCTCGCCCCACAGGCCGCTGCCAGCACGTTTTCTATGTTGTGTGCGCCGATCAAAGGAATCTCGTCCCTCTTGCAGATAAACTCTTCACGCCCATCGATTTTGATATATAGCTCATCGGCCCGGAGAAATCCACCCTCATCCACTTCGGATTTAGTAGAAAATCGCAGAACTCGTCCGGCGAGTGTGGGGATCACTGACGCCGCGAGTGGGTTGTCCGCATTGACTACGGCGAAGTCTTGCGCTGTTTGATTTTCGAATATTCGGGCCTTGAGTGCGGCGTAGTTGGCAACCGATTTGTGCCGGTCGAGGTGATCGCTTGTGATATTCAGCAGCATCGCGACCTTTGGCTGAAATTTATGCACCCATTCGAGTTGA
>JAAYKG010000159.1 GCA_012522555.1 Armatimonadota bacterium
CTGAGCGGCAGCACACTGTATCATTTCAGAGTGAAGTCGACAAATGCCGGTGGGCAGACGATGTCGACGGATTATACGTTCACAACCAAGGCGCTGCCGGCGATATCCAATGTCTCGGCAAGCGATTTGACCAATACCACCGCCAAGATCACCTGGAGCACCGACAAGGCTTCGTCAACCCAGGTCGAGTATGGCGAGACTACCGGCTATGGCTCATCGACGATTCTAAACACAACCGCCGTGACCTCCCACAGCGAATCTTTGAGCGGATTGACTGCAAATACGCTGTATCACTATCGCGTTAAGTCATCTGATGCCAACGGCACATCGGTTTCACCCGATTATACGTTCACGACCCTTGGGCCGCCGATTATCAGCAGCGTGCAAGCTGCGACGACCTCGACAACGGCGACCATCACTTGGACTACCAATAATCTGTCCGATAGCAAGGTCAACTATGGCCTTACGACGTCTTATGGCAGCCAGCGGGTCTCGGCGACGATGGTGACGGAGCATACTATCACCCTGACCGGGCTGACGAGTTCCAAGACATATCACTTCCAGTGCGTATCCGTTAACACATACGGCACTGCGACATCTTCGGACTTTACATTCACGACTAAAGCCCCGATCAGCGAATATGTCATCGACAACCTCGACGCCGGATGGCAAAACACCGGCAACGGCGATTGGCTCTCAGGGAGCCTGGAGCAGGTTCCGAAAATCGGAACGACCTATCTATACTATAAGGGCGAAGCGACCGCCACACGCGCCTGCAAATGGACGCCGAATCTGGTCGATCCCGGATTCTACGATGTCTATGCTTTCTATCAGAAAGGCACCAACCGCAACACTGCGGCGAAGTATACCCTACACTACCACGGCGGCCAACTGGAAAGCATCCAGAATCAGAACTCGACAGTGGCCAACCAGGGCGACTGGTTCTTGATCGCCTCCAACAAGCCGTTCCAGGCAGGGACTGCGGGCTACCTGGAGCTGACCAACGAATCTGCGGAAGGCGCGTTCGTAAGCTGCGACGCGGCACGATGGATCTGGAAGGCTCCGCTCGACCTCACTCTGCCGACTGTGACGATCGGCGCTCCGTCCAAGAGCGTGACCAATACCGGCCCTGTCACTTTCGCAGTGAACTACACCGACGATACGGCGATAGCTGAAATCTCGCTCACAGCAGCGAAGATAACTCTGAACAAGACCGGCTCCGCAACCGGCACACTAACAGTAACCGGCTCCGGAACCTCCAGCCGCACTGTGACCATATCCAACATCACGGGCAACGGCAGCCTCGGCATTTCGATAGCCGCGGGCACAGCCACCGACACGGCGGGCAATGCTGCTGTGGCGGCAGGCCCGAGCGCGACAGTTGTCGTGGATAATATTCCTCCGACAGTGTCCATTAGCGAACCATCGGCTCAGATGACCGGCACTGGTCCGGTAACTTACACCATCACCTATACCGGCGCCGACAGCGTCACTTTGAGCGCAGCCGATGTCATTGTCGATATGGGCGGCGCAGTGGATGCCGATGCCGCCGTAACAGGATCCGGCACAACAACCCGGACCGTGACGTTGTCGAATATAGTTGGAGACGGCTCATTGGGCATTTCTCTGGCTGCGGGTACCGCTGTGGACGCTGCCGGCAATGCTGCTGTTGAAGCTGGGCCGAGCGCCACGTTTATGGTAGACAATACTGCCCCATCGATGACGGAAGTTACCGACGAGAAGTATACTACCTCGACAACCACCCTCAAGGGTTGGTGGAGCGCTATTGACACGATCTCCGGCGTAGCTCGATATGAGTATGCTATCGGGACTACCGCAGGCGGAACTCAGGTCAAGAACTGGACGGATGCAGGCGCGGCTACCACGGCTACGGTCACGGGCCTGTCGCTGAATCTCGCCGATACCTACTTCTTCTCGGCCAGGGCGATCGACAACGTCGGATTGACTTCCGAGTCGATGATATCTGCTGGGGCGCGAGTGGCCAAAGAGGTCGCCAGCATCCAGGAAGCCAAGGGCGAAGCGAATGACACGGTGGTGGCGCTGCCGTCGCTGCCGATAAGCGCGAAGTTCGCAGATGCATTCTACATCGCGCAACTGAACCGCATAGCGGGTATTCGGGTTGAGTCTGATGATAGTGTTGCGGCTGGCCGCAGCGTCAAAGTCATCGGTATAATGGGCATTGCAAACTCAGGTGAGCGAGCGATCCTTGATCCGATGATCGTGACGGATGAGCCTGGCGCGGTTGTCAAACCGCTGCTTATGAACAGTACGTCGATTGGTGGATCGGCGTTCAACTCTCTAAGCCCCGGCATCACCGGTGGAATTGGCTTGAACAACATCGGAATGCTGATTCGAATAGCGGGGACTTTGTCTACGGTAAATCCTGACGGATTCACACTGTATGACGGAGGCCGACTTACCGACAGCGACGGTGCTGCCGGCGTCAAAGTATGGACAGGCAGCAGCGCCGGAGGCGCGCAGAGAGTGATTGTTACGGGAATAGTCTCGTGCGAGACGGTTGGAGACAAGCTCTATCCGGTGATTCTCGCGACCGATGTTATAAACCTGTAACATCAACATCCATAAAACGGGCAGCGTATCTTGCGCTGCCCGTTTTATTTTCCGCTCGGCATCCACAGTATTGCCGATCCCATATTTCAATAATCCCAAAAGAGCTGTGGATTGCTGATCTGGTCGAATAATCCATTTACCTTGCAGATGGGTGATGATAACGCGATTATCAGCCGAACAAATATATAGGCTGATTGACAGAGGCGAATATTGAGGGTAACCTGAGCTTTAGGAGTGACAGACGAGTGGGCTTGTCTGACGGTGTAAGGAGGCAGTATAGTTGAACAGAATCAACCCGAAGGTACTTGTAAACATTGCATTGTTGACGTTTGTTCTGGCTGTTGCGATTGTCGGATCGGCGGCGGCCAATGAGCTGCGAGGCTGGTGGATCGATGGCTGGAACGCCGGGTTTTTCAACCAAACGCAGGTTAATCAGTTGCTCGGGGTCGTAGGCAATGGTTCCAGCAAGGGCGACATTCGCAACGCGAATCTCAATGCTGTTTTTGTTGAGGTGCGCCGACATGCTGATGTTTGCTATCCGTCGGGTCTTGGCGAGCCTTACTTCCAATGGGTTCTCAGCCCGTCCAACTTCAACGCACTGAAGGCGATAATCGACGCAGCCCACGATACGACCGGCGGCAAAAAGCGCATTGAGGTGCACTGCTGGATCGTCGCGTTCAACACCGGGGGCAATTCGGTCTACGCAGCACACAGCAGCACCACCGACCCTGACAACTACTGGCCGACACGCAATAATGTTGGCGCCGAAAACGTAAATTATTCGTTTGACCCCGGCCACCCCAAGGCCGCTGATTACACTGTCAATGTGGCGATGGATCTGGTCAATAACTTCGACATCGACGGCATCCATTGGGATTATATCCGATTTATCGATAACAAGGACGGCTACAATCCGACCAGCGTCACGCGATTTAACGCTCGCTATAGTTCGTCTGGGCAGCCGGCTTATAATAACGCCAATTTCCAGCAGTGGCGGCGAGATCAGGTCACCTCGATTGTGCGAAAGACCTACGCCAAGATTCTGGCCGTCAAGCCACACATCAAGCATTCGGCGTCGGTTATAACAAGCATCCCATCCCCAACTGCCTCCACAAGAACTGCATTCTTGTCTACGCCGCCATATAGCTATTATTATTCCGACTGGGATTCGTGGCTCACAGAGGGCATCATCGATATGGCCGTGCCGATGAATTATTTTAATCAAAATACGTATCCCAATGATTATACAAAGTGGCTCAATTTCCAGAAGGATCGCTCAACAAATCGGCACATAATCAACGGGCCGGGGCTGTATCTAAACACGAAGGCCAATGCTATCTCACAACTGCTCGCCACTCGGACCGCTTCTCCTTCCGGCAATTATATGCAGGGTTTTTGCGGCTACTGCTACGCCCAGCCATATGCCAGCGGTTCCTGGGCGGACTTCACCTCCAGCCTTGTGTCTCAAGTGACTCCGTCGGCGGTCAATGTGCCGTCTATGCCGTGGAAATCCGCTCCGACAAAAGGGCATATCAGCGGAACCGTAACGGTTGGCACAACAGGGGCATGGTGCGATGGGGCTTATGGCACGATTGTGTCCATATCCGGGCCTGAAAGTCGTTCTATGCGCACCGACGGGACGGGGTTTTATGCGTTTATAGACCTCGCTCCCGGCAAATATACGGTTACTGCGGCCAGCCCGGGCTATGCCGACGTTGTCAAAACCGTTACGGTTGCCATCGGCAGCGTTACAGGCAATATGTATGTTACAAATTTTGCCGTAGGCGCTTTACCACCGCCTACCATCAGCAACGTTCAAGCGTCGACTCCGACCAACACATCGACCACAATAACCTGGACAACAGACCAGGCATCAACAACGCAGATAGACTACGGAACCACCACCGGTTATGGGTTATCGACCAATCTGAACTCCAGCCTGGTCACTTCACACTCCCAGGATATCACTGGCCTCAGCCCTCTGACGACGTATCACTACAGGGTTCGCTCGACCAACTCAAACGGCACGAGGAACTCGGGGGACTATACGTTCACCACCAGCGGCCCGCCGACGATATCCAACGTAAGCGCGATAAATGTGGGAGCAAATTCGGCTACTATCACGTGGAATACGAACGCACCCGCCAATAGCACGGTGAACTACGGCCTGACGACAGCTTATGGCGGGACTGCGTCAAATGCATCCTCAGTGAAAAGCCACAGCGTCACCCTCAACGGCCTGGCGCCAAACACGCAATATAACTATCAATGCAAGTCCGTAAACTCATATGGGACCGCCACATCCGCCAATTACACGTTCACTACGTCTCCTACTGTGACTGAGATTGTGGTAGACAACGCCGATTCGGGATGGACGAATGTTTCCCCGTCCGGCAACGCTTGGAGTGTGGGGTCTTCTCCTGTGCCGATGGTCGGCAGCAACTATCTGTTCGCGTCCGGCGAAGCATCGGCTGTGCAGACCTCCAGCACGCGAAAGTGTAGATGGACGCCGAATCTGCCAGCTTCGGGATTCTATGATGTTTATGCATTCTATCAGACCGGCACAAACCGCACTTCGTCGGCGAATTACATAATCAACCACCACGGTGGGCAGACCAACTGCACCAAGAATCAAAATGGGGCATCCGGCGGGGCGTATTATCTGCTGGCTCAGGATGTGCCGTTTGAGGCGGGCACATCCGGTTATGTGGAGCTTTCCACTATCGGCGCAGGCTCCGGTGTGGTTGTGAGCGCAGACGCGGCGAAGTGGGTGTATAAAGGGCCTATAGACCTGACTCCTCCGGAGATATCCATATCCGGCCCATCGACTGGCTTGACTCGCGGCGGGCCGGTAACATATACGGTAACTTACGACGGCGCGGACAACCTGACCCTTATTGCCGCAAACGTCACATTGAATAAAACCGGCACTGCCAACGGCTCCGTTTCAGTGAGCGGCTCCGGCAACACCACCCGCACCGTGACTATCAACAACATCACGGGAGATGGGACACTTGGAATCTCGATAGCTGCGGGCACGGCAAGCGACAATGCGGCTAACTTCGCACCGGCAGCAGGGCCGAGTGCGGACTTCGATGTCGATAACACCCCGCCGACTGTCGCAATAGATGGCCCGTCGACCACTTGGACAGGCTCCGGGCCGGTCACATATACGATACTGTATGGTGGCGGCGCAAGCTCGATATCTCTGACCGCCGCCAAAGTGACGCTCAACAAGACCGGCACTGCCAGTGGAACGATCAGCATCAGCGGCTCCGGCCTGAGCGCGCGCACCGTGACGATCAGCAATATCACTGGCGACGGCACACTCGGCATCTCGGTGGCCGCTGGCACAGCTTCCGATACCGCCGGCAACTCCGCATTTGGCGCAGGGCCAAGCGATCTGGTGACGGTCGACAATACTCCGCTTACCATTTCCGTGAGCGGTCCTTCGACCACGCTCACAAATACAGGGCCGGTCACATATACCGTTTCATACACTGGCGCGGACTCGATAGGTCTGGATAGCTCGCATGTCACGCTGAACAAAACGGGAACCGCTAACGGGACTATAAGCGTGAGTGGGAGCGGTAACACCACACGAACCGTGACGGTCGGCAACATAACCGGTGACGGCACGCTGGGTATCTCGATCGTAGCCGGAACTGCGAGCGATGACGGCGGAGGCACTGCGCCGGAATGTGGTCCGGCCACGACGTTCAACGTAGATAACACGCCGCCTGTAGTTGTAATCGGCGCGCCGTCGACGACTCCGACCACATCCGGCCCGGTCAGCTATCTTCTGGTATTCGGATCGGCTAATCAAGTCACCCTTACCGCAGCCGATATCACTTTGCTCAAAACAGGAACAGCGAACGGCACGGTCGCAGTCACCGGCTCCGGCACAACCATGCGCACGGTGACGATATCCGGGATCAGTGGAGATGGGACTCTGCGGATATCGGTTGCGGCTGGCTCGGCGAAAGACAACGCGGGCAATCTAGCCGCAGCCGCAGGCCCGAGTGCGGCGATTGTTGTTGATAACTCCGCTCCGGTCGTGAATAGCGTGACCGACGAGCAGTATACAACCTCCACCACCAGCCTGCAGGCGTCGTGGAGCGGAACGGACTCCGGAACGGGCATCTCGCGATATGAATATGCCGTGGGCACAACATCCGGAGGCTCAAACATCAAAAACTGGACAAGCGCGGGAACGGCGACATCGCTGAATATAACTGGTCTATCGCTGGGTTATACCAGCACCTACTACATCTCCGTGAGAGCGATCGACGGCATGAACAACACGTCTGCGGTCAAGACCTCTTCCGGGGTTAAACTGGCCCGTTTGACCAGCAGCATACAGCACGCTAAGACCTTCAGCGACGGAGTTGTCGTGGCTCTTCCTGCACGGGTAATAAGCGCGAAGTTTGCGGATCGATTCTATGTGGAAGAACCGAACCGAGCATCAGCGATCTGCGTGCAGGGAACCACCACCGCCCAGGTTGGTCAGCAGGTGACGGTGATGGGCGTGCTTGGATTGCTAGGAGCATGTGAGCGGGCGATTCTCAACACTAAAGTCACGAATCATTCCGCCGGGCTTGCTATCAAGCCGCTGTTTATGGTGACCGGGGTGGCCGGTGGCGAGTCGTATAATGCCTCCACCCCAGGCATCAGCGGCGGGGTTGGGCTTTATAACATCGGGATGTTCGTCAAAATGTCGGGCAAGGTCGGCAAGATAATCAGCGGTGGATTCGACCTGGTGGACGGCAGCGGCATCACCGACAGCGCGGGGAACCCTGGGCTGAAGGTCGTATTCACGACTGCTCCGAATGTGGGCAAGAATGTGATAGTGACTGGAATCGTCTCCTGCGAAAAAGTGGGCGGACCAGTCTACCCGGTGCTGCTGGCGACCGGGGTGACTGTGCTTTAGCCTGACAGCGTTCTTATACGACAGGCGGCGTCGCACGGCGCCGCCTGTTTTTGTACTTGCTTCACAATATCAGCTCTGGTATATTTTCTGATAGAAAATACACAGGAGCGAGCATGGAACGAACCTTCGTAATGATAAAGCCCGACGGGGTGCGGCGTAAGCTCATCGGCGAAATCATCGGCCGCATCGAAAATCGCAACTTCAGCATAGTGGGGATGAAGATGCTCACCCCATCTCGGCAGTTGGTGGAAGAGCACTACGCCGCTCATCGGGGCAAAGACTTTTTTGAGCCTACGGTCGAATTTGTCACCTCCGGCCCTGTGATTGCAATGATAGTGGAGGCTGAAAACGCGATTACGCTTATGCGAACGATGATGGGAGCCACCAATCCTCTCGAGGCAGCCCCCGGCACTATTAGAAGCGATCTTACGGTTAGTATGCGAGAGAATCTTATCCACGGCTCCGACAGCCCTGAAGCAGCGGCGACGGAGATAAAGCTGTGGTTTCCCGAACTATTTGCTGATAAGTAGGTTATGAATATGCTGGTCGCAATCGCAATAGCGGCTCTTGCTGTAATATGGCTGGGTTACACTTACAATCGTTTCGTGCGAGGGCGGAATATGATACGTGAGGCGTGGAGCGGAATCGACGTGCAGCTCAAACGACGCCACGACTTGATCCCGAACCTCGTAGAATCGGTAAAAGGCTACAGCAAGCACGAACAACAGTTGTATACCGGGCTGGCGGATAGCCGCGCAAAAAGCGTCCAAACCAAGGGCGTCGCCGAAAGAGGGGAGATCGAAAATGCGATTTCCGGACAGCTAAAGTCACTTTTTGCGGTAGCCGAAGCGTATCCGGAGCTTAAAGCCCAGGAAAACTTTCTGGCGCTGCAAAAGAGCCTCACTGAGATAGAGGACCAAATCCAATACGCCAGACGATATTATAACGCCGTGGTGCGGGACTACAACATTCGCGTGCAATCGTTCCCCAGCTTGATCTGCGCATCTTTATTCGGTTTCAAGAGCGCCGAATACTTCGAGCTTGAATTCGCGACAGAGCGAGAGGCCGTTAAGGCTGAGTTTCCCTGAGGTGAATTATGAATAATCGCATTGCCGTATTGCTCGTCTTTGTGCTGTTCGCCGCCGCCCTGATTGCGCCTTCCGCAGGCGCCGAGGAACGCATCACCTCGTATAGAAGCGATATCACGGTCAATAAAGATGGATCGATGGATGTAGTCGAAACGATAAAGGTCATCGCCGAGGGTGTGCAAATCAACCACGGAATCTACCGCGACTTTCCTACGCGATACAAAGACCACGACGGCAACAATTTTATGGTGGATTTTCATATCATAAGTGTCACCCGCGACGGAGCCATCGAACCCTATCGTACAACAAGGATGCAAAACGGCGTACGGATCTATATCGGAAGTAAGGATATCGTCGTTCCAATGGGCCGGCATACCTACGGTATCTCGTATAAAACAAACAGGCAGTTGGGGTTCTTTGAAGACCACGACGAGTTGTATTGGAACGCGGTCGGCACGGGCTGGATATTTCCTGTTGATAAAGCGATAGCGGTTGTGACTTTGCCGCCGGGGGTTGTGCTCAACGATATTAAAATGAACGGTTGGACCGGCCCCCAGGACTCTACGGCGCAGAATCTCAAATACAAAGCGTTAAGCGATAACAAGTTCGAGTTCTGGACCACGGCCCCGCTAAACCCTAACGAAGGGATGACGATCTCGGTCATCTGGCCGAAAGGGCATATATCAGCGCCGACCACAACGATGAAATTGAAGTGGTTTGTGCGAGACAATCGATCACTTTTGATAACGCTTTTCGGAACCCTCATTACGCTTGTATATTTTGTTTTTGCGCACGCGAAGGTCGGTGTCGACCCGGATCAGGGAGCAATCGTGCCGCAGTGGGACCCGCCGGACAAATTAAGCCCGGCGGCGGTGCGTTACATCAGCCGAATGGGCTATGACCACAAAGCCCTCACTGCCGCTTTGATAAACGCGGCTGTTAAGGGATATATCGAGATCGTTCAAGTCAAGAAAAAATACGAGATCAAGCGTAAGGGTGTTGACAAAACGGCGCTCGCACAAGAAGAATCCGCTGCGATTGATCAAATGTTGGGCAGTTCTGACTCGATAGCGCTGCAGCAATCCAACAGCACTACACTGCAGCGCGCGATCACCAAATTTATGCAATCGCTGGAAAAACATTATAAAAAGCCCTACTTCACCACCAACACGGGTTATGCCGCTATCGGAACGGTGCTGTCGATTATCACTGTCATAGGGGCTTTGTTCAGCGACCCGGGCGGGCTGCTCGCCGGCGATTTGGCGTTTATCCCTTATCTCATGGTTATATGGAGCGTGGTATCGGTCGTATTCGTTGCAAGGGCTGTGTTTGGCTGGAGGAACACCGGCGGCGTGAGGGGGACATTTGCGGCCATCGGAAAAAGCCTTTTGGCTCTTTTGATTGTCGGCGGAATGATAGGTGTGCTGAAATATGTCTCTTTGCCTGCCACCGTGATCGTCTTCATTGCGCTTGTCCTTATTCTTGTGGTAATCAACGCGATTTACTATCGCCTGCTGAAGTCATATACCCCCAAAGGCCGGGCGGTGGTGGACAAAATATTGGGGCTTAAGATGTATATGACCATCGCCGAGCAGGATCGGATGAATCTCTTGAACCCTCCCGACCGCACCCCTGAGCTTTATGAAAAATTGCTGCCTTATGCGCTCGCGCTCAATGTCGAGCAGCAGTGGTCGGAGCAGTTGGCGGATGTGCTGCAAAAGGCTCAGGCGGAAGGTTATGAGCCGGAGTGGTATAAAGGCCCTGGCTGGACAACTATAGGTGCCTCATATTTCACGACTTCGTTGAGCAGTTCACTATCCGGAGCGATCGCCGCTGCATCGACATCTCCGGGATCCGGCAGTTCAAGCGGCGGATCCTCAGGAGGGGGAGGCTCATCCGGAGGCGGCGGAGGAGGCGGCGGCGGCGGAGGATGGTAGGCCGTCGATTTGCCAAAAATATGGCAGGCTGCGAATGTGTATCTGCAGCCTGCAGTATCGAATTAGTTGAAAAAAGTGAAGGTCAGCGGATATTTATGGGCTCGACCATCTTTGGCCGCGATGGATGCCATAACAACTTCGACCAGCCAGAATATTCCGAGTGCGATTAACACGAATGCTCCTATTACAAGGAACGTTAGCAGCGCACCCACGATGCCATAGATGAGACAGCTCAACTGAAAATTGAGCGAGGCCTTCCCCTGTTGATTTACAAACTGGCTGAGATCTTTCTTCATAAGCCATACCACAAGCGGACCGAGAAAAGAACCAAACGGGATGATCAATCCGGAAAAAGCTAGGAGATGGCACAACATTCCCCACGTTCGTTCTTCTTGCGCCGTCAATTGCGGAGCTGGTGTTTGAACAGACATATTGCCCTCCAAGGATACTAACTATAACTTATACAACAAGCAGCCAGAATCGTCAACACTTTTGTAGAAACATTTGTAGAAACATTTTTACATGCCTTGCGGGCATTCGTAACTCGCGAAGTTGACATTGAGGGGCTGGTTGGGTATGATTCTGCCTTGGGGGCCTGATGGTCTCACGCGGCTTTTGGAGGAATCGATTGTCTGATCTTATGCAAGAATTGAGCGCGCGCGAACGGCTCGTTACACATTATTTCGACCAGCCTCGCTTCAAAGAGTGGTTCAGTCCGGCGGATCTGCGGGAGGCCGTATTCGCATACCTGCACAGAGGCGCAAAGCGGCTGCGGCCGGCGGTGTTGCTGTGGTCTTGCGGAGCGGTCGGTGGGGATGAAGATGCGGCTTTGCCTGCGGCTGCGGGTGTGGAGATGTTTCACACCTGGACTTTGGTCCACGATGATCTGATCGACAATGATGACCTTCGTCGCGGTGGTCCCACTGTGCACAAACTGGCGGCGGATTATGCGCTCGAAAAATTGGGCTACGACAAAGAGCGCAGCAAAGAATACGGCCGAAATATCGCTGTGTTGACTGGAGATTCGCAGCACGGGTGGACGACCAGCCTGTTTTGCGAATGCGCGACCCGGCGCGGGGTCGATGCTAAGGTGATGATCGACATAATCTATCATCTGGAAAGTTATGTGGTAAACACCCTCATCGAAGGCGAGACGCTGGATGTGCAATACTCTCGCACCCCGATTGAATCGCTCACGATGGATGATATTGTGTATATGCTTTGGATGAAAACCGGGGTTTTGTATGAGTTTTCCGCACGCGCCGGAGCTATGATCGGCTTGGGCAGCTCGAATGCCGAGCATCCGTATGTCCTGGCGCTCTCGAAATTCGCCAGCCAATGCGGAACTGCGTTCCAGCTTCAAGATGATGTCCTTGGATTGATGGGAAAAGAGGCCCAACTCGGCAAGCCGATAGGGTCGGATGTGCGAGAAGGGAAGAAGACAACGGTTGTATTTTTCGCCTTGAAGGCGGCAACCGCTGAGGAACGCAGATTCCTGCTTTCCGTGCTGGGGGATCGGGACGCCTCTGACAGCGATGTTCAAAAGGCGACTGAGCTGATGGTGTCGCTGGGAGGGGTAAAAAAAACCACCGACCTCGCACTTTCGCATATACATCAGGCCCTGCCGCAACTTGACGCCATGCCCGATTCACCATACAAATCCCTGCTCGAATCGTGGGCGCATTTTATGATTAACAGGGAGTTTTGAAGACGCCAGATAATTCTTCTGTTGGGGAATAGTGTGAGGGCGAAGTCTTTCGCCGCACACTATCCTTCGAATATTGCACATCATCACGGTTCCGCAGCCGCAGCCTCATCTCCAATGAACAGGAATTAGCGGCGATGTCAATAATTGTTCACCACTAGCCGGCCTTATCGACGCCTTATAATTACGGGGCACATTTCACTCCCCAAAGGAGGATTGATGAGAGCCAAACACCGTAATGCGATCGAGTTGCTGCTTAGTTATCCTGATACTACTGTCGCCGAAATGGTCGGCGTTCGACTGTCGACTTTACGGGATTGGATGAAGACGGAGCGCTTTATGCAGGCGCTGCGGGAGCGCGAGAGAGAGCAAGAGACAGGAGCCAAGAGAATCGCGCGGCAGGCCGTGGTAAACTCCGCCGCACGGCTTTGCCAATTGGCCGTAAACCCGGATAAACCCGATACCAAGGTGCTGGTGGACGTGCTCAAGGTCAGTGGTGTATTCGATCTGGATGGAGACGATCCCGGATCTGCTCTCGCCGAAGTGGTCAAAGCTGTCCGTGAAAGCGGAGAACCTACCAGTGACCAGCCGGAATGACGCACCAAACCCCTTGCGACTGGCCAAGGCGCTGTGGGGATGGGAACCCCATCCAACTCAGCGTGAATGGTTGATTGCAGACGCTCGCGTCAAGGTGGCGGCGTGCGGACGTCGATGGGGAAAGACCGAGGCGGCCGCGATTGACGCCGCCACCACTGCTATTATTCAGCCAGGGTCGGCCCAGATGATCGTGTCGCCGACTTATGACCAGTCCCGACTAATCTTCGATCAGATCGAACGACTGATGATGGGATCCCGCCTGACCCGCAGCCTGACAAAGATCACGAAAACGCCCTATCCAAAGCTGAGTCTTGGCGAGAGCACAATTATGGCGCGCACCGCCGATGATGACGGCCGCAACCTGCGCGGGCACTCGGCGGATCGGGTGATAGTTGATGAGGCTGCCTATGTGCGCGACTCGGTTATAAGTGAGGTTGTCTCCCCGATGCTGGCTGATCGCAACGGCCGCCTGGTGATGATAAGCACCCCGTTTGGTAAGAACCATTTCTATCGAGCATATATGCGCGGCTTGGAAAAAAGCACATCGACGGCGTCGTTCAGCTTTCCATCGTGGACTAACCCTCATATCAGCCGTCAATATATCGAAGCGCAAAGAAGTGAGATAAGCGCCAGACAGTTCTCTGTGGAATATGAGGCTGCTTTTATCGATAATTCAAACTGCATATTTGCGTGGGACGATATAGAGGTGGCCGCGTGTGCGTCTCCTCCGGTGGCTCATGATGTGGTGGTGGCTGGAATAGACTGGGCGAGATATTCGGACTATACGGCGGTGATTGCGATTTCGCCAACCGGGCATGGTTACCGGGTGGTTGCGATGGATAGGTTCAACAAGATGGGCTGGAACAGCCAGATTTCCCGGGTGGTCGAGTTTATGAGAGCAAATAGAATTAGTTCGGCGCTGACCGACTCGACCTCTATCGGAGACCCTCTATTAGAGCAGCTTCGCGGCAGGTTGTATGAGGCAAGGCTGGATGTCGCGGTTGAGGGATACACGTTTTCCAATCAATCCAAACGTGAATTGATCGAACACTTGGGGCTGTTGTTCGCCCACCACTCGATTGCGATCCCGCGCGATGAGCATCTTCTTAGAGAACTGCGATACTACGAATATGAGCTGACCTCTTCCGGCAGCGTTCGGATGAACGGCAGGCAGGGAATCCATGATGATCTGGTGATCGCTCTCGCGCTGGCTTGCAGGCAGGCGCGGGGCTTTTCCGTTGACGATTCATATCTCAGTCACAGCAGCAGACTGGCTGTGGAGGGTTGGTAGGCCAAATCATTTATATGAAGGGAGGAGACTATGACGATTCCATTTTTCTCTCGCTTCGCCCAGAAGCTCTCTCCGTCGCTTCGTGAGACGGCGACTGCTGCTGGAGCGCTGAGCAAGCATATCGCCCCATATAATCCGGACGGGCTGATCGGCAAACGGGGTTATGGGATATATGACCAGATGCAAACGGATGCGCAAGTGCAGGCTTGCCTGACCATCAAAAAGCTTGCGGTGCTGTCACACGGCTGGGAGATCCATCCGGCCTCAAGCGATTCGCGAGATGTCGAGGTAGCCGGTTTTGTGAGGCATGCCCTGGTCGAGATGAACGGGTCTATACTCAATGTGCTGTATAACGCGCTCGATGCGCTCGCTAAAGGGTTTTCCGTGATGGAGATCAACTATTGCGTTTTAGAAAGTGGCGAGCATAAAGGGCGAGTCGGGCTTGCATCGATTAAATCAAAAGATCCGTCGACGTTCTCATTTGATATGGACGAGTATCTGAATGTGCGGAACCTCGTTCGCGCATCGAATGCATTAACCAAGGATGATCCTTTGCCGCCGGGCAAGTTTGTGATCTACTCACACATGCCCAGGTATGAATCACCCTACGGCACATCCGACCTGCGCGCGGCATATAAACACTATTGGAGCAAAGATATCCTCACGCGTTTTATGAACCTGTATCTCGAAAAACACGGATCGCCCACCGCGAAAGGCTCCTACAAGCGCGGCGCGCCAAAGCAGGCCCAGGAAGAACTGCTGCGGGTTTTGGAGAAAATTCAGCAGCAGTCGGCAATTGTGATCCCGGAGGACGTGCAGGTTGAGTTGCTCGAAGCCGGGCGAGCTGGGGAAAGCGGATACCTGCAGGCGATCGAGTGGCACGATAAACAGATATCGCGGGCCATTCTCTGCCAGACTCTCATGACCGACGAAGGGGCGCGTGTGGGCAGCTATGCTCTGGCAAAGGTGCACCTGGATGTGCTTAAAATGTGCCTCCACAAGCTGAAACGCGACCTTGAAGAGGCGGTGATGCGCGAGCAAGTCATTAAGCGGCTGGTGGACTACAACTTCACTGTTGCCGCCTATCCGACATTTGCTCTTGGGCCTCTGGAGGACGCCGACGTGGTTCAGTTGGCGGATGTGGTCGAAAAACTGGTCTCCGGGCAGATTATCAGGCCGGATGAGGGATGGATCCGGGGCTATCTCGGCCTGCCGACGAACAATAACAATGACAAAGGAGAATAACATGAGCGGAACAATCCAACGAGAAGCGAAGCTGTTCGAGGCCGGCAGCTATCCGGAGCGCGGGCTGGAGATCACCGAGGCGGATCTCGATCGAATTATCGAATGCACATCCGAAGCGCCGGTGCGAATCGAGCACTCTGCTACGCCGTTTGACGGAGCATTAGGGGTAGTTAAGTCGCTTTACCGAAAGGGCAGGGAGCTTTTTGGCAAGCTGTGTTTCACAAAGGCTGCGTGGGAGTTGATTCGGGCTGCAGATGCGCGGAGACTATCGGTGGCGATATCGAAAGATAAAAATGCGATCTCTGAGGTGTCGTTGGTGCGGGAGCCGAGAATCGCCGACGCGGCGGTATTCAGTGAGGCTGATTCGTTGATATTTGATGCCGTGCTGTGTTTTGACGCCGGCAAATCCGTGGCCGATGCCGAGGCTGAGAAATTGCGGAAGGAACTGGCAAACAAAGAGGCCGACATCGCGATAGATGAGCTTAAACGTTCCGGCAAACTCTCGCCGTGTGCGGAAGTCTTCGCTCGGGCGCTGTTGCGCAGCGACGACACAAGGGTGGTCACATTCGCAAACGCGCCGACTCCTGTGTCCCAGGTATTCAAGTGGTTCATCGAATCCCAGCCGAAGGTGATAGAGTTCTCCGAGCTTGCTCCCGCGGTCGCAGAGGGTGAGGAGCCTGAGTTGTTTGCAAAGCTGGGGATCACGACCAGTCAGGTGGAAAAGCACAGGGCGCGGTGATTTTAGCCGCGTCGGCCGACTACGCCCCCTAACACATATCCCACAGGCAGCATCAGGGGGGAGACTGCCTCCAGCAAAGCTAATTCCCGGCTGGCTCCGAGGGTGGTGCGCATAATAAACATCCATAGAAACGGAACCACCCCCAGGAAAACAAATGAGGTCAGCAGTATTCTTCGTGCGATTGGTGTGAGGATCGAGGTCGCAAACCCGAGCGCCAGTCCGCTTGCCAGCCACAAAACGCACAGCGAGACCCCTTTAGATGTGTGTTTGGCGAATAACCCAATCACAAAGGCGCAGGAGAGGACTACCAGCACAAACTTACCGGCGCAGCCGGCCAATCGTCTGTAGCCAAGCCCCTCAATCTGGTTTCTAATAGGATCATCGCTCACATTTGCCTCCAAGGGACGCGACTGTTTTAGGCAAAAAATGCAAAAAAGATTAACATCAATATCTTTCCCCTGCGGTTCCAGATTGCGCTATCTCTCGCTTCGTCTACGAAGTAATTAGTTACGTCACACCATTCGCTGGTTTGAAAATACAGCCTTCGCAATTATGAAAGGAGATTACCATGACAGCAACCACATCAGCAAGAGAAGCAAAGCGTAAAGACGGAGAGCTTATCAGCTATCCCATTGCGGCGGTCACGATTCCCAAAGGAGCCTTGGTGAACATCAATTCTGCCGGATTTGCCACCAACGCAAGCGATACCGCATCGGAGACTTTCGCCGGGGTCGCCTATGAGACGGTGGATAATTCAGCCGGAAGCGCGGGGGATACATCGATTCGGGTGCAGACAACCGGCACATTCGTTTTTGTTGACGGCGGAGGCAATGGCGCACAGACCGATACGGGAATCGCGTTCAAAATCATCGACAATCAGACAATCACCGCTGCCGCCAC
>JAAYKG010000160.1 GCA_012522555.1 Armatimonadota bacterium
CGCTGTCAAAATACGGCGCCTTGGTGTTCCAAAAGAAAGTGAGAACGTTGTTTTCCGATATAGCCGCATCCCGGGATATAGCCACCACAAACTGCTCAGCATCCGCCTCCCCGACCAACAGCGATATAGACCCACCGTCGGGCACGTCATCCAAGTGAAGTTGTATCTTCGTTCTTTCTCGCACCGCTTGTCCGTCGGTCGGTGCAATCAGTTGAAACGCACCGCACCAAACTGCGCTAAGTAAGATGATTGCGGTCGCGAAGGTGACGTATCTGCCTAGAAAACGAGCCATTTTCACTCTCCCACCAGGGCTAAGGTTATCAAATAGTACTACATCCCCGCGACTGAGTCAACGCAAGCGGCGATGGAATATTTGCGTGGTATTCTGTTGATCGGTATCATGCTGTTAGACTGTGCTTGGAATCTCTGTGTTCCTGAGCATTCTCTTAGAAACTATTCCGTGTCTGGTGTCGTCATACCATTGAGAAGCCAGATCCAGAAGGGAAATAAAAACACCACCAATTGTCTGCTCGCCATTTGCTATTGAAAATACTTAGTTGCTGGCTGCTTGTGTCAGCGTTTGCGACCGCCCTGCATGCGGCTCCGAGGAATTATTTAGACTGTATAGATGATGCGCTCAGGGCAATGGAGTCCGGGCAAAATCCGGAAGCCGTGTCGCATTTGCTGGTTGCCTTGGAGGCTAATGCCAATGACACGCTTGCGCGGGTGAGTATGGGGACAGCTCTTTTGTTCGGCGGTCGGACGGCGGACGCGGAGAAAGAGTATCGCGCAGCGCAGCGTATGGATGCCAATTGCGGATCTGCTGTGTATGGTCTTGGATTGGTGGCTCTGGGTAAGGCGAACTTACCCGAAGCGGCGAGTTATTTCTGCCAGGCGCAACAGATTGATCCACAGATAGACATTGAAGGCAGCATAGGTTATGTAAAATATCTCGCAGGGGGCAGTTTTTCGCCGTCTGAGGACGCCGCAGATGAGTGTGCGCAGGCTCTGCAGGCTATGAATTTGTCGTCTCAAGGCAAGCTGGCTGATGCGCTGGCTATATGGCGGTCGCTGCAACAAAAGGCTGTGCGCCCGAGCTTCGGTGAGCGGATTGGGTGCGCTATGACTTTTATGAAAGCCGAACCGGTGGTGATGACCGGCTGGCCGCTGAATGAGGCATATAAACCGGCGTCCACTCAGAGCAATTTGCCTAAGCTTTCCGGCAATGTCAGTTTGAAAGCTGACCTTACCCGAGCGGCTAATGTGCATATCGTGTCGTTTTTTGTTGATGGACGATTTGTTGGAATGACCAACACCCAGCCTTTTAATTATATCTGGGACACCACAACGACCTCCAACGGAGTACACGCCGTCAAAATCGAGGGAACCGATATTCGAGGGGATGTCGTCAGTTCGAAGTCGATGGAAGTGATGGTGCAAAACGAGGGAGCAAATCTGCCGTCGGCGAGAGTGACCGGAGAGCGTGCCGACGGGATGTGGGGGAGATTGTGGGCGATTATGCTAATGAAACCGTCGGCGAGCGCCATCAATTATAATGTGGCTCTTTGCGCGCGGCAGTTGGGGGATGAAAAAGCTGAAAAGATCGCCTTGGAACGGGTGTTGGCAGCCAATCCGTCCTACAAAGACGCAGCGCATAGATTAGCTTCAATGCGGGGCGGCGTGGCAAAGAATCTATACAAAGGGACTGGAAACCGAAAGGTTGTGGCGTTAACGTTCGACGATGGGCCAAAGGCTGATACCGGCAGAATACTCGATGTCCTAAAACAAAAAAATGTGAAAGCTACGTTTATGCTGGTCGGCAAGCAGGCGGATGCGTTTCCGGAGATGGTCAGGCGAATTGCCGACGAGGGGCATGAGCTAGGTAATCATACTTATAATCACAGAAACTGCGAATACCTCAGCGAAACCGAGATTACCAAGGAAATATTCCAGACGACGGCTACCATACGCGCATTGACCGGGCGGGAAGTGGAGTTCGTCAGACCTCCCGGCGGCCACACAGGAAAGAACCTGCCGAATGTGATGGGCAGATTCGGATTGACCACAGCATATTGGTCGGTGAATTGCTCGAAATATGAGGGGACGACGAAAAAGAAGCTATACGACCATGTGATCAAATCCGTCGCGCCCGGAGGAATCATACTGCTGCATAATCTTGAGTTAGTGACTGTGCAGGCGCTGCCGGATATTATCGACACCCTGCGCGGCAAAGGCTATGGTTTCGTGGGGCTGTCTGAGATGCGCTGATGGGCCGAGCGGCTGTTGAATATTGATAATCGTGTTGTATTTTTAGATTGACAAAAATAGGATAGCATTTTGGGAGGAGAAAGATGCTTGCGAGCCTAAGGATTATTGGATTGCAGGATGTGACACGTGCGGAGGAGTTGAGTTTGATGACAAATATATACAGGAATTGTACCGTAAAGATTGGACTGGTTGCGGCGTTGTCGCTTGCGTTGCTTACAACGTGCGCGGCGGCCACAAAAAAGGCCGCTAAACCCAGCCCAGGAACGGTCAGCGTTCCTGCCCATATACGAGAGGGATCACTGGTTGCCGGTGGGCGAGCGTTTTATGCTCCGCGGCTGCCGGAGGATGTGCTGGCCGGAATTCGATTGGGGCGGCAGGCAAAGGAAGTCCTGAGCAAGTGGGGCAACCCCAGCAGGATTACCGTAGGAACGGTCAGGTCGGAAGGCCCGGAGCAAAATGTGTCTCCGGTCGTGCCGGGGATTCCTTACACCCCACCCCAGAGCAACCCGTTCGGGGCGGGATTGACCGCCGGTATCAGCCAGGCGGCTGCACTGCTGGGGGGATTACAAAACCCGGCTATGGGCGGATTACCAGAGCTGCCGGGTGCGCAGCCTGCCGGAGAGGCTCCGAAGCCTGAAGCCGGGCCTGCAATCACATCCGAGGAAATCACGTGGACATATGATCTGCAAAACGGCATCACTCTGGAGTTCATCATCACCGATGGCCTGGTAACCCAGATCACCGTCGGAGGACAGGGACCGTGGGGATTGTCCAAAACGCGGACAGGACTGCAGCTCGGAGACACCTATAAGCTGGTGATTTGGGTGTGTGGATATCCTGAGAACCAAAAGTATGCAGGCCGGTTCTTGAGGGCCAGCTATGTGGATAAGCAGCGGGTCCTTTACACATTCTTGAACAAGAAACTCGTGGGAATCACTATTGCGCTGGTGCCCTCGGAGCTTATGTAGGAAGTCGACCGAACGATTTATAGATGCGGTTTCGGTCGCAGGAATAATATCTTATTTGTGCCTCCGCGATGGTTATTGCGGAGGCGAATTCGTATAGGACTGGTATGGCTGCGCACGATAGATCCCGATACCCTGTCGAAGAAATAAAAGAAAGGTGCGATCTGGTCGAGACAATCTCGGCCCACGTTGCACTAAAGAAAAGCGGCGCCAACTCTTTTCTTGGTTTGTGCCCCTTTCATAATGAAAAGACGCCGTCTTTTAACGTAAATGCGGAGCGCGGGGTTTGGAAGTGCTTTGGCTGCGGCGAAGGCGGGGACGTGATCTCTTTTGTGCAGAAGATCGATGGTTTGACTTTTATTCAGGCGATCGAGCAATTGGCTAAGAAAGCCGGAATCGAGATCGAACGTTCGGAACAGGCGGCCAAGCGATATAGCGAGCGTGACAGGATGCTGCGAGCGAACAATATCGCCTGTAGTTTTTTCAGACAGGAACTGGCGCGTTCGGAGAAAGCTAAAGAGTATCTTGCAAGCCGGGGGCTATCACCTGACGCGTTGGACGTCTATAAGCTGGGATATGCGCCGGATTCCTGGGACGGCCTGCTGAACCATTTGCGCCAGCAAAGAGTTGAGATTGCGGATGCTGAGAAGGCGGGGCTGGTGATCGCACGTGAGAATTCGTCGGGTTTTTATGACCGATTTCGAGACAGACTGATATTTCCGATCCTCGACACCACCGACAGGATCATCGGTTTCGGCGGCAGGTCGTTTGGTGATGAACAGCCGAAGTATCTGAATTCGCCGGAAACAATCCTATTTTCGAAAAACAAGACCCTGTATGGCCTGAATATCGGGCGCAAGGGTATTTCTCGTGAAGACAGAGCTATTGTGGTGGAAGGATATATGGATGTCATCTCCACACAGTGTGCGGGTTTTGAGAACACTGTCGCCACATTAGGAACGGCACTGACCGAAGAACACGTAAATATATTAAGCCGATTCACAAAGAATGTGATATTGGGATTCGATTCGGATTCGGCGGGAATGAATGCTGCGCTGCGCAGTGCGCCGATCTTTGAGCGGGCTGGTTTTCGGGTTCGTATATTGGGGCTGCCGAAAGGGCAAGACCCCGACAGCATCGTGAGAGGCGGAGATGTGTCGCAATTCTCGCGATTGGTCGATTCGGCGCTGCCAATTCCGGACTATCGAATTAAAGTTGCGATTTCCGGGTATGACTTACAATTAGACGAAGGTAAAACCGCCGCGTTAATTGAAGCTGTTGGTGTTCTGGCAGAAGTCGAGAGCGCTGTTGAACGGGAGAGATTGATAAGGTTTCTTGCGAAATATCACCCGAACTTCAGTACAGGCACTACTCTTGCAGAAGATCATATACGCAATGAGGTTGCTCGCCGTCGGAGTCGAGTAGCAAAAGCTCCCGCTTCACCGGGGAGTCAAGTTGCTGCCGAGCGACCAGCGGGCAAACCAGCGCTTAATTTGTTGGAACGCTCTGAGCGCCTGTTGCTGCAAATAATTCTTTTCTCAGATTGCTTGGCGAGCAAGGTATTTGCGAAGCTCGCACCGAATGAATTTACAGGCAGTGATACTAGAGCTTTGGCCGAGGCGCTGAGTAAACAGGACACTGAGTTGGGAAAAATAGATCAGGAGGATCTGAGAGATCGTGTAGCAGGCTGTGAGGCGGAGAATCTGCTGTTGGATCTTCTGGTCGACGCGAGCGGATCAACGACGGAGTATTCTGTTGATGACCTGATTCGGGTAATAGAAAATCATAAAAAAAACGAGCGGCTGGCGCGGATGCGTGATCGCGTCGCTTCGGGCGAGGCGGAGATAGCGGACACAGACTATGAAGAGTTCTTACGATTGGTCCGTGATACCTCTGGCCCCTGGCGGCGATGAAGCCGAGTAGGATAGAGAATAGATTGATAGTTGGAAACATAGCAAGCTGGCTCCGGCAGTTGAAGGGAGATGAGTGCGGTGGCTGTTGAATTGAAGAGAAATGATCGTCTGCAAAGGCTCATTGAAGAAGGCAAGCGAAGCGGCGTTCTAACCTATGACCAGATCAATGACACTATCAGCCACGAAGATATCGACGCGGAGCAGGTAGATGATATACTGCAAACGCTAGCCGATGAGGGTATACGAGTCGTTGAAAAGGTCAAAGACGCGGCGGATGCGCTCACACGCGGCGATGAAGATGAGGATAGCTCTAAAGAATCCGAGCCGGCTGATGAGGATGTTGCACAGTTGGAGGGCATGCCTCTTGACGACTCGGTGAGGATGTGGCTGCGGGAAATAGGCAAGACGCCGTTGTTGACGATCGTCGAAGAGGTGTCGTTGGCTAAGAGAATAGAGGCTGGCGATGAAGAGGCCAAAGCCGTGCTTACGGAGGCGAACCTCAGACTGGTCGTGAGCATAGCTAAACGTTATTCCGGCCGCGGGATGAGCTTTCCTGACCTCATTCAGGAAGGTAATATCGGGCTGATTCGTGCGGTGGAGAAATTCGACTATCGCAAGGGTTACAAATTCAGCACATACGCGACCTGGTGGATCAGGCAGGCTATAACGAGAGCCATAGCAGACCAGGGCCGAACGATCCGAATACCGGTGCATATGGTCGAGACTATCAACAGGCTGATCAAGACTCAGGGACAGCTTTTACAGGACTTGGGAAGAGAGCCGACGCTTGATGAAGTGGCCATGGAGATGGGTTTGGCTCCGGATCGGGTGAGCGAGATTATGCGCGTGGCTCCTGAGCCGTTGTCCTTGGAGACGCCTATCGGCGAAGAGGAGGACAGCCGCTTGGCTGATTTTATCGAGGATCAGGAGGCGATTTCTCCGTCAGAAGCGGCTTCCAACCTCATATTACGAGAGAAAATCGAGGAGTCCTTGAATAATCTGACCCCTAGGGAGCGGGATGTGCTCAAGATGCGCTTCGGACTTGATGACGGATATTCCAGAACCCTTGAAGAAGTCGGCAGGCACTTCAAGGTAACCAGAGAGAGAATACGGCAGATCGAAGCCAAGGCGCTCAAAAAGCTGAGGCATCCGAGCAGAAGCCGCAAGTTGAGAGATTATCTGGAATAAGTCATCAGTTCAAAAGAGCTAATATCAGCAGGCCTGCTAATGTGGGCCTGCTTTTTTGACTATTGCTCCCCTGTCGCGAGTCCCATTATTCGCTCCTGCGTGGCATCCTTGCCGGAGAGTTCGCCGGCGATTCTGCCCTCGTGCATAACCAATGTCCGATCGCTCATCCCGAGCACCTCGGGCAGCTCGGATGAGATCATGATTATCGCGACGCCTTGTGCGGCAAGCCGGTTCATGAGCTGATATATCTCAGTTTTTGCCCCGACGTCGATCCCACGGGTAGGCTCGTCGAAGATTAGGACCTTGGATTTGGTGAAAAGCCACTTTGCCAGGACAACCTTTTGCTGATTGCCACCGGACAGATTTTGGACGGCTTGCTCGATTGATGGGGTCTTTATCAAGACATCTTTAACGTAACTTTCGGCTATCTCTCGTTCTTTGCGTCGTTTGATGAAGCCGAGTCTGGAAAGTACACCAAGATTGGCAAGTGAGATATTTTCCCGCACCGCCATTCCGAGCACTAGGCCAAGGGCCTTGCGGTCTTCAGACACGAGGCCGATCCCCAAGGAGATGGCACGGCGTGGCGAATGAATCGTGACGGGCTTGCCGTTCATAATGATCTGGCCGGAATCGATCGGGTCTGCCCCAAAGATCGCTCGAGCCACTTCGGTGCGCCCTGCCCCAACCAGACCAGCAATTCCGAGTATCTCGCCGCTTCTGACCTGAAAGTTGATGTCGTGCAGCACTCCGGCTCGGTTTAAGTTTCTGACTTCAAGGGCGACATCGCGCGCTTCAGCCGCAATTTTTGGAATGCTGTCGGATAGTTCCCTGCCTACCATCATGCGAATAATATCCGCACGGTTGGTCTCCGCTATATCCTTGGTCGCCACAAGCTCACCATCACGAAGCACAGTCACCCGATCGGCTATCTCGAATATTTCCTCGAGTCGATGAGATATGTATATTATGCTGACCCCTTCGGCTTTTAGTCGACGGATGAGGCCGAACAGATTCTCGAGCTCGTGGTCCGTAAGGGTAGCCGACGGCTCATCCATCGCGATTATGCGTGACTGGCGAGAAGTGGCTTTGGCGATTTCGACCATTTGCTGCTGGGCAACGGAGAGATGGTTCATAGGAGTACGAACGTCCAGCGCCACCCCAAGCTCATCGATGATTTTCTCGGCGTCAGAATACATTCGCCCGAAGTCGATCAAACCTGGGACAACAGAGGCAGGTTCGCGGCCCAGGAAAATATTCTCCGCGGCGTTCATATATGGAACGAGATTGAATTCCTGATAAATAATCGACACGCCGAGGCGCATCGCTTCTTGTGGAGTGTCAATATGGGATTCTTTGCCGTCGATAAATATCTGCCCGGAATCTTTGGTGTCAGCGCCCGCGAGGATCTTCATCAGTGTGGACTTGCCCGCCCCATTCTCTCCGATCAGGGCGTGAACTTCCCCCGGAAGCACGCTGAAATCGACGCTGTGGAGGGCGACAACCCCCGGATATGCTTTGGCGATACCTCGCATCTCAAGAACGGGGGCAGCATCATTTGATATGACTGCTTTGCTCATTTGTCGCTGATCCCTCCTGCATAGTCTGCCGGCTGTGGGTTCTCGAGCGATTTGACTTTATCTGAGATCGAATTGTCCCCTGGGTTCATCCCCTGCGCCTGTTTATAGGCTGCCAGCGCCTCATCTTTTTTGCCCAGCTTAACATAGATATCCCCTAGTTTAACCTGCAAAGCCGGGTCAAACGGCCAGGCTTTTAGAGCGGAGGAATATTTTTCGGCTGCTTCCTCATTGCGATCCATCGCTGCATATATGTCCCCAAGGCTGCGCAGAGTGGAGGCATCGTTTGAGTTTTTTTCGAGGAGTTTGTTGTAGACAATTATTGCTTTGTTGTTATCACCGGCATCTTTATAGCATCCCGCCAAAGCCGACGCCAGGGAGGTATTCTCCGGGTGTTTGTCGTGCAATTGCTCGAGGGTCTTTATCGCTTCTTCGGCTTTGCCGGCATTTTTATAGACATCGGCGAAATAGGCGTATGGCGCATCGTCGGCGCCAGGCTCTATGAGGCTGGCAAGATACGAATAATACTCGTCTTTTTTTGCGGCTGAATCATATATTTTACCGAGTGCATCTAAAGCGTTCGCCGCGGCGGGAGCGCCTTCCAGACACTTTTTATATGATGCTATTGCATCGTCAGTTTTGCCGAGTTTTTCAAGCGCGACGCCTTTGAGATAGCAGCCCTGGCTGCTTATTGCGACCTGGTCGCTTGCGATGAGCTTGTCGTATTGCTCGATTGCCCCCAGCCAGTTGTCCTTTTTGCCCAGCAAATCGGCATACTGTATCCGCATATTGGTATCGTCGGGGTGTGTGTCTACCATCTTCTTACTTTCAGCGATAGCAGCGTCAAGTTTATCGGCTTTTTCATACAGCCTGGGGATCATCATCGCAGATCGGGTGTCGGCCGGGTTTTGCTCGACCATCTTTTTGTAGACACCTATCTCGGATTCATAGTCTTTTTTTGTGTCATAAGCAGCAGCCAGGCGCTGCATCGTGCCGGTTGATTTAGGGTTGAACGCCAAAATTCTATTATACTGTTCGATCGCCAGATCGGTCTTGTCCTGTTGTTCGTAGATGCCTGCCATCGCCATATATGCGGTCTCGTTTTGAGGCTGGGCGGCAACAACTTTGTCGAGAAGTGCGATGGCATCGTCGGGTTTGCCCGCCGTACGCATAGCCGTCGAAGCGCTTATCATCAGCTCGGTATTGCCCGGCTCCTTGGACATCGCTGTTTGATATTCTTTTACCGCCAGGTCGTTTTTGTTCTGAGCCTGATATATGTTGGCTATTTTCACATTGGGAGTAGTGTCTTTGGGGTAATACTCCTCCCACTTACGATATTGAGCGACAGCCTCATCCTTTTTACCGGACATATCGAGAACATAGCCATACACTTCCAGAGATTGCTTGCCCTTGGGATCTTGTTTGATCGCGGCTTGAGCGCTGTTTTCCGCATCGCTGTTTTTATTCAGGTTCAAATAATTCAGCGCCAGGTTAAGATTCACAAACGTGTCTGATTTCGTTTTTTTCGCCGCCAGCAGCGCCGGTTCGGCATCCGCATATTTGCCCTGTGCAAACAGCGCCTGGCCCAAAGCCAAATTGATGTCGTAATCATCTTTCATCAAGCCCGCAGCTTTTTTCAAGGTGTCGAGGGTTTTATCGGGTTTATCGAGTTTATCGTAAACACGGACAAGGTTCAGTATCGCGCTCTTCGACGAAGGCGCACCCGTCCAAGCCGCCCTTTCATAATGACCAGCCGCACCGATATTGTCCCCGGTCTGCTCGTGAGCCACCCCGGCCAGCACTCGCGCCTGAGCATCGTCTGGATTGTTCTTCAAGAACCCCGCAAGTGTTTTCCTGGCATCAATATATTTCTTCAGGTTTACCTGACAAAAGCCCAGATTATACAACGCCCCGTTTTCGCCCGGCTTAATCGCCAGCGCAGCCTTGAACTCCGTCTCGGCATCCGCGTATTTATTGCCCTTGAGATATAATACACCCAGCAAATAGCGGGTGTCGTAGTCTTTCGGGCTGCCCTTCGCCGCCTTTTTGGCCATATCCAACGCTTCGGCGTCCTTATCTTTAGCCATCAGAATGCGGGCGAGCTGCGCATACACAAACGGTTCTTTGGAGCCAACTGCCAACGCTCCCCGGAAAGCATGCTCCGCATTGCCGTAATCCTGTTTATGCAGATGGAATTGACCAAGATTGATATACACAGCAGGCTCATTAGGCGCCATTTTCTTTACAGCCTGCATCTCGGCTATCGCCGCATCGTATTTGCCCTGCTGCGCAAGTTGCACGGCCTTATCGAATCGTTTCTGGGCTTCTCTGGCTGTAGCTTGGGTACTTTTAGCTTGAGCCAGCGGCTTTTGCACCTGCTTTGTGGACTGGCCCTGCACAGGAACAATGCCCGAAAGCATGATTAAAACAATCAAGGGGATATGTGGGTATCTAGTCACGTTTGCGACACCTCGTTGGAGTTACCAAAAGAATTCTATTGCCGCTCCAGGCAAAAGTCAACACGCCGAATTCGGCCAAGCATTATACCGACAAAAAACGCCCCGAGATTATTCAACTCGGGGCGTTGGTGTTTTTTGTCTACTAAGGCTGGTTAATCCGAATCCTCTTCGTCATTGTCGAGTACTGCCTCTTCGATCTCGTTCTCATCATCGCCGGCAAACGTCGTTTCCAATTCGTCATCCTCCGGCTCCTCCGGTTCCCCCGGTTCGAGATCTTCGACTCCCAGCGCCTCCGGCAATAGTCCGACAAGATCCTCCTCGTCCTCATCATAGGTCGGCTTGAACAATTCGCGAGCCGTAGTGATGATGTCACCCTCCACGTCGGTTACTTCAAGCTGCCTATACCTCGGGAGACCTGTCCCCGCCGGGATCAGGCGCCCGATGATAACGTTCTCTTTCAGCCCGACCAGATTGTCTCGCTTGCCCTTCACCGCTGCATCGGTGAGCACCCTGGTTGTCTTCTGGAACGACGCCGCGCTGAGGAAGCTGTCCGTAGCCAATGATGCTTCGGTGATACCAAGCAGCACCCACTCGGCGGTTGCCTCTGTTCCACCCAGACCCCTGACGCGTGCGTTTTCGTCATCAAAGTCGAATTTGTCCACAATCATTCCGGGCAAGAACCGCGAGTCACCAGCTTCGAGCACCTTGCGCTTCTTGAGCATCTGCCGGACGATGACTTCAACGTGCTTGTCGTTAATATCGACACCCTGCGACTTGTAGACGCTCTGGATTTCTCGAACCAGATACTCCATAACCCCGCGCACGCCCTGTAGTTCCAAGACCTTATGCGGATCAAGCGGACCTTCAGTCAACCGATCTCCCGCCTGCACCGTCTGACCGACCTCTACCTCGAGATTACCTCGATAAGGCACCAAGTGGGTCTTGCGCAGTTTGACAACCTGAACACCCGCGTCCTTTATCTTCTGAGCCAGTTTGTTCGTCAGCTCAGTGCCGTCTTCAAACAACACTTCGCCATTCTTAGGGTTAATGATGTCGCCAACGGTGATCTCCCCGGCGAGCGCCGCAGTATCGTAAGTGGGCATCTCGGTATGGATTACAACCTTCTTGAGGCCGGTCGTCTCGATGTCAAAGACTTCTCCAGCGGCCTCGGTAATAATCGCCTGTCCCTTGGGTTTTCTTGCCTCAAAGAGTTCCACAACACGCAGCAAGCCGCGTACCTGATCCTCAAGCACCTTAAGCACCGCCTGGACAGCTCTGTTGCGTTCGCGCTCCATACCCTCGACGCCGTCTTCGATTGAAACGAAGCCGCGCCTGATGTCTTCGTGCAAGTCACGCAGGGATTCCTGCTTCTTCTTTTTGACTTCGGCTACACCAGTCAGATACTTGCCGGCCACTCCTCCAGTGTGGAAGGTTCTCATGGTAAGCTGGGTTCCAGGCTCGCCAATCGACTGTGCGGCAATAATGCCGACCGCAGTCCCTGATTCGGCCAATCCCCCCAAAGCCATGTCCTTTCCGTAGCACTTGCTGCATATACCCTGGCGAAGCTCGCAGGTCAGAGGGGAACGAATGCCGACTCGAGTAAGTCCGGCCGCGTCAATTGCCTCAGCGGCCTGCTCGTCAATCATCTCTCCAGCCGCCACAAACGGAGTATCTTCCCCCGGCAAGAAAATGTCTTCCAAGGCAGTGCGGCCTCTTATTCGATCACCGACCTTCTCGATGACTTCTCCACCTTCTTCTATCGGAGATACATAGACTCCATTGACGGTCTCGCAGTCCAATCCTCGGACAATCACATCCTGGGCGACGTCGACAAGTCTTCGCGTCAAATATCCCGCATCCGCAGTTCGCAGCGCAGTGTCAGCGAGACCCTTTCTCGCGCCGTGGGTCGAGATAAAGTATTCCAGAACGCTAAGCCCCTCGTGGAAGTTGGATTTGATGGGAAGATCCTCGATAAGGTTACCGAATGGATCGCTCATCAGTCCGCGCATCCCCGAAAGCTGTGTGATCTGCCTGGTGCTACCCCTCGCTCCAGACGTCGTAATAATCGAGATGGGGTTAAACGCCTCCAAGCCGTCCAACAGGGACTTTGCGACGTCATCGGCAGCGCGTGTCCACAAATCCAGAACCTGCTGGTTTCTTTCGGACTGCGTGATCAGCCCCCTGCCGTAAGCCCGGTTTGTCCTCACGACCTCTTCTTGCGTCTTTTCGATAATCTCGTCACGTTGTGACGGAATATCCATGTCCGTCATCGACAAGGTCATACCTGCAAACGTCGAATATCGGAACCCGATATCCTTAAGGTCATCGAGCAACTGGACAGTGCGTTCATGCCCGTTAGACTCATAGCAATCCGTCACCAGCCGGGACATCTCTTTCTTGTCTATCGGCTTGTCAATGTAGCGCATATTCGGCGGCAAAACGTTGTTGAACAACAAGCGCCCGACCGTAATTTCGCGCATCTCAAGCTCACCGTTATCATGCGACTTCGGAAGCCTGACCCGCACCGGCTCATGTAAATCCAAAGCTCCACTTCGATAGGCCAACAGCGCATCCTCTTCATTGGAGAACACTCTAGGCACAAAGTCCTCAGGCAAGACATCGCGCTTCATCGTCATATAGAACGATCCCAGAACGATATCTTGTATGGGCGCCACAATAGGCCGACCATCCGCCGGCGAGAACAGATTGTGCGTTGAGAGCATCAATATCCGGGCTTCTGCCTGCGCTGAAGCCGACAACGGCACGTGTACCGCCATCTGGTCGCCATCGAAGTCCGCATTGAACGCATGACATACCAGCGGATGCAGTTGAATGGCCTTTCCATCTACCAACACCGGCTCGAATGCCTGGATACCCAGTCTATGAAGAGTCGGAGCGCGGTTAAGCATAACCGGGTGCTCACTGATGACCTCTTCGAGGGCGTCCCACACCTCCGGCCGCATCCTGTCGATCATCTTCTTCGCAGTCTTGATGTTGGTAGTGTATTTCTTCTCGACAAGCGTTTTCATCACGAAAGGCTTGAAGAGTTCAAGCGCCATCTCTCTCGGCAGGCCGCATTGGTGCAGCTTCAGGCTAGGCCCAACTACGATAACCGAGCGGCCTGAATAGTCTACTCTCTTGCCGAGCAAGTTCTTTCTGAACCGGCCTTCCTTGCCTTTGAGCATATCCGACAGCGACTTCAGCGGCCTGTTGTTGGAGCCAACCACCGGCCTGGTTCTTCTGCCATTATCAATAAGCGCATCGACAGCTTCCTGCAACAGTCGCTTTTCGTGGTTGATGATCGACTCCGGCGCTCGTATCTCGGTGATCTTCTTGAGACGATTATTTCGGTTGATAATGCGCCTGTAGAGGTCGTTCAGGTCCGAAGTAGCGAATCGGCCCCCGTCGAGCTGAACCATCGGCCGCAGTTCGGGAGATATAACCGGGATACAATCCAGAATCATCCACTCCGGCCTGCTCTTTGAAACGTGAAACGCCTCGACGACTTCCAGCCTCTTAATCGCCCTCGCCCTCTTAGGCCCAGTGGTCTGTGAAATTTCCTTTCTCAGCTCACGAGCCAGTTTCTCAAGATCGATCTCGCTGAGCAGTTCTTTAATTGCGACTCCGCCCAATCCCGCTCTAAACGAGTCTCTCAAATCCAGCTCGACCCTGCCCGCCAACACTTCAAGCAGCCGCTCGATCGCTCGATACTGGTCCTCAGTCACCAACTCCAGCTTGGCCACCGTCTCGAGGAGTTTCAGGGAGTCGTGAAGTTCGTCGATCAGCGTCGTCGCTTCGTGCTCTTCTTGTTTGACCTGCTCATTGAGCTTTTTTGCATGATCTTTTCGTTTTTTGTCGTCCCAGTCGGCGCTTTCTTCTTTTTCTACTCTAGCCGCCTCTTGGCGAGTATTGGCTATGTTGGCGTCGCGTGCCGAGATCACATCCTCGGCCGCCGCCGCCACCGCCGTGCGTATCTCTTCGATATGCTCGTTGATTTTTGCGCGGTCGATATAGGTGACTATATACGACGCGAAATACAACACGCGCTCAAGTGGCCTGGGGGACATATTGAGCAGCAGCGCCATCGGACTCGGCACACCCTTCAGATACCAGATGTGCGAGACCGGCGCAGCCAACTCGATATGGCCCATTCGCTCGCGGCGAACCTTGGCGCGGGTGACTTCTACCCCACACCGATCGCACACGATTCCTTTGAATTTGACCTTCTTGTAGCGCCCGCAGTGACACTCCCAGTCCTTGACAGGGCCGAATATTCTCTCGCAAAACAGCCCATCGCGCTCTGGTTTGAATGTCCTATAGTTGATCGTCTCCGGCTTTTTGACTTCGCCGCAAGACCAGGAACGTACCTCGTCAGGAGAAGCGATCCCTATGCGAATTTTGTCGAACGTACTAGAATCAGCCATTCTAGAGATCCTCCCTTAGTTCCAACACCCTCTTGCGACGCCTGCCGGAGATAACGCCTTCGTGCCCATCCGACATTTCGTCCTCTGCATCCTTCAGGTCAATGACCCTGTCACGATCGTCTTCAACGGTAACTTTAAGCCCCAGACTCTGAAGCTCATTGACAAGAATCTTGAACGACTCCGGCACGCCCGGCTCGAGTATGCTCTCGCCCTTGACGATCGACTCGTATGTCTTGACTCGTCCCTGGACATCGTCGCTCTTGATAGTAAGTATTTCCTGAAGCGTATACGCCGC
>JAAYKG010000161.1 GCA_012522555.1 Armatimonadota bacterium
CGGAGTTGGGCTTCCGACCGATACCACCTTCAGCCTGGCCGGGGTCATAAGCGCATCCGTGCGCATATTATACCGATTAGCGATCTCCGACCAGCTCAGACCCTGATGGCGGAGTTCCGTTATCTCCACCAGCGGCCGGCGAGCACACAAAGCCGCGTTGGCGCACATATTCAACTCCTCCCAAGAGCATCCCCGTCGTCTAACCTGGGCCAAATGGGCGCATGGAATTGAATAGTAACGAGAGAAAAATTCCGTGTTGAATGTTTCTTTATCACTGCTCGACGACACCGGCGCGGCCACAAGGTCCGCCATCGACAGATTATACGCAGCAGCCACCTGCTTCCAATCTCCCACGGTTTTATAACGGGATGTTACAGCGCTGATTGGATGCGCAGATTTGATCGAAATCGCACAAGCAGTAGCGATATCCGGATCGGTGAACCCTTCGGCTCGCAGGTCGGTTATTTGTTTTATGCTTACATCCATATATCGAGACACACATGCATCCACCAGCCCCTGTCCGAAAATATTGGTCGACTGCTCTGGCTTGCCATCATTTTGAGCTTCGGAGTCTGCATTGCCCGCTATCGACAAGCATAAAAACACAAGAGCAATTGTAGTGACCCGCATCTGACACCCTCCCACGTTAGCCCAAAACCCAGAACCTTTCAAATACCGATACCCAGAGCCGCTATGTGTGAAAACTAAAAAATGTTTAGCTCAAGCTTGACAACATAGTGTCCTTCGCGTACAGTTTGGTCGTTATGATACAAAAAACAGCCGGGCAAAAGGACCCGATCATTCAACTGCTGCGGGAGTTGGTGAGCCACGACGGGCGACAAAAGCATAACCGATTCTTCGTTGAGACTAAAGAGCTAGTTAAGCGGGCTTTTGAATATGGAGGCGAGGTCGAGTCTCTGATAATATCCGAACGATTTCTCGAAGATTGCGGGGAGCTTATCGACCAGGCGCAACTCGCTGCTCGGCCCGTCTACTCGGCAACCGAAGGCCTGCTCAATAAGATTCTGGATGCGAAGCCGACCCCGGAATGCCTTGCCATTGTCCGGCGGCGCACAACTTCTTCATCCGATGTGTTTGCAGCGCAAAATCCGTTGGTGATGATGGTGGAGAGCGGCGACAACGCGGACAATCTCGGGATGCTGCTGCGCTCTACCGATGCGGCAGGCGTCGACGGCGTAATTTTAACGGCAGACACCACCGACCCATTCAGCAGAAGAGTTATCCGCGGTTCGCGCGGAGCGATCTTCACCGTGCCGATTTGTCCCGTGCACAGCTCTGTCAAAGCGATCACCGACGCAAAAAACGCCGGCCTTCGGGTAGTAGCCACTTCGGCAAACGCAAATGTCTCATATGCCGACGTAGATATGTCAAAACCAACCATGATTATTGTCGGCAGCGAGCACGTCGGCATCTCCGAAGATGTCCGCACGAACGCCGATATGGTCGTGCGCATCCCGATGAACGGCAAAATTAACTCCCTGAACATCGCCGTTGCCGCAAGCATAATGCTTTACGAAGCAACCAGGCAGCGCGCCCGGTAGTTTGCTAACTGAAAACAGCGTTGGTATAATTATTTCGCAATGCCGGTTTATGGGATAGAAGAAGAAGTATTCATCACGGAACCAGAGCGTCCGACCCTCAAATCGTTCTATTATCTGGCGCGATTGCTGGCCAAGAACCCAAAGTTTTATTACACCCATTCCGCCCATAATTTTGCACGAGGAGCGGATGTAAAACAGGGGGCTATGGGTGGAGTGGAGATTAGCGCGGCCATGAGCGAAGATGTCGAGGCGCTGGCTGATGATCTCGCACGGAGGAGGGCGGACCTCAGCTCTGTAGCGACCGGGCTTATTGTGCCGGTGGGGCATCTGTTTGACTACGAGGCCACCACAAATACGTGCGCCGTTCACGTTCACATAAGTGGAGTTGCAGACACGCGGCGTCTATATGGCAATTTGATCCATTTTCTGCCGATCCTGCCGTTATTTACCATCAACTCACCTATGGCTGCGTCAAAATACTTCGGGAAATCTTATAGAATGGCACATTCTTGGGCGATAGGGCCGATCCGGGATGATTGGAAGATGCGTTTTCAGGATATTATATTCTCCCGCCGATTGGGCACAATCGAGCTTCGGGTTTGCGACCCGTGTTGGGATATAAACCGGATCAGGTGGCTGCTTCGGGCTGTGAAGGCCATTTCCGAGATCGATGAGACCCTCGACCCGCGCATCAGCCGCTACAACGCTATGCGAGAGGATATCTGCCGAGAAGGGATGCTCGATGAGAACGCGGCACTTCTCGATGAACTGCGGACTTTAGTGGATTTTCCGATAGAATTGATTCAAAATAGCCCGTCCGATGAGCTATATGACGTCTACAAGCAACAGGGTCTTGTCGGAGCTTACAGCGCGTTGGACAACGGCTATCGCAACGGTGTTTTCGAGCCTGTTCCGACCAAATATCCCCAAAGGTCGGGCTATCTAAAAGGGTTGGTTGGATTTATCGGATACTTCCTGCCAAGGCTGCCGTATTATGCCTGGAAAGGTCTCAAAGAATGATTTACGCCATCATTGCCGCCTCGATCGTGCTAATATGGCTTTTGGCGCTCGGGTTTTTACGTCGGATATGGTTCTTTCGAGACCCTGTTCGACAGGCGGAGTCGCGTGAACCAGGGAGTTTGATCGCTCCCGCGGATGGCCGCGTTGTCTATATTCGCAGGATCGAAGACGGCACGTTATACTCAGAAAAGCTCGGCGAAAGAATCGATCTGCCGGAGATAACCGGCTGCGATGTCGCCGAGAACAAAGGCTGGGCGATTGGGATATATATGTCTCCGCTGGACGTCCATTATAACTATTGTCCCTATCCATCCCGCGTTTGCGATATATATCGAAAATCGGCTAAAGTGAACTATCCGATGCTGGATATGTGGGAGTATGTGCGGGTGGTGTGGCTGCGCAAGATGGTTGATATGTTCGCCCGCAAATATCATCTGGAAAACGAGCGCAACACGATATTTCTCGACGCGGATGGGCTGAAGATGGCGGTTGTTCTGATCGCCGACAAATTTGTCGCCAAAATCCAGTGTTTTGTCCAACCGGACCAATCGCTCGACTATTCACAAAAGCTGGGGTTTATTTCGCGGGGCAGCCAGGTGGATATGATAATTTTTACCGACGACATCGCGTTTGATGTCTGCATCAATCAGCAGGTCTACGGCGGCAGGACTGTTATAGGCAGGCTTGGGGTGTTAAACGAAAGGACGGCGAACTAAATGCGGCGAATGGGCTGTCTTTGGATGATTGTGATCTTGCTGCTGGCTGTTGTGGCTTACGATCAATGGAGAATCGAACAGCTTCGACGCGAGGTCGCCGCCATAGCGGTCAAGGTGCACTCCTCAAAACCCGACAAAGGAAAATCTGCCGGCAACTCCGATCTCGTCACATCCCTGGCGGAGGCTGAAAAATATACCCGGCAGGCCAAACAGTTGATCTCCAACAAAAAAACCGCCGAGGCGCAGACATTGCTAGACAAGGCGTTGTCCAATCTGAACTCTGCGAACGGATTATCGAAAGATATAATCGGTGGTACGGCGCAATATTTGGGGGAAGCTAAGGATAACGCGATAGAGGTGTTCCAGAAAGCCTGGAGAGACATATCCGAAGAACCAGTACCGACAAAAAAAACAGAAACCAAGAGTAACAAAAAACCAATGGAATCGAAATAGATAATCCAATGAAAGTTGCTGCGGTTGTGTCCGCCTACAACGAGGAAGAACGAATCGGAGCTGTGTTGGAAGCCTTGAAATCAGCGGAGCTGGTGGATGAGGTCATCGTCGTCAGCGACGGTTCTACCGACGGAACCTACCAAAAGGCGTCCTCTGATCCTGCCATCAGAGCGATTGAATTGGAGCGCAATCTTGGGAAGGGTGGGGCGATGTGTGCGGGGGCAATGAACACCGACGCCGATATCGTGCTTTTCCTGGATGCGGATCTGATTGGAATGGACGGACGAAAGATAGACTCACTCATCCGGCCTTTGATCGAGGGATCAGCGGATATGTCCATAGGCATCTTCAAAAGCGGCAGATCGGCAACCGACCTGGCTCAGTTTCTTGCGCCATATATTTCAGGCCAACGAGCGATGCGGCGTGAGACATTCATAGATATCCCGAGTCTGGATACGGTCCGCAGTGGGGTGGAAACCGCAATTACGAAATACTGCCGCTCCCGCAATTTGCGCATCAGCCGAGTCGAATTGCCGGGCTGCACCCACTGCATGAAAGAAGAAAAACGCGGCTTTATTGCCGGCTTTGTCGGCAGGTTGAAAATGTATTACGATATAGGCAGGATCGTATTCGATGGAAGAGATTTCAAATAGCGTCCCAGCAAAAGCCTCTGGCCTCAAAGTGGTAATCGGTGCTGTTGCTTTGATCATCGCAGCCATCATCATCCACTCCGGCGCGTTGTTAAATACTACCTGTGCCCCGGTTTGCCTGTTTCACAAATGGACGGGCCTGTATTGCCCGGGTTGTGGGACGGGCAGGGGGATCACTTTTCTTTTGCGCGGCGATCTGGCGGCCGCCTGGCGAATGAACCCACTGATGATTGTATCGATCCCAATGGTCGGCTTTCTGATTCTTCGCAACTACCTGAGCCGTAACAACCCGCGACCTCTCCCGGGCTGGGTTGGGTGGACGATCACCGGTGGCATTGCTGTATATTGGATCGCCAGAAACATCGCCATCTACCCATTTAGCCTACTCGCTCCACATTAGTTTTTAACCGCTCGGATGAGGTAGGTCCACTCATCCCGCAGCACCTCAGCCGCAAACCCTTGTGCTTCCAGTATCAACGCCGCATCATAAGACTCGCCGTCAATGCCGCTATCGAGCATATCCGCCCAACCTTCAAGCTCACGATGCCGCCGTCTGCTGCAAGGTGTTCACGAACGCCAACACCTCAGCAGCATGTCCCTCCGCCGTCACCTCCGGCCAGATCTTACGCACTCTTCCTTCCTTGTCGATAACACAGGTCAATCGATCCTTCGATGAAATCGGCTTTCCACTCTCGTCGCGGTAACTGGAGTAGGCGTTCCACACAACACGATCTTCATCAGAAAGCAGCACGAACGGAAGCTTGTTTTTCCTGGCATAAGATTCGTGATCCATAAGATGATCCGCGCTGATTCCCACTATCGCAGTATCAGCAAGGATGAACTCGTCATACAAATCACGAAAAGCCTCGGCCTCAGCCAGGCAGATTGGATTGTCGTTTCGGCGATAGAAAAAAAGGACGACATTTCGTTTGCCTCGGAAATCCGATAGTGAAACGGTGCGTCGTCCAATCGCCTGAAGCGTGAAATTAGGAGCCTTTTCATATTCGCACAGCATGACACCAACCCCTGCCGACCTTATTGAACCTCGACTATATATACCCGTTTGGAGGCGTTATTAATGCATAGATCGCAGGCGATTTGTATTCGATTATTGATTCTTTTGCACGAAGTTAAGCTGCAGGTCGCTGATAAGGGTTCGCAGCATCTTGCTTTCCTCTTCTCCGAGATGTCCGCTCAGCTTGTCGGCTGCGAAAACTACAGAATCTATTGCAATCTTCGCCTGCGCCAAATCGGTGATCGGTTCTTTTTGTCCCGGAGGCAGATGCAGACCCATAAACTGCCAGGCTTGTTCGGCAAACAAGTTCACCATAAATGCCAGAGTCTGATATACGTCAGGCAGAGGCATTTCCTCTTGCTCCGGCTGGGCGGCATCCTCTGGTTTCTCGGCTGGAGCACTTGCCTTAACATCTTCTTTCAGGGTTCCATCCGGATTCACTCTTCTTTTGTCTTTCACTTCGTGGGTTTTCTCTTCTTCCGCCAAATCTGAACCTCCTTATGAGTCTGAGTTTCCTTTTGAATCCAGGCAAGACTTCCGCCTGGACATCATTTTTCCGACAATGACCACAGCCAGCGCCGCGCCTGCCGTGTCTGCGATAAGATCACAAATATCACAAGTTCTGTTCGGCACGAACTTCTGGTGATATTCGTCAGTAACGCCATATAATGCGCTTATACCAACAACAAGCGCAGCCACAATCCATTTGCGATATGCACCAGCCAGAGCCCGCCACAACAATGCGCCCAGAACCGCGTACGCGGCGGCGTGCTTGACTTTATCAAACCAGTTGGTCTGCTCGAGACACCCCAATCCCGGCAGCGGCGGCAGTTTGGGCTGGGCTGATAATATGAATATCAAAGCCATCCACGCCGCAACAGGCCCCCACCTCCAAAGCCAATCAAAGCGGCCATCTGGGGCAACAGCTCTACTACACTTGCTCAGCCTTGCTCACCATCTCCAGGAATTCATCTTCACTAATAACTTGTACGCCAAGGGATCTCGCCTTCTCCAGCTTTGAGCCTGCATTCTCCCCAGCCACCACCAGGCTCGTCTTACCGGATACAGAAGAGGATGAGTTCCCGCCGAGCTTGAAAACCAGTCCTTGCGCCTGATCTCGCGTCAGTTTCTGCAAAGCGCCGGTGAATACGATGGTCTTATCGGCAAAAATCGCCGTTTCCTGCCTCTCCTCTACCGAAGGATCTATTCCGACTGTGCGCAGTTTGTCGATCACTTCTCTATTTCGGTCTTGAGCGAAAAAGGCAACGACGCTGGCCGCGATCACCGGGCCGACGTCCTGCACCTCGGCAAGCTCATCGACTGAGGCCGAGCTTAACGCCTTTATGCTCCCGAAGCGCTGCGCAAGGGCCGCTGCGGTGCGATCCCCCACGTGTCGAATACCGAGCGCATATATCAGTCTGTCGAGGGTTACTTTCTTGCTGGCTTGAATCGCGCCTATGGCGTTTTGAGCGGATTTGAGGGCCATTCGTTCCAAGTGCTCGACGTCGTCGACGGTCAAAGTATAAAGATCCGCCGGATCTTGTATCAATTTGTCAGCCAGCAGTTGGTCTATCAGAGCCGGCCCGACCCCATCTATGTCCATCGCGCCCTTTGAAGCAAAATGTATCACTCGTTCCCTGATTTGGGCGGGACAGGCAATGTCGGTACACCTGGCGACCGCCTCACCCGGTTCTCTGATAACATCAGCTCCGCAAATCGGGCACTTGGTCGGCATAACGAACTCTACTTCGTCTCCGGTGCGCTTCTCTTTCACAACTTCGACGACTTCGGGTATCACCTCACCTGCACGCTGCACCACAACGGTATCCCCGATTCGCACATCTTTGCGGCGTATCTCGTCCTCATTGTGCAGGGTTGCGCGAGATACCATAACTCCGCCCACCTGCACTGGTTCGAGAAAGGCGACCGGTGTGAGGGCCCCCGTGCGACCCACGTTCACCTCAATATCGTTCACCTTTGTCAGCACCTGCTCGGCGGGAAACTTGAAAGCGATCGCCCATCTTGGGCTTCGGGCCACAAATCCCAAACGAGTCTGCTGCTCAAACGAATTGACTTTTACGACCATTCCATCAATGTCATAGGTTAGATCCTGCTTTTTTTTGCCCCACTCGCCGATATAATCGATCACTTCGTCGATGGAATCATACACCCGCACCTCTGGGTTCACTTTGAATCCCCAGTCCCCAAGTGCGCACAGCACCTCATACTGATTTGAGAACTCGATGCCCTCGTATGTGCCCACCGCGTAGGCAAAAAAAGTCAGGTGTCGCCGGGCGGTGACCCGTGGGTCGAGCTGACGAACCGAACCCGCCGCAGCGTTTCGCGGATTGGCAAAAGTAGGCTCGCCCGAGGTCTCACGTTCCTGGTTTATCCGCAAAAACTCATCGTGAGTCAGGATCACTTCCCCCCGGATTTCGATCAAAGACGGCACTGGTTTAGCGTCAGGCGAATCGCGTTTCACCTGAACCAGGTCGAGCGGAATCGTACGCACCGTCCGTAGGTTGTGTGTGATATCTTCCCCTCGGTGGCCGTCCCCGCGAGTGGCTCCCGCCGATAAAACTCCGTTCACATATGTCAGCGATATTGCCAGGCCATCGAATTTCGGTTCGCAGTCGTATTGCAGCCTTTCGTCAGGTTCGATCTGCAGAGTTTGCCTGCAGCGCCTGTCAAATGCCCTCAGCTCAGCTTCACTGAACGCATTAGCCAGGCTGAGCATAGGTGTCCGGTGCTGGAATTGTGCAAACTGGGTCTGCGGGGCCACTCCGACGCGCTGGGTGGGTGAATCCGGTGTAATTGCTTGAGGATGCTGCTCTTCCAAGTCCTGCAAGCGCCGCATCAGCCTGTCGTAGTCAGCATCGGAGATATCCGGCTGATCTTTGACATAATACAGAAAATCTGCGCGGTTAATTCTGTGCCTAAGCTCGTCTATTTCTGACTGAACCGCCGCGGAAACAGCGGCAGAATCTCCGAGGTTACTCACGCGACTTCCTCCATTCGCAGACTATCGCCCACGAATCGTTACCCAATTCGTGAGCGATATATAGGCTTGACCACGTTTCTTGACTTAGACTTCAGAAGAAACATCCGCTTTGGTGAGATCCGATGTGCATTGTGGACACCGGGTCGCGAGATCCGATATCGCCGATTGACAATATGGGCAAGCGCGAGCAGGCGCAAGCATGTTCTTGTTTATGATCTTTATCATCACAAACAGCGCCAAAGCGATCAACACAAAGTTGATAATGGCGTTGATAAACAAACCATAATTCAGTGTCGGTGCGCCCGCTTTTTGGGCTTCCGCCAGCGATGTGAAGTGCTGGCCATTCAGCGTTACAAACAAATTGCTGAAGTCCACCTTGCCCAGTAGCAAACCGATAGGCGGCATCAAAATATCACCGACGAAAGAATTAATCACCGACCCAAAAGCTGCGCCTATGACCACAGCCACCGCCAAACCGAGCACACTTCCTCGTGATAAGAACGACTTAAATTCCGCAAGCATATAATTGCCTCCTCAAATTGATGTGCAGTCTGCGCTACTTGCCAGCCGAGAACTCATAATGGCCGGATTTGACCTCGAAGACAGCACATCCTTCTTTGATCCCGATGAATTTCACTCCATCTGATTTAGCAGCGGGCTTGCCGCTTTCAACAATCGCCCCCTCAGAGACGGCCGGCACATATACCGTCGCCGTCGAATTGGTAGGTATATCCAGGCTCAATTCAAATCCGCTCCCGGAACGCTTCCACGAAGACCGAATCATCCCGTAAGGAGATAGATGCGAACCTTTTGCCCACTTGAGGTCCCCAAGCATCTGCGGCCGAATTATAATGTGCTTGAAACCGGGTTTGTCGGGGTCAGGGTTTATTCCCGCAAGCGCCCTGTAAAACCACGCTCCTATATCGCCAAACATAATATGGTTTCGCGAGCCGTCCCCATTCCACATCTCCCAAAGCGTCGTCGCGCCCTGCTCGATCCAATGCCCCCAACTCGGGAAGTCGCGCTTGGTCGCGGCAGTATAGACCAGATCGGCGCGACCGTTATTTGTGAGCGCGTTTATAAGATATTTCGTTCCCAATATCCCCGCCCAGATATGGCCGTCTCGATTACCAATCTCCTCGACCAGAGCGCCCATCACCTTTCGCTTCTCGCTTTCCGGCAGAAGTCCCTGATAAATCGCTGTCGCCATTCCGCACTGCTCGTTGCCCTCGAATCTGCCCGTGGCAGGGTCATAGAACCTGGCCATAAACGCCTTTTGAATCTGATCAGCAAGCGCGTTATATTTGCGGGCGTCCTCACCTTTGCCGAGCATCCCAGCCACCTTGGCCGCTATCTTGACATCGACATAATAATACGCAGTTGAGGTTAGCGCGGCCGGGGTGGCGTGTCCTCCCGGACCTCCTTGGGGCGGGCACCAGTCCCCCAAACCCAGCGTCACTATATGATCCGGCGACTTTGACGCCAGAAAATCAAGATATCGCTTATATCCCTCATAATGCGCCTGCAGAACCGACGCATCGCCGCTGTAGAGGTAGATATAATACGGAATCAAGAAATAAGCGCTGTCCCACGCCGGGCCATTACCCCAATCAAAACCCCAACCGCCGGTAGGCACAATTCCGGGCAGGTTGCCGTCCCCACGCTGGCAATCCGCAAAATCGTGCATCCATCTCTCATAGTTAGCGGTTGTATTGAAGTTATAAAGCCCCGTCTCGCTCGCCAACTGCGCATCCCCTGTCCAGCCGTTTTTCTCTCTGTGTGGGCAATCCATCGGATAACTGACAAAGTTGCTGATGTAAGATCGCACAGTGTTGCGTTGAATCTTATTGAGTAGCTCGTTTGAGCACTCAAAATCGCCGGCTTTATCGAAGCTGCTGTGCACGACTTTGCCTAGCAGGCTATTAAGCGTAGGTTTGCCTGGGAATCCTTCGACCTGCACATATTGAAAACCGTGATAGGTGAATCTCGGCTCCCAGCTCTCCAACCCAACTCCTCTGAGCGTATATTTGTCCGTCTGGAACTCACCAGACGCCAGGTGGGATGCGTTCGATTGATGCAGCGTCCCATCCTCGTGCAGCCGTTCGTCGTATCGCAGGGTCACTTTGGTTCCAACCGGCCCGGCGACCTTCAATTCGCACCAGCCTGCCATATTCACACCCATATCAAAAACGAACACCCCAGGCTTAGGCTCGGTCACCTTGACTGGCTTGATAGTTTCCATCACCTTGACAGGTGGAGCGACCTCTGCAACCAGACGACCCTTCGGCCCATCGACGATTTCAACTGGTTTCCAACCCGGCAGCTCTGCGTCGCCTTCAAAATGCTCCACAAACTCAGCGGTATCCCATCCGCGCTGCTCGAGCCTGGCGTCATACTCTTCGCCATTACGAACCCCATCAAAGGTTATGGGGCTGAAAGCCGTCCGCCACGATTCGTCGCTGACCACAAGCTGGCTCGTGCCATCGGAATACTCGATATTCAATTGCATCAGCATTCGGGGAGTATCCCGCCAGGGCGCATGGTCAAAGTCCCAGGAGTCGCGGGTGTGGCAGTTAAACCATCCATTGCCCAGCATAACACCAATCGCGTTCAGACCCTGCTTGAGCATAGGTGTAACATCGTGAGTCACATAAAGCGCCCGCTTGTCGTATTTCGTATAGCTGGGTTCGAGGACACAATCACCGACCTTTGCGCCGTTTATGCGCATTTCATAAAATCCCAATCCGCAGATATACGCCGTGGCCCGTTTTATGGATTTTGCAGCCACAAATGTCTTGCGCAGGAGCGGCCCAGGCGTCTTTTGCAGCACATGTGACGCCGCATCCGCACCTCGGCCTCTTTTATTCAAAGGCAGAGTCTCATCATCGTCCAGCTTTGGTCTGTTTGCGACCCATTTGCCTTTCCAGTCCGATTCACTAAGCAGTCCCATCGACCACTCCGCCGGTGCGCTCCATTGCGATTGCCCCAAATTGGTCCAGACTCGGACCTTCCAATAGCATCGCATCTCCGACGTCAGAGGTTTTCCGGCGTATCTGATAAGCGTCGATTGATCCGAAGCCACTTTCCCGCTGTCCCACAGGTTCCCTGTGTCGGATTTGAGAGCATCTTCACTCGATGAAACAACGATCTGATACGCGGTCTGTGCTTCGCCGCGGTTGGTGTTCGGAATGATCCAACTGAGACGAGGCTGGGGGTTGTCGATCCCCGCAGGGTTTCTAGCGTGGTCACACGTAAGATTGATAGGCGCCGAACTCGCCGCGCTGATTGTCACCAAAAATAGAATAGGAAGTATCATAATGCATTTGAATAGCACAAAAGCAATCAATTATCCTTCTTACGCAAAAAGGGCGCCGGAAGTATCTCACCTCCCGCGCCCCAATCGTCCCCACTATTCGCGATCAAGTTTTTACTACTTCGAGTTCATCTTGCCGAAAGCAGTGCATTGTGCTGCTTCGTCGATGAGGAAACACGATGGGCCTGTGTTTCACAACAAGCATTTCACCCCAGTCCTGCATACCGCAAACTTTGCCGAGCATGCCGTCATATTCATCCCGAGTGCGAATCTTGACTATCGCTCCCGTTATTTCTGTGTGCGTCATTGTAGTTACCCCTTCTTCAATGGCGCAGCGGGTCTGGAACACATAAAAAGCCCCGCCTGTGCCGTGTGCCTACCGAGTTTTTGAACCCTAGAAAACCAGGGCGGTGTCCACTGCCTGCCCTCGCGAATCCCTTCCAAGCAGGTCTAAACCTGATCAGATGGGCTGCCACTTGGACAATCCAAGAAAGACACCATCAATTTTGAGTGTCGGCTCAAAACTTCCTCGACAACCACGTACACTGCAGGGCTTGGTAAACTATATCCCATTCATGCTCACTATCACTTTACCACACAACACCCCGATTTGCAACAAGAATTGCAAATTCCGAGACGCCGCGCCCGGCAGGCGGAGCTTGCAAAGCTTAAATAGGTACAAAATAATTGCAACAATATCTTAATTCATAAAGGAAAGCCGACCGGGAGCGTGTAAGAGTAAACGGATGGGCTTATTTGGGCGTGCAGTTGCACCCTGCTGAGCGGTAATGGGATAATACTTTAAGAAATTATAGCACCGCTGAATCCCATGCGTTGCCGGGGGACATTATGCATTACTGGAATCGAGAAGCGGAGTGCGTCGATCGGGACGAACTTCGCAAACTCCAATCTGAAAGATTAGTCACAACAATCAGGCACTCTTACGAAAATGTGCCTGCATACAAGCACAAATTCGATAAAATCGGGCTGAAGCCTGATGACATCAAAGGTATCGAAGATCTTGTAAAAATCCCATTTACCGTTAAAACCGATTTTCGTGATAACTATCCATTCGGCATGTTCGCCGTGCCGATGGATCGGATAGTCCGCATTCACGCAAGCTCAGGAACCACCGGAAAAAGCACCGTCGTCGGATACACAAGCGGCGACGTCGAAACCTGGGCAGAGCTAATGGCCAGAACGCTGGGCGCCGGAGGAACCACAAAAGGGGACATCGTGCAAAACGCCTACGGATACGGCTTGTTTACAGGCGGTTTGGGGGCGCACTATGGCGCTGAGAGGATCGGCGCATCGGTCATTCCGATCTCCGGCGGAAACACCAAACGCCAACTGCAGATAATGGAAGACTTCCACAGCACCGTGCTGTGCTGTACTCCCAGCTATGCGCTCATGCTTGGAGAATCCGCCAGAGATGCCCAGGTCAATATGAAAAAATCTTCCCTGCGCGTCGCGTTTCTAGGCGCGGAGCCTTGGACGGAGAACATGCGGCGGGAGATCGAATCGGCGCTGTGTGTCGATGCGCTGGATATCTATGGACTCAGCGAAGTGATGGGGCCGGGGGTTTCTTATGAGTGCATGGAAAAAGGCGGGCTTCACATAAACGAGGATCATTTCATAGCTGAAATAATCAATCCGGACACCGGAGAAGTTTTGCCCCCCGGCTCCCACGGAGAACTCGTTTTCACCAGCCTCACAAAAGAAGCTCTCCCGCTGCTGCGTTATCGCACACGGGATATCACCTATATAGACGATTCGCCGTGCGGTTGCGGCCGATCGTTTGCGCGGATGCACAGGGTAATGGGCAGATCCGACGACATGCTCATCATCCGCGGAGTCAATGTGTTCCCGTCACAAATCGAAAGCGTGTTGATCGAGACCGAGGGCACCGAGCCGCACTATCTCATTGTGGTAGATCGGGCGCCTGGCAAGATGGATGAGATGGAGGTTTGGGTGGAGGTGTCCCCTGAACTGGTCTCTGATGCAGTCAGGACGCTTGAATCGCTAGAAAGGCGCATAGCGCACGAGCTTCATTCCGTGCTTGGCATATCGGTGAAAGTGAAACTGGTCGAACCCAAAACCATCGCACGCAGCGAAGGCAAAGCCAAGCGGGTCATAGATAGAAGGGAACTCAACAATGAAAGTTAGTCAACTGTCAGTTTTCATTGAAAACAAATCGGGCCGCCTGGCCGATGTCACCCGCACACTGGCCGACAATTCGATCAATATTCGTGCGCTGTCTATTGCCGACACCATTGACTACGGACTCCTGCGGTTGATAGTCAACGATCCTTTGAGGGCCAAATCCGCTCTTAACGAAGAGGGATTTACGGTTGCTCTCACCGAGGTGCTTGCCATAGAAGTCCCGGACAAGCCGGGGGGGCTGGCCAGGATTATAGACATTGTCGCGGAGGGTGGGTTCAACATCGAGTATATGTATGCTTTTGTCGGGACATCCGGAGAAAACGCGATTGTGATCTTCCGGATTGAAAAAATCGACGAGGCGATCCCGATCCTTCAAGACAAGGGGGTTCGTATACTTACCGGTGAGGAAATCCACTCGCTATAACATTATATCGACCCAGCTTGCAGGAATGTAGTGACTCCTGTCAACGAACAGATAGCCATATTTGAGAAACGGAGGGAAACATCAATGTGGGGAAAGCACAGACTATTAATGTTCGGGATTTTGGCGGCGCTTTTGGCGCTGCTGGTGGCGTCTTGTGGCCAGAAAACAACGGATACATCCGAGGGCGTCGCGCAGGAACCGTATGTGATCGGAGCTATCTTCTCCAGCACAGGTGACAATGCGCCTTTGGGGGTGCCGGAACGCAACACCGCTGAAATGCTCGCCAAACAGTTGAATGAAAAGGGCGGCATCGACGGCCGGCCTGTCAAGCTGCTTGCTTATGATGATGCCGGCAAGCCGGAGCAAGCTGTGCAAGCCTGCCAGGACCTGCTCGCAAATAAAGAGGTGGTCGCTATTATCGGGCCTACGCTTACCGGGCCAAGCCTCGCCATAGCGTCTATGTGCAACACCGCTAAGATGCCGCTCATATCGTGCGCCGCAAGTGTAAAGATCGTGCAACCGGTGACGCCTTATGTTTTCAAAACCGCTCAATCCGATCACTTTGCGGTGCAAAAACTGCTGGATTATATAAAAGCGAAAAAGATCAAGACCGTGGGGTTTATCAATGATGCCAACGCGTTCGGGTCCAGCGGCCGAGAAGAATGGCTGAAGATTTCCAAAGCCGCTGGGGTGAACACAGTGGCGCTGGAATCGTTCAACAGCTCCGATACCGATATGACCCCACAGCTCACCAAGATCAAAGCCGCCAATCCGCAGGCCATTATCTGCTGGGGAACTAATCCCGGCCCCGCCATTGTCGCAAAGAACATTCGCAGACTGGCTATGAAGCAGCCGGTTCTTATGAGCCACGGCATCTCCAACCAAGAGTTCATAAAACTAGCGGGGGCGGCCGCTGAAGGGGTGATTTTCCCATCTGGTAAAATCATCGTTGCCAATCAGATACCGGCCGGTGACCCGCAGAGAAAAGTGTTGGTGGAGTATGCGGCTCAGTATCAGAAAGCGTTCGGCAAGCCCGCCATTCACTTCGGAGCGCATGCGTGGGATGCATTCCAACTTGTCGTGGATGCGCTGAAAAAGAGCGGGGCTGATCGAGAAAAGATTCGCGCCAACATCGAAAGCAGGAAGAAATTCATCGGCGTGGACGGAATATTCAACTTTTCCGCCAGCGACCACAACGGGCTGGACAAGAACGCATTTGCCCTGGTCACGATCAAAAACGGCAAATGGGTTCTTTTGAAATAGGTAAATACAACAACGAAACAATCTGACCGGGGCCATCGGAATACGGTGGCTTCGGTCGCGTGAATGTGGGAGTGAATGGAGCAGTTTAGCCAACTTTTAGTGTCTGGGATCGCAAATGGCTGTATCTATGCGATTGTGGCAATAGGGTTCTCGATAATATATGCCGGCACGCAGGTCATCAACTTCGCGCAGGGCGAATTTGTGATGGTCGGAGCGATGGTAGCGGCGGTGCTGCTGGCAAAAGTCAGCCTGTTGATCGCATTTCCTGTGGCTATATTGGCCGGTTGCCTGGTGGGCGCGGTGGTCGGCCTCTGCGTGCTTATCCCGTTGAAGAGAGCCTCGGTAGTGTCGCTGGTCATCTTGACGGTAGGGGCATCACTTCTGATTCGCGGCCTGGCGCAGTTGTTTTGGGGAGAAGAAGGCAGGATGGTGCCTTACTTCACTGGGGTCACGGCAAACGAAGACAATATCTTCCATTTCGCAGGCGCTGTGATCGGTGTTCAGCAGATATGGGTGGTGGCGATCACGATTGCGCTTGTGATAGCCACCCATTGCTTCTTCAAATATACCCTCACCGGCAGGGCTATGAGAGCTTGTGCGCTCAACCCCACCGGGGCGAGGCTGGTCGGCATCAACGTCCATAGAATGATAATCTTGTCGTTTATTATGGCGGCGGGGCTGGGTGCGGTTGCGGGCGTCACAGTGTCGGCGGGGTTGTATGCGAGATGCACAATGGGCGCGGCGCTGGGTTTGAAAGGATTTTGTGCGGCGGTGTTGGGTGGATTAGGCAACTACTCGGGTGGGATTGCTGCGGGTGTTCTACTGGGAGTTGTCGAATCGCTTATTGTGTTGATAATTCCGTCGATGAGCGACTATAGCGATGCGGCTGCGTTTGTGATATTGCTTGTTGTTCTATTGCTGAAACCCGATGGTATTCTGGCTCGCAAAAAGGCGGTGGCCTGAAAATGAGCGGCAAAGCAATAGCCAAGCCCAACCCAAGGGGCAGATTCCGGATAGACCCAGTTGTGGTGACGCCGTTCGTGGTGTTTTTCTTGTGTTATATGCTGATGCCCAGGTTCGTTGGGGATAAAGCTCTCAACTCACTGGTGTATATCGGCATAAACGTGCTGCTTGCGCTTGGGTTGAATCTGTTGATGGGCTATGCCGGCCAGATATCCCTCGGGCATGCGGCGTTTTTCGGACTGGGGGCGTATTCTTCAGCTATCATCACCCTGCAGCCCATCCAAAGCGGGATAATACCCGGTTTTAGCGCGGGGGTGGGGTTGATGGCCGGAGTGGCCGCGTTGATGTCTCTTACAAAAGCATCTGGGTGGAAGCTTGCTGCGGGCGTTGGCGGATTGATTGTTTTATCGTGGATATGCAGAGCCACCCATCTCGGGCTTCCGGTGACGCTTGTCGTCACCTTAATTGGAATGGCGGCTTGCGGATATGCTCTGAAGATCGGCTGGTGGAGGTCGATGTTAGCCGGGTTGATAGACATCACCGCGCTTGTTATTTGTGCGCGATTTCTCCAAGGCGCTCTCGCGCGAAGCGCCGCGGGTATAGGGACATCTCCGTGGGTCGCGATGCTTGCCGGAGTGTTGTTGACCGGCTTGATTGCATATCTCATCGGCGCGCAAGTCCTTCGCTTGAAGGGCAACTACCTGGCGATGGGGACATTGGCTTTTGGTGTGATAGTCGAGATTATGCTGTCAAAATGGGTGGCGGTGACTGGAGGCTCGAGCGAGGGTATTTATGGCATTCCTACGA
>JAAYKG010000162.1 GCA_012522555.1 Armatimonadota bacterium
GTGTGCTGATCTTTCTGGTCGCTTATTTGCTGATGAACCTCGGCGCATTTGCTGTGATAGTCGCTGTCGGCAAAAGAATCGGTTCGGATAATATAGAGGATTATCGGGGCTTAATGAAACGTGCGCCACTTTATGCCGGTGCGCTGGTTGTGTTTTTTGCATCTTTGGCGGGTATACCACCGACTGCGGGATTTATGGGGAAACTGTTCGTGTTTGGGGCTGCGGTGAAGGTCGGCTTGATGGGCCACCCTGAGCTGATCGTATTGGCGGTTCTGGGCGTTGTGAACAGCGTCATTTCCGTATATTATTACTTTAATGTGGTGCGGCTGATGTTCTTTGCGCCCGCGGCGGTTGATCATAAAATACGGGGAACCGTGGCGATCAATACAGCCGTAGTGGCGACGTTGGCGCTCACGTTGGCTTTTCTAATATTCGCAAAGCCGGTGTCCAGCGTTGCATCGCATGCTGTATACATATCGAAAACAGTATTGATTAGCGGGAGATAATAGATAATAAAATGGCTGAATTCACGCAACAACAAGCCCATCAAATATGGTTGACTGCTGCTGAAAAGGTTAAAGATAGGGTGATAGCGCCGACGCTGTATCGAGCGCTGGAGCTTCCGGTCGGGATTGCGGTCGATGGAAACGAGTTTATATTGGGCTTTGCCAACCAAGACATACCCATGGCGGGCCACCTTCGCAGCGCACAGCACCGAGCGATAGTTGACCAGTGCGTCAGCGAGGTCCTCAAGCGCAAAGTGCGAGTGCGGATCATCGAAGGGACTACGGTTGAGGATTACGAGCACTATAAGAAACAACAGCAGGCCCGAGAACAAACCCACGTCACACTTAACGTGCAAAGGGAGAAAGAACGGCGGGTAATCCAGGCGTGGGACCAGGTCGGCGAGCAAATCACCAGAATGTATGCGAAGCTCCACCTTCGGCAGCTCGCCCAACAGCGCGCTGATTTTATCTGGTCGGCTTTCGAGATTATAAACGAAGCTGTTGACAATATGGGCTACAGCGACGCCTCGGAGGAGATAGAAAAACGAGCGTTGGCGAGGGTGTTCGAGAAGTTCGCTACTGTGGTCGAGATCCCAAGCACAATGCTGGCGTTTGAGTTTTTTAAGCTGCGCAAAGAAGGAAAGCTGGGACCCTAGAGGGAGAGGGAGAAAAACTCCACCACAAACGCAGAAAGACAACCCCCCTGGCTCAACTTGCGGTGTATTCGTGGATTAGCTGCTGCCAGGTGGCTTCTATGTTTAGGCCTTCGACCGGCCTTGGCCACACAATTCTTTGGGCGCCGGCGTTTCTCAGAGCTTGCACCGTGCGGTCCGGTTTGATGGTTAGAGCGACTATAGTGCCGCCCTGCCCCGCCCCCGCCAGCTTGGCCCCGAGCGCCCCATCGGCAAGACAAGCATCGATTAGATAATCGTTCTGCGGCCCGGAACCTCCCAGCCTGCGCTGAATCGAGTGGTTCTCATTCATCAAAGCGCCCAGACTCTCCCAATCGCGACTGAAAATCGCCTTTTTGCCCAGCCGCGCAAGCTCGGCTATTCGCAAATAGCCTTCGACTACCTCAGACTCGCCGTCCAGCCAGCGATCTCGGATACTCTTGTGCACAACTCCTGAATTGCGGCGGACCCCGGTATGAGCGACAACTATGGGCAGATCAGCAACGCTGGGATGCAGCGGCTCAACGGTAGCCAAAGGCTCGTTTTCATCTTGAGCCAGCCGTTCCTTGCCGCGAAAGTCCATATAGTTCAACCCACCAAACGCCGCCATGTGCTGGTCCTGATATCCACAAGTGATCCCCATTACCCGATATTCGATCTTACGAGCGGTTTCGGCGATCGCAAAGCGATCCATGTGTATTCCGAGTTTCTCCAACACTGCCCCCAACACCGCAACCACAAGCGCAGTTGACCCTGCCAGGCCGGCGGATTCCGGTATCTCAGAGTTGGCGCTCAAGCGGCATCGGAAATTAGTGTGGTCAAGCCCAAAGTAAATGAGCACGGCCTTGAGAATGTCGAGGTAGTTGCCCCGCAGTCGTATATCTTCAGCCGATCTGATCACCTGAACAAATCCGGAAACAGACAAAGTGAGATCCGGCGCATCCATAATCGTGCAGTGTGCCCTCTCGACCGTCGAGCACGAAATAACGGATCCGCCATACATATCGGTTGGGTTGCCTACAATGCCGCATCTACCCGGCGCGGTAGCTATAATCATCTCTCACTTCCAGTTTTGCTTTTGACTACCGGTCTTGTTTTCCGCACAATTCGATTTATTGACCATACCAGCGCAGGATAATATCGGCCGCCTCAGCAAGGTTCTCCGCGACAGCGTCGGGCTTGCATGAAAGCAACTCCACATCGGATCGCGCCAACTTTCCCGTAAGCACAAGAATTGTTTTGCATCCCACGGATTTGCCGGCGGCGATATCATGTGCCGTATCGCCGACCATAATTGATTCCGCAAGAACGATGCCATACTTATCAGCCGCCTCCAGGATCATCCCCGGCTGAGGTTTACGGCACGAGCATCCCTCCGAAGCGAGGTGTTTGCAGTAGAAAAACTCGGTAATTTTAGCGCCGATGCTGGCAAGCTGCCGAACGATCTCCAGCTCCATAGCTGCAAGATCATCAGGCTTGATGATTCCTTTTGCGACTCCCTGCTGATTGGAGACCACAAAAACCGGCCAGCCGGCTTCGTTGAGCTTTTTCACAGCCGCCGGCGCGAACGGATATATTTCCAGCTCATCCGTATTTTTTACGTAGTCGTCGCGGTCGGAGTTGATAACCCCGTCCCTGTCCAAAAATACAGCCTTCACTAGGCAGGGGCTTTCTCGCACTGCCGCATGAGGCACGCAAATACCAGATGCCCCAGCACCATATGCACATCTTCAATGCGCTGCATATTGTCGCTGTTGACCACGATCGACTTCTGAGCAACCTGTGCCAGCTTGCCACCCGCAAAACCAGACCAGCCGATCGTGATCGCGCCCATCTGATTTGCTCTCTCGACCGCCTTAATAACGTTCGGAGAGTTGCCACTGCCGCTGATTGCCAACACCACATCCCCGCTTTCAAGCAGGCTGTCGAGTTGTTCGGGAAAGATATTCTCATAATCCGTATCGTTAGCCCAGGCTGTCATCACCGCCACGTTGTCTGTCATAGCTGAGGCGCGGAACCGCTTTCCGGTGCATTCCTTTAGACCCTTTTGGAAGTCACAAGCTATGTGGCTTGCCGTGGACGCACTGCCTCCATTACCAAGCAAAAAGACCTGTCGGCCGTCGGAGTGAGCAGCTTTGAGGATATCTATGACATCCTGTATCTTATCTTCCGGCAGTTCTTCAATTGCCTGCGTCAACAGACCCAGGTATTCATTTATCATAGACATATTATCGCCTACCTTCTAACGTTAAATATTACCTTGGAGCCGTCACGCTCCAGGTTGAACGGTAGTTCTCGCAGGTGGGCCAAATTCTTTCGCACGGCCCTGCGGTTCTCCGGCGGCGCACAGACAAGGAAGAATCCACCACCGCCCGCCCCGGTCACCTTACAGCCCAACGCTCCTGCAGACATAGCCAACTCGAACATTTCGTCAAGGTTCGCGTTAGTTATGCCGGCTGCCAACTGCTTTTTTTTCAGCCATCCCTGGTGAAGCGTGTTCCCAAGTGAAACAACCGCTCCGTTTTGCAGTTCCGCCGCCAGGTCATCCGCTTGATCCCGCATCTCCCTGAGAACTTCCATCTTGTTGTCGATATTGCGGCTTTGCTCGGTGAGAACGCTCGACGCTTTTCGCGTTATCCCCGTAAAAAACAGCATCAGGCTCTCGCTGAGAGCTTGTTTGGCGGCAGGATCCAGCTTAATTGCGGCTGCCTGAACACCGCCGTCGGGCATAAACTTGAAATGCCTCAAACCGCCATACGCCGCGATGTATTGATCCTGTTTGCCTATCGGCTTTCCGAGCACATCGATTTCGATCTCGCAAGCCTGCCTGGCAAGCACCTCAGCGGGCACTGTCTCGCCTTTATATGCGTAAAGAGCGTGCAGCATGCCGACTGTAACCGTGCTCGATGATCCCAACCCCGACCCCTCAGAAGGTATATCGGCCATAGTCGATATCTCGATGCCCTTGGTAATGCCGACCTTTCTCATAGCTTCTCGGGCGAGTTCGTGTTGTATATCGTCAACAGACTCAACCATTTCAGTCTGTGTATAACCTATACGAATCTTGTCGTCAAAGCGTTCCTTTAGCACCACGAAGATATATTTGTCGATAGCCGTAGAGACAACTGCTCCGTAATCGTGTTCATAAAAACCTCGGAAGTCGGTGCCGCCGCCTGCGAAGCTGACTCGAAGAGGGGTCTGGGTAATAATCAACGCGCTTACCTCCTGTAGCCTACATTTGTATTCTACCATAAAGCTGAACCTGAGGCATCAAAGAATTGGGGTTCGGCATGTCCCCTCTCCTTTGAGAGGGAGGGCGCGGGAACAATAATCATAATATATGAGTCAACAACGTACCGATATGAGTACATTTGCCACGCCGGGGCATAATATTATCGGTCACAGAGCGATTGCTCGATATGTAGCAGGGATAACCGGAATATTCTTGTTTATTATTGTGTTTAGCAGTTGACAGCCTGGCACAACATGGTATACTTCAATATCGGGTGCAGACTCGATACTCATAAAAAGGAGGTTCAGAAGGATGAGAGTAGTAGTTCTATGCTTTGTGTTGCTCGTTGCTGTTAGTGCGTCCGCAAGCATTTTACACGATCTGGATGCCGCGAAAACGGGCAACTATGCGCCGCTGGCGGCGAGAGCGAATAACAGCAAAGACCCTGATTGTGGTGTGGCTGCTCGCGCTCTCGGTAACTACTGCCTCCGGCATGGAGGTGATGCTTTTGGTTGGTTTGCTGTTGCTGCACGCTCCGGCGATCCTAAAATTGCATCAGAGGCTTTATGCAGCCAGGCGAATCTTTGCGTTCGGGCGAACGACAAAGAAGCTGCTGCGTATTACTTCAAAGAGGCTGCCAAAACAGCTAATGCACAGGCAGATGTCGCTGAATACTACTACCGCGCCGGCAAGTGCTATGTCGCGCTTGCTCAAGCATCGGGTAAATACCCTGCAACCCGTATAGCTTACAAGAAGCAGGCTCGCGAGCTATTTGATCTGGCGGGAACCGATGCGGCTTACGTCGAGGTGCTGGGTATCAGGTTCGAGAACATCCTCGACTGGGAAGTCACACCGAACCACCCGCAGTACCTGTTCTCTCCCATGGCCGATAGCTGGGAATTGTGGAGAGAAGACACACGGAAGTTTATTGAGCGCTGCGAAGACCCTGAGTCTAAAGCAACAGCACAACTGATGCTGGGTGAAATCCTATGCTGCAAAAAGGGCGGAGACGTATTTGAAGCTCTGCAGCTTTTCAGGAAGATTGACCCGCGCCACAAAAAACAAGCCGCGTGGGGACGGATAGTGAGCGGTGACATTTATCAGCGCTGGAACATGCATGCCACAGCCATCAAGGTGCTTAATTCTATCATCACCGATTTCCCCAATGAAGGCATCAACTTTGACCGCAACGATGTCAAAAAGGATGCCGCAGAGATGATTGCGATTAGCAAAGAAGAGCAGCAGAAAGCGGTGGCAAAATGAGAATCTTCATTGCTTGGGTAGCCCTGCTCGGCATTTTTGCTACCACTGCGTTTGGTGCGGCGGGAGGACGAGAGTGTACCAAAAAGCACGGCGAAAACGATATATGCTCCTGCCCATATTGCGATGATAATAAGACGCGTACTGGCAAGAATTACTCCAAGAGAACGTATGTGTGGTATACGTGCAAAAATGCGAAGGAGCCAGGCGAATGTCATAACGACAAGATGGTTATGACCAAGTGGTTCGACTATTTCGAGGATGTGGGAGACACTACCTGTCATGACCTTTATAAACGGGAGATTTACCTGACGAATGCGTGCAGCGGTACAGAGATACCGTCACATATCACGTACTACGATCTGATAGACGAGAGTGATCCCCGTAGAGACTAGAATTGGAGCGTTAGGGCAGGTAAATCCTGCCCTATAGTAAAGGAGACTATCATGAGAACGTTAATCGTGCTTGTGTTGATTGCGTTCAGCATAACTGCTAACGCGGTTGAATTGCCGAAACCGCAAGAAGGCGGTGATATAAAGGGTGTTGAAGCTGCGGTAGCAAAATATA
>JAAYKG010000163.1 GCA_012522555.1 Armatimonadota bacterium
AACTTTGCGTTGGCCTGGGATGTGGCGCAGACAAACGATATTGCTATGCCGGCGGATTATGTCCTCAAGATGGAGAAGATGTTCGATTATAATCTGTTGGCTGCGATGCCGAATGGATATTTGCCGGGATTGAACGATTCGGGCACAGTAGATGTGATGACTCAGGCCAGGATGGGCGTGAGATATTTTCCGGAGCGTAAAGACTATCTGTGGCTGGCGACTCTGGGCAAAGAAGGCGCACAGCCGACTGTGGGGTCTGTTGCGCTGCCGTTTTCGGGCCATATAATAATGCGCTCGGGCTGGAGCCGAGACGATCGCTACATGTTGTTTGATGCCGGGCCATTTGGTTATGGCCACCAACACGAGGATGCGCTGAGCTTTGTAATTTACGCTTATGGCAAATATATGCTGATCGATGTCGGCAACTATCCCTATGACAGCTCTGAGTGGCGGAAGTATGTGCTGTCGACGCGCGCGCATAATACAATAATGGTGGATGGTCAGGATCAACACCGCAGAGATCGCCCGAGGCGCGAATATGTGATCGACAAGCCGATGTCGATTAAATGGGCCTCCACTGAGAAATACGATTACGCTTCCGGCGTTTACGACGACGGCTATGCACGCGATAACCACGTAAAAGTGGAGCACAAACGAAGCGTGTTTTTCGTCAAGCCGGATTATTGGATAGTGGTCGATAAGCTGACTCCGCAAGATGACGCTCCGCACAAATACTCCAGCATGTTCCATTTGGATATGACTGGAGCGAGAATTGACAACGATTCAAAAGCCGTGCATACGACCGATGAAAAGGGAGCGAACCTGACTATCTGGCCGATGGCGGATAAGTCCCTGTCTGTGGGTATTGTGTCCGGACAAAAGGAGCCTGTCGTGCAGGGATGGATACGGGCGAAGGCTTATGAATGCAGGCCGATTCCGACTCCCGTGTTTGAAAAACAACAGGCCGGCGTAACGAGGCTGGCGTATGTGTTTTATCCCACGGCAGAGGGTGCGGCGTGTCCAATAAAAGATGTAAAGCAGGTCGTGCTGCAGCGCGGCGAAGGATTGGCTCTGTCGATAGACTTTGGAGATGGGCGCACGGACTATTTTGCGCTTGCCGATGATTCCAACCAAAAGCTGTCATTTGACACATTCCACAGCGACTCAATAGCGACTTATATGCGCACCCAAAACGGAAATATCGTGGATTCGATATTGTGCAAACACGCGATTCAGGACATGTCCAAGACCGCAACGCGGCACAAATTTGACTGAGGAATATTTTTCGGGCGTGGTGGGCTGCCACGCCCGATCAATGTCAAATTTTGGATTTCAGATATGCAAATGCCTGATCCAGATCGGCGATGATGTCGGGGAGATCTTCGATTCCGACCGACATTCTGATCAGCCCTTCCGGAACGCCGAGGGCTTTTCGCTCCTCTACCGTGCACTCAACGTGGCTGGTGGTTCTGGCTGGGCCGTAGGTCGTTTCGACCGCGCCGAGATTGGCCGCACAGTTGGCATATTGGAGCCTGGGCAGCAGGATCGCCGCCGATTCCATCCCGCCTTTAACAGCGAAACTCAGCATTCCTCCGAAACCTCCGTGCATCTGCCTTGCCGCCACATCGTGATGAAGATGCTCCTTCAGACCGGGATAATACACAGACTCGACGAGGTCTTGGGTTTTGAGATACTCGGCGACCTGCATGGCGCTGTCGCACTGCTGCATGACCCGCAGCTTGAGTGTTTTCATACCTCTCAGCAGCAGATACGCATCCCACGGAGCCAAAGTCGCGCCGTTGATCTCGCGATAGTGGAAGATCGGGTCGATCAGTTTCTTGTCGCCGCATACGACTCCGCCCAGAGCGTCCGCGTGGCCCCCCAAATATTTCGTTGCGCTGTGCAAAACCAGATCAGCGCCAAGAGCCAGCGGGCTTTGACAAACCGGTGTGGCAACCGTATTGTCAACCACAAGCAGTGCCCCGACCGCCTTTGCGGACTTCGCGATGCGCTGTATGTCGGTGATCTTCACTAACGGGTTGGTGGGCGTCTCAAGATAGACTATCTTGCAGCCGCGCGCGATTTCTGCCTCTAGCGCCTCGTGATCCCCTGTGTCGCAAAGAGTCGATTCTACATTTATATTAGATAGAAATTCGGTGAACAGTCTGTGGGTCCCGCCGTAGGAGTCCTTGATTGATACGACGCGGTCACCTGGGCGGACGAATGTATATACGGTGTTGCTGATGGCGGCCATACCGGTGGAAAAACTGGTGGCTGCCTCGGCTTCTTCCAGCAGCCGCACCTTGTCCTCGAAGGCTTGGACTGTGGGGTTGGTATTGCGCCCGTAAATGTGACCGGTTTTGTTGCCTATTGCGACATCATACCATTCTTCCATATCATCATAGCCATAGGCCACACTCACTACGACCGGGACCTGAGTCGCGTGATGAACGAGTTGATCTTTCTCGCCGGCCCAGACGGCCTTAGTTCCGACGCCGGGCTTTGATTGCGTGTTGTCTGTCAATTCCTTCCACTCCTGATTCTATTATTTACGGTTTCGATTTTTTGATTCTTGAAAAAGCTCTCGGAAAACCCGAAGGTGTCGGTCGAATTTTCGTTACGACCACCAGCCGACGCGCGACAAAGTCCTTCGGGATTATAACGGCCTTCACCTTCTCGATGCGTCCGCCGAGCTGGCCTATGTGCGCCCTGGCAGCCTCGATCTCCTCAATTGCGGAGTCGCTTTTCTGGGCGATCAACATCCCGCCGACCTTGATTAGCGGCAAGCAAAGCTCGGCGAGTATCTTCATATCGGCCAGAGCACGGGTGACTGCGACGTCGTAGGCTTCCCTATATTGCCCATCCCGCCCGGCATCCTCCGCCCTGATGTGCAGGGTCTGAATATTATCCAACCCGAGCCGCTCTATCGCTCCGTCTAAAAATCCAAGTTTCTTGCGAGAGGAATCCAGCAAAGTTAAGTCAAGGTCCGGCCGCACTATCTTCATAGGAATCCCTGGGAAACCAGCCCCGGAGCCGATGTCGATCACCCGCGCCTCGCGCCTTATCGGGATCGCAAGACAGGTGAATGAGTCAAAATAGTGGCCGGTGATTATCTGCTCCGGTTCGGTGATTCGAGTGAGGTTGAGGGTTTGATTGGTGTCGACGAGCATGCGGGCGAATTGATCCAGCATATTCGTGCGAGCTTCGTCGAGCTTGATCCCCATCTCGGCTGCTCCGGATTGAAGCATTTCAATCGGTAAAAATGTGCTTTCTTGTATTTCCACACCTAGACTCCCGGCTTGTTAATGCTGACTGCGAGAATAGCGACATCGGCTGGGGTGACCCCGGGCACGCGTGATGCCTGGCCGAGTGTTGTCGGTCGAATACGGGCGAGCTTTTCGGCTGCTTCCCTTGAAAGGGCACGGATATTTTTATATTCAATGGTCGTCGGTATGGCTTTTTCCTCCATCTTTCCTGCTTGTCTGATCTGCATTTCCTGTCGCTGTATGTAGCCGTGATATTTTATCGCTATCTCGACCTGCTCGGCCACGTCGGGTGGGACATCGCCGTTAGGGGCCGCCTTTGCTATATCGGCATAGTTGATCTCAGGCCTGCGCAATATCTCCTCGAGAGAGATGCTGCGGCCGTTTATCTGAACCCCGAGGGCGTCGGCAGCCTGCGTATCAGATGGGCGAAGATAGGTATTTGACAGGCGAGAATGTTCCTTGTCTATCAACTTCTGCTTTGATTCAAACCGCTCCCAACGATCATCACCCACCAGACCAACCTGCCTACCGATTGAAGTCAAACGCTGGTCCGCGTTGTCCTGCCTCAACAGCAGACGATATTCGGCTCGTGACGTCAGCAGGCGATACGGATCGCTGACCCCTTTGGTTACGAGATCGTCGATTAGCACGCCGACGTAGCCCTGATCTCGCCGTATCACGACAGGCTCCTGGCCTCTAATCAATTGAGCTGCATTTATCGCCGCCATTATCCCCTGAGCTGCGGCTTCTTCATAGCCCGAAGTGCCGTTGATCTGGCCGGCTAGGAACAGGCCATCGACCAGTTTGGTCTCTAGAGAGGGCTTGAGCTGGGTTGGAGGCGCGAAATCATATTCGATTGCATAGCCAGGCCTGATAACATGGCACTGTTCCAGGCCGGGGATGGTGCGCAAAGCCTCCACCTGCACATCCTCCGGCAGGCTCGTGGACATCCCCTGAACATAGATCTCGTCGGTGTTCCAGCCCTCCTGTTCCAAAAATATCTGGTGTCGGAGCTTGTCCGGAAACTTGACGAGTTTATCCTCGATAGATGGGCAGTATCTCGGCCCGACTCCTTCAATCCTTCCTCCGTACATCGCGGAGCGTTCGAGGTTGCGAATTATGATTTCGCGGGTCTTCTCATTGGTGTAAGTAAGCCCGCAGGGCAATTGATCCGACGAAGCACTCCAATTTATAGTCGGCATAAACGAGAACGGCCCGGCTTGCGGCTCAGATGGCTGTATCTCGCACTTGGAATAGTCGATGCTTTTCTTATCGATTCTGGCGGTGGTGCCGGTTTTCAGCCTGCCCAACTCGAATCCCAGTTCTCGGAGGCTGTTAGAAAGATTTATGGAGGCAAATTCTCCGGCCCTACCCGCAGAAAAACGGGTCTCGCCGATATGGATGAGGCCGTTAAGAAATGTGCCTGTAGTGACGATAACGCATCTCGCTGCGTATTGCATGCCGGTTTGAGATGTGACCACAAGGCCGGTCGGGGATTGCGGCGTGATTTTTTCGACCATAGCCTGCTTGATATCCAGCCGAGGCTGATTCATTAACGCCCGACGCATGTAGTCTTCATAAAGCCGCTTATCGACTTGCGCTCGCAAGGCTCGCACCGCCGGGCCTTTGCCTGTGTTGAGCATACGTATATGTGTAAGAGTGGCATCGGTGGCAAGCGCCTGCTCCCCCCCGAGCGCATCGATTTCGCGCACCAGGTTTCCCTTTGCAGGGCCTCCGAGGCTGCAGTTGCAGGCCATGTGAGCTACGGTGTCCATATTGATAGTCAGAAGCAGGGTATCCAGTCCCATTCTGGCAGATGCCAGGGCAGCCTCGCAGCCAGCATGCCCCGCTCCGACAATGATAACTTGGTAAACTTGCATAACAATATTATTATAGCAGGTCTGAAAGGACTACGGCTGTAAGCGTCAATTCCGGATTGCGAGAGCGGGGATATCGTAATTAAAAGGCTATCCCCCTCACCCCGGCCCTCTCCCTCGAGGGAGAGGGGGTAACTGGTGCCCCCGCCCGGTTTGCCAGGCCGCCCCCCTCACCCCCCGGAGGCTGTCCCATAAGCATAATCGAGGCGGCTTCTTCATTATGAACGACAAGTGGGGGATGATCGATTCTCGCGATTGTTTCGAAAACTTCTTTCTACGCCGCCATCTTCGCGAGATTGTGCGCAAG
>JAAYKG010000164.1 GCA_012522555.1 Armatimonadota bacterium
AACCAACAGCATACTAAGAAGCCTTTTTGAGACATGGGATTTGCAGGAACAAAATGCCATAACTGCCTGCAAGAATATGATAGTAGAGGCTAACAGAAAATTGCTCCCGCAAAACTGAACTCATTCAATCATTGACAATGGCACATCAGTATTGTAATATTGAGCATCATCAGACATGGAGGTCGGTCGGATGAGCGCACCGCGCCCCGTCCATAGGCGGATTAAGATTGTCGCTCCAGCAAGGAAGCGAAGACGTCTGTTTCGCAGCATCGTGCCGTTTCTGGCTAAGACCTTTCTGTTTTTTGCGGTTGTGTTAGCTGGCTTTTGGCTGCTCAACAAAGGAATGCGTCCGATCAGGCTGATCAGCCACGAAAAGCGCGAGAGAGACAAAGTAGTCGCCGAATACAATGCTCTTCGCCAGGAAAACGAACAGCTCCGCCGCCAGTTAGCTCACATAAAAACCCAGAGAGGTATCTCTCAAGCTGCTCGCAAACAAGGCTTCGTAAAGCCTGGGGAGATATCCCTCGTTATCCCGGAAAGCACAACACCCAAACCCGACTAATAACAGTTTGCGCCTGATGGCCCCAGGGTAGCAGTACTAAAAAGACAGTACATGCTGCGGAGGGCAGACGGCCATGAACAACGAGAGAGATTCCACATCCAAAGTGATCTGGGTGGCAATCGCGGCGACGTTCCTCTTGATATTTGGCTCTGTTTGGTATGCTTCATCCCTTAAACCGGAGGCTCGAGAACCAAAAGAAACGGTTGTCGATCAGTCCACCGCCGATCCTGCGCCCCACTCCGATATGGCGCCGAGTCTCGACACAGCACCTCCACCTTTGGCCCCTATAATACCATCTGATCCGGTCGTGATCGTCACACCCGTCAAACCGGAGGTCGCAGCTAAGAAAGCCCCGACCAAGAAGAATACGCTGCGGGACATGTTTCCGATGGGCGATATAACTCTCGGTCTGCCAGACGTTGAGCATCCATATCGCACGATAGCAGAGCTGTTTCCCAGCTTTGAATATGATGGTAAGCTATGGTCGGCTACGGGTAAATATCTCTATTTGGGGCAAGCGGCCCTTACTCCCACTGGGTATTATCTACGCACAGGGCAAAAATTGTATGCGCTGGCAAACACCAGCGCACCTGATTCGGTGTTGTTCGTACGCAGCCAAAAAGACCCGAGTAGGTTTGCTATCTATCGGGGTATGTAGAGGGATCCCGGCCTGCCGGGGCCGGGACTGACTCCTGGGTGATATATTACGGTCGAAGTTAGAAAGCCTCTTCTTCTTCCATATTCATTTCGCCCTCGGCTATATACATCTCCGGGTCCATATCGAACTCTTCTTTACACTCCTCGCTGCAAAAACAATAGTGCTTGCTCTTGTAGGTCGTGCATACGGCTGCATGCTCATCGGGTATGACCATTCCGCAAACAGGATCCATCGGCATTTCATTCACCTCCAGTGAGTTGCGTATTGCACAATTCCCCACTACACTTAGGTTAAAACACAAATAGGCTCGATTGCTTGATACAATTGTTGCGAGGTGAAGGAAACATCGACCCATTCGCCGAACCGACATGGGAGCAGCCGTCGTACGCGACGATTGCCTCTTTGGAACCTGATATCAGGAGGGTAACGTATCAGATGGATTATTTTCTGACGGAAGAACAGATATTTATGCGGGACGTCGCCAGAGACTTGGCGGAAAAGAAGATCAAACCGGTCAGTGCGCATTACGACGAGGCCAATGAATTCCCCTGGCCGGTAGTTAAAGATATGGCTGCCGCCGATTTATTCCGTGTGTTTATAGACGAAAAATACGGCGGAATGGCGGGGGATTCCCCGATTATGAACATGTGTGTCGTGACGGAGGAGCTATCCAAGGTTGATGGTGGAATATCTTTGGCGTTTGCAGCCACCGGATTGGGTACATTCCCGATCTTGGTCTCTGCCACCCACGAGCAAAAACAACGATGGCTGCCGAGGATCGCCGACGGAACAATCGCCGCGTTTGGTCTGACTGAGGCCAACGCCGGATCGGATGTTTCGGGAATGCAGACCAGAGCCGTCGAGGACGGTGATGGCTACATAATAAACGGCACCAAGCAATGGATCACGAACGGCGGTGAGGCCGATATCTACACTATTTTCGCAGTCACCGACCCACAGCGCGGCCCGAGAGGCATATCGTGTTTCGTGGTCGAAAAAGGGACAGAGGGTTTTTCATTCGGCAAAAAAGAAGACAAAATGGGGATTCGCGCCTCGGCCACCAGAGAATTGATCTTCCAGGACTGCCGGGTGCCGAAAGAAAATATGCTCGGTCGGCGTGGAACCGGGTTTTTCACCGCTATGAAGACTTTCGATCAGTCGCGGCCGGGTGTCGCTGCTCAAGCGCTGGGCATAGCTTCTGGGGCGTTGGATTTAGCCGTGAACTATTCTCGTGAGCGGGTACAGTTCGGGCAGCCTGTATCGGCATTTCAGGGCTTGAGGTTTATGCTCGCCGATATGGCGATGAAAGTCGAGTCTGCCCGCGCCTTGGTCTACAGCGTGGCCAGGTGGATCGACTCCAATCCGGATGAAAAGGTGACAGCTTATTCGGCTATGGCTAAGTGTTGGGCGTCTGACGTCGCGATGGAGGTCACCACAAACGCGGTCCAGGTCTTCGGAGGATACGGATATATGAAAGAATATCCGGTCGAGAAGATGATGCGCGACGCCAAAATTACACAGATCTACGAGGGCACCAACCAGATCCAGCGCGATGAAATCGGCCGCGGCCTTATCGCCGAAGCCGCAAGAAAAAAGAAATAACACGATCGCTCAAATATCATTCAGGTCTGGGTTTTCTGCCGTGCTGGCTGAAACCCAGACTTGCAAATCGGTCGACAATCGTATGATCGGTGTTGGCCGATAGGATTTTACGGAATAATATACTGATCGAGCCTCGGAACATTGAGGCTGCCAAACAAGTCAAACGCAATACAAATGGATGCGCCACTGTGCGTATCCTTCAAATGGGAAAGCAGAATACCTCATGAGTCACGAAGCGTCTTCCTTCCAAGAGATCGCGGACGACATTGCCTCGTATGCCGGGGAAGGCGGCGGGGATGTTCAGCGCTACATAGTAGCCCCCGCGATGCTCGAAATGATTGGGCCTGTCAACGGCAAGGAGATTCTTGATCTTTATTGTGGCGCGGGATATTTTTCCCGGCGTCTTGCTTCGCTTGGAGCCAGCGTGACGGCTGTTGATGATTCGGACAGGCTGGTAGGCATCGCCAGGGAGATCAACGACAGAGAGCACTTCAAAATTCAATATGCCGTCGCTGAACCTAACGACCTGTCTGTAATAGAAGACAGCATGTTCGACGATATCGTCTGCAATATGGGGATAATGAGCACACGAGACCTGGCAGGTACGGTAGCTGCTCTGGCAAGGCTGGTCAAACTCGGCGGCAGGTTTATATTTTCTATTGTGCATCCGTGCTTCAATATGCCGGATTCGTGCTGGATACGAGACCCGGATGGCAAGATTCTCTACGAAGCAGTAGATAACTACTTCTCTGAGCGCTGGTGGATTTCGGATTTGACTGGCGGTGCGAAGGAAAGAAGCAGGATAAAACACCGAACCCTGTCGAGTTATATCAATGCGCTCAGTGCGCGCGGGTTCAACGTGCGCCGAATATCCGAACCGAAGCCGACTCAAGATGTGTTGACTCTTAAACCTCATCTTGGAGTCTTCGAACGGGTGCCTGCCGCAATGGTGATCGAAGCCATATTCCCATATTTATGATGGGCAAGTTCAAACATTTCGCAGCAGTGGGCGTGTTCATATTCCTTGTTGTCGGAGCAATACTGGCTCCGCGCCCGCCTACTCACGTCTCGGCGCAGAGGATAATCGACGAGGCGCGTGTTGTAAATGCAAAAAGAACCGACGTTTCCATCGATTATATCGAAAAAGAGTTGCGCGAGGGTGCCATCCCTACGCTGCACGGGAAATCCGTTATCGCTCAACGTTCTGTGTGGGTGATGCGGCTAAAACCTCCTCACAGAAAATACCCCTGGATAGAGCTTTGGGTAGACAGCAAAGACAGCGAAATTGTTGCGTGGAAAATTTGGGAAGGACGCGGCACAAAGCCGTTCATTGCCGATCAATTCAGTCTCTGATCCCCGATCACAATCCCTCACACCAATATTCTCGTTTGGACATATGCACGCCGGGTAAATAACACTCAGCAAAGCTATCGGAGGCAACTAGTGAGCGTCCAGGACGAAGCCCTCACGGTAATGGTGCAGAACGCACTGGCGGCAGACAGACGGATATCCGGTCATCCTATCGTGGTTCGCGTGGCTCAGGGTGAAGTGTTCCTCAAAGGCGTAGTCGATACCCATGAGCAGCGAGACCTGGCGGTGCTCGTGGCCAAGGGGACCGCCGGAGTGCGACATGTGGTCGCCGACGAGTTACGAACAAGAGAGGCTGACCAATGAGCTACGGGCATTTTTCCGACGATGGCCGCGAGTATATTATGACCCGGCCCGATACGCCTCGACCTTGGGTTAATTATCTTACCAATGGCCGATACTGCGCGATATGTTCGCAAACGGGTGGGGGACATTCGTTTTTTGAAACTTCCGGATACAATCGCATCACCCGCGAATATGCGCCGCTTGTGGTGTTACAGGACAGGCCCGGCCGGTACGTCTTCTTGCGGGATGCCGATACAGGGCAGTATTGGAGCGCGAACTGGCAGCCGATGTGTAGGGATATCTCTGGATTCGAAGCCCGACACGGCATAGGATACACAAAAGTCAGCTACTCATACCACGACATAGATAGTTCCATTACATATTATGTGCCACCGAGGGACGATTGCGAAGTATGGATGGTCACGCTTAAAAATACATCCGACAAACCAAGACGAATTCAGGCGTTCCCCTACGTTAAGTGGGATTTGGCTAACTATGCATACAATGCGGTCGAGGCAAACTTTTCCGTGTTGTTTAACGAAACCAGCGTCGAGCAGGACACTATATTCGCCACCACCCGTTTCTGGAACATAACAAGCGGCTCATCCGGAGGCAATCCCAATGCGAGGTGGGATAAGTGGGCGTTTATGACCTCCAACGCTCCGGTCGAAGGCTTCGATTGCTTCGATGAAGAGTTTATGGGAATGTACCGGGGTATCCACCAGCCGGCCGCTATTGAAGAGGGCCGCTTGCGCAATACACACGGGTGCGGCAGGGATATAATGGCGGCCTTGCAGCATGATTTTGAGCTGGCTATGGGTGAGCAAGCGAGCTTTGTTGTGTTGGTAGGGGTTGCTCACACACAAGAAGAGGCTCTGGCTCTGAAGCGTCGATACGATACCTGGGATGAGGCCAAACGTGGTCTCGAAGAAGCACACAACTATTGGGAATACTACCTCGATCGCACCTTGGTCGATACCCCGAGCAGCGAGTTCAACATATCGGTTAACATCTGGAATAAATATCAAGCCTGGGTTACATCACGTTGGAGCAGGATGGATTCATATTATGTCGGTGGTGGGTCGATCATAGGTTGGCGCGACAGTTGGCAGGATATGCTGGCGATTCTTCCAAACGACACCGATTGGTCCCGAGAGCGCGTGCGGTATATGCTCGAGCATCAGTTCCAGGACGGCAGTTCGCTGCATAACTGGGACCCGCTTACTGATATTGGGGTCAAAACCGGGCATTCGGACGACCCGATGTGGCTTGTGCAAGGCGTGATAGAATATTTTAAGGAGACCGGTGATCTGGTCTTTCTCGATCAGTCGGTTCGTTATTATGACAGCGGCTCGGAGACTGTGCGCCAGCATCTCACCAAGGCGCTGGATTACAGCCTCGCCCACATGAGCGATCGCGGCATCCCTCTTATTATGGCTGCGGATTGGAACGACGGGCTGGATTATGTTGGTCGACAGGGCAGGGGGGAAAGCGCAATGGTGGCGGCCCAACTCGCCTGGATGCTCAAGGAAACTGCGTCGTTGATGTGGTTTATCGGCAGCGACTCATTGGCGGAGCGTTATGTTACTGAGCGAGATAGACTTGTCCGCAGCATTAATCAGAACCTGTGGGACGGAGACTGGTATATTCGAGGTACTAGAGATGACGGCGAGGCGTTCGGATCGTCGCGCAATATTGAGGGGCGCATCTACATAAACGCGCAATCGTGGATGGTGTTGGCGGATGCCGCTCCGGGCAAACGCGCTATAAAGTGTATGGATTCGGTTAAGAAATATCTGGACACCGACTACGGCCCGGCGCTGTTTTTGCCGGCTTACAGCGAGCCGGATCCAAAGATCGGAATCATCTCGCGTTTTGCTCCCGGCACTAAAGAAAACTGCACAATCTTTTGCCATCCGACCTGTTGGGCCATTATGGCCGAATGCGCTCTTGGACGGGGCGAGCAGGCCTATGACTACTGGCGCAAAGTATCGTTTATTCACAGGGGGCAGGAGCCGGATTTGTACAAGGTCGAGCCTTACGTGTATTCCGAATATATCCACGGCCCGGACTCCCGCTATTATGGCCAGGGAGAATTTAGTTGGACTACGGGCACTGCGAGTTGGATGTGGAAGGTGTGCGTGGATTGGATTCTGGGCGTGAGGGCTGAGATCCGGGGATTGCTTGTCGATCCTTGCATCCCTCCTGAATGGGACTCATACAGCGTCACTCGTCGGTTTCGCAAAGCGACCTATCAAATCGATGTCCAAAACCCCGAACATGTGTCCCGAGGGATCAAGGAAGTGTGGGTTGACGGTGGGCAATATCATTCCCATGTGCTGCCGGTTTTCGAAGCCGGTTCACAGCACCAGATAAAGGTCATAATGGGAAGCCCGACGGGCGCAGTGATTGAGCAGGAACCGGTCGGCGCGAAGTCTGAATCTTGATAAACAGCCCAAAGCCACTCTTGAGAGTTTGCTTGCCATGGTGATACAATAGCGTGAATCAAGCGGCTTGGGCCGTCGATTATTCCGGCGAGGTGGTGCCTGGATGTTCAAATCCTATGATGAAATGCTCGAAGAGCTTGAGCGCGAAATGCGGAGGGTATCCGACGATATGCTTCTGCAGGTTTTTCGGATTTCCGGACCGGCGGGGGATTTGTGGACTCCGCGCGTGGATGTATATGAGACCGCGGAGGATGTTATAGTAAAAGTCTGCGCGGCTGGGCTTGCTCCTGAGCAAATGGAACTTACCATTTCCTCTGATAATCGATTCCTGACCGTCAGAGGGATGCGCGTCGAACAGGATGATGATCGCGACAAACGCATTCGCTATTATCAATTGGAAGTATACTACGGCCCGTTTGAGCGCATAATAGCCCTTCCCCCGGATGTCCCGATTCACAGAGACAAATTATCCGCTAAATACAAGGATGGATTTCTTAAGGTAGTGCTTCCCAAACGGCAGCTTGCAGGAGAAGCGCGATCTGTTGATATTGAATGAAGCATTGAGGAGACGCATGGATATAGAAATCGGAGCAAAGGGATCAGATTTTTCAACGGTGGACCGAAGCCTGGTTATACCCGAGGAATTGAGCCTTTTGCCGATAAAAGATACGGTGCTATTTCCGATGGTGGTGATGCCGCTGATCGTATCGCGGGAGAGTTCGATGAAGCTTGTCGATGACGCGGTAGTTAGCGACTCGCGTATTATCGCGCTATCGACCCTTAAAGATCCGGATATCGAAGCTCCGGGTATTGATGATGTTTACCCGATAGGAGTCGCGGCCGCCATACACACCATGCTGCGCCTGCCCGAACATCAGCGGCTGATTATTCAGGGGCTGAAGCGGATCAGAATAACCGAATGCATCCAATCAGAGCCGTATCTTCGCGTAAAGATCGAAGAGATTCCCGAAATCGACGATTTTACAGAAGATGAGATGGTGGAAATCGAAGCGCTGCGCCGCAATGTCGCAGAGCATTTCCAATCAGTCGTAACCCTTTCTCCCGGATTGCCGGATGAGCTGCAGAATATTGCCACCTCGATCACAAAACCGGGGGTGCTGGCAGATACCGTCGCACTGCATCTGCCGATCTCGATGCCGGAAAAACAGGCGTTGTTGGAAATGCCTGGAATAAAGGAGCGGCTTAGAGCGCTTCTCGCCATACTCATGCGAGAAGTCGAAGTCCTCGAACTAGGCAGCAAGATCCAGTCCCAGGTCCACTCCGAGATGGGCAAAACTCAAAGGGATTACTATCTGCGCGAACAAATGAAAGCCATACAAAGGGAACTCGGAGAAGGCGATGAGCGCTCCGCCGAGGTCGAAGAACTGCGCAGAAAAATCGTGGAAGCGAAAATGACCCAGGAGGCCGAAAAAGAAGCCTTGCGAGAACTGGACAGGCTCAGGCATATGTCCCCGGCGGCCCCGGAATATACTGTCGCTCGAACTTTTATAGACTCGCTCATAGGTCTGCCGTGGAACGTATACACGGAGGACAACCTGGATATACCGCAGGTCCATAAGATTCTCAACGAAGATCATTATGGCTTGGATAAAGTTAAAGAACGCATTCTGGAATATCTCTCCGTGCGAAAGTTCAGAGAGGCTGGGGAGATGCGCCATCCGATCCTGTGCTTTGCAGGTCCTCCTGGGGTTGGCAAGACCTCCTTGGGCAAATCCATCGCCCGGGCGTTGGGCAGAAAATTTGTGAGGATGAGCTTGGGCGGTGTGCGCGACGAGGCCGAGATTAGAGGCCACAGACGCACGTATATCGGCGCGTTGCCCGGCCAGATTATTCAAGGCGTCAAGCGATCGGAATCTCACAACCCTGTTTTCATGATGGATGAGATAGATAAGGTTGGTGCGGATTTCCGAGGGGACCCATCTTCGGCGTTGTTGGAGGTGTTGGACCCGGAACAGAACGCAACGTTCAGGGATCACTACCTCGAGGTCACATTCGATTTGTCCAAGGTGATGTTTATAACAACCGCCAATGTGCTCGATACAATTCTGCCGCCGCTGCGTGATCGAATGGAAGTGTTGGAGATAGCCGGGTATACGGAAGAGGAAAAACTGGAGATTGCCAAGCGCCATCTCGTCCCTAAGCAGCTTGAGGAACACGGCCTGAAACAGCGAAAACACATCACATTTGTGCAAGATGGGCTGGCTGAAATTATACGAGGTTATACACGCGAGGCCGGGGTGCGCAATCTGGAGCGTCAAATCGCCACTATCTGCAGAAAAGTGGCCAGAGAGTGGGCCGAAGGCCGCGACAAGGCGGCTCGTATATCGGCAAAGAAAGTACACGAGTATCTCGGAGTGCCAAGATATTCGCAGCAGGAACTCACCGACAGAGCCGACGAGCCGGGGGTCGCCGTGGGCCTGGCATGGACTCCGACCGGTGGCGATGTGCTTTTCGTCGAGGCGACTAAAATGCAGGGTGGCAAGCAGCTGCTCACTACCGGTCAGCTTGGCGATGTGATGAAAGAATCCGCCCAGGCGGCGCTCAGCTATGTAAGAAGTCACAGTGCGACACTTGGTATCGACGCCAATTTCTATAAGGACGCAGATATACACCTGCATGTGCCCGCCGGAGCGATTCCGAAAGATGGCCCGAGCGCAGGTGTTACTATGCTCACGGCTCTTGCATCGTTGCTAACCTGCAGAAAAGTGAAACCGCGCACGGCGATGACCGGTGAGATCACCCTTCGGGGGAAAGTGCTGCCGGTCGGTGGGCTTAAGGAAAAGATTCTAGCCGCCCGCAGGGCCGGAGTCGAGACTGTGATTGTGCCCAAGGAAAACCGCAAGGATGTTGTCGAGGAAGTGCCGGAGGATATTCGCAACTCAATGCGAATAGAGTATGTCGAGGATGTCAGCCAGGTCCTGGAGCTTGCGTTGGAGCCTGATTCGATCGCCTGAGGCTGATATCTAAGATTTTGATTTCAAAATCGGCAGAATATCCTCATCAGTCAGCACCCGCCGAGTTATATAGAAATCCGATATTGCAAATGGCACGGCGGGGCTGATTATTTCGATGACGCATTGATCAGCCGCTTTGCTTATCAATGCGGCTGCTGATCTCGAAGCGACGGGGGTCGAGGCGATGATGCTCGCCGGGTTATGATTCCGCAGCGATTTGATGGCCGCATTCATTGTGTATCCACTTGACATGCCATCATCCACCACGAACACCCGTTTCCCCAGTACATTTAGTGGCTCGCGCGCCTGCGAGTATATCGCCTCCCGATGAGCGATCTCGGCCCTTACGGTGTCTACCACTGAGTCGATTTGCTTCTGGGTCATCTGCAGCCCTTTCAGCATTTCTCTGTTGAGTGCAATTGTCCCATCCTCCGCCATTGCGCCGAACCCTGCATCGGGGTTGCTGGGTATCGGCAACTTTTGAGTTACAATAAAACTCCACTCCAATCCCAGCTCGTGCGCCGCAGCGGCAGCCACAGGGATTCCGTGCCGGGGTATGCCTATAATCACGCTATCTGATCTGCGATACTCGATCAGCAGCTCTGCCAGCCGCCGGCCGGCTTGTTCTCTGTTTTCGAAAAATGAAAGCATATAACTCCCTTACTACGATGTGAGAATGAACCTATCCCGGTCGGTGTCTAGCTGTGTTCAAGAATCTGATAACTTCTTGATCAGATACCTGCGCGAATTCTTGATACCAGTAACCCACGGCCATAAACGGATCGGGCGTCTCAAGGCAGACAAGCTCATCGACAAACGGGTCTAGAGCTGTTAACGACTCTTTGGCGGCGACGGGGACCGCCAAAGTGAGGGATGATACGTTCAGGTTGTGCAGCGCCATCGCCGCAGCCCGAATAGTGAAACCCGTGGCTATTCCATCATCAATCAGGATGATATGATGATTGGCCACATTTGGAGGTTGGGCGGTTCCACGGTAAACCGCGATTCGCCTCTGCGTTTCCGCAATTTGCGCCTCGGCTTCAGTCTCGATATAGTGCTGCGAGACCCGCAAAAGTCTCACAGACTGCTCATCGACAATGAAATCGTGATCCCCCCAGCTTGCTACCGCGCCTATCGCAAGCTCCGGCTGATCTGGAGCGCCGATCTTACGGGCGACAATGACGTCCAACGCCAGATTGAGCGCAGCAGCTACTTCATACGCCACGACGACCCCACCGCGCGGGATCGCGAGCACGATGGCATCCGTGTCCCGATGGCGAAGCAGGGAAGACGCCAGTTCGACGCCGGCTTGCCGTCTGTTTGTAAATGGTAATCTAGAGGTGCTCACTCCCTGAGTATTCCCCTTTATTGGTCGCGATAATCCCGTTTTCGAACGTACTCTGCTGCGAAGGTTGTCTTGTGAAGAATGATGAATTATAATATAACAGACTTCGGTACTGCCTGGGCAGAGGCATTGCTCTGAAGATTGAACGGCTGTTGGTTTTGTGCAGGCAGAACCTCGGCTGATCAGAGTATAATGTCGGCTCGGGACTACAAACCGCATGTTAAATATCCCAAGTCGATAAAATAAGGAGCCTATTATTGGGATATCGTGTTTTGGTTGTAGAAGATGAAAAAGCCGTAGCGATGAGTTTAGTGTCTATGTTGCAGGATGATGGCCACGAAGTCGTCCAAATAGCCGCCACAGGCGAACAGGCAATCACTGCTGTCGCGGACAATCGCCCGGATGTGGCGCTGGTTGATCTGCGGCTGCCGGGAATGGACGGCATAGAGACCACGAGGCGATTGGTTGAAGACCACAATCTCGCAGTTATTATCATCACGGCCTATGCCGATACGCAGTTCGTGAAAGGAGCAGCCGAAGCTGGAGCTTACGCATATCTTCTGAAACCAGTAACCAAGGAAGCTATTTGCGCAAACCTCGAACTGGCGGTTGTCAGATCAAACGAACTTGGAGTGTTGCGCAAGGAAGCTGAGGATACAAAAAGCGCTTTCGAGGTCAGAAAACTCGCTGAGCGCGCAAAATATGTGTTGATGGATCGGTTATCTCTCACTGAGGAAGAGGCGTTTGCGCATATCAAACAAAAATGCCGCAACCAGAACAAGACCCTCCGGCAGGTAGCAGCAGCAATTCTAGCGGCCGACGAAGCGTTTCTTGGTGAAATCGCAAAGGATCCGCCGAAAAAGACCAAATCACTTGCATAAAAATGGGGAGCCGTGTTTTGGCTCCCTGGTTCATTGACTTTTTATCGACAGAATTGCGCATTGACAGTTGACAATTGGCTGACAGGTTCATCAGCCGTATCGACTCTTTGCATCAGGAAAGCTCTATATCTTTCCGGTGATTCGGCCACATTGACGTCGACCACTCGCACGGCGCTGATTTTACTGCACACTGGGCAGTAGTAGGATCTCAACTTGTGAGGGTTTTGCGCGATGCGCGCGAAGTCCCTGCACTTTGGGTTCTCACAGCTTGCGACCTCGATTATTGTGAGCAACATGTCCATCACTCCTCTGAAATATTGTTCCATCCCGAGATTTGCACCACTGCTGTGCGTATTGCCGGTTTTGCGGAGCTGTATAAAGTTGGTGTCAAAGCAGAAGGAAGACACTTGAGTGGGGTATAAGAGTTGTTAGTGCACCATCGTCACACGGAGGTACAGATGCGTAAGGACAGCATCGCAGGACGGCTGCTTGGCATTCTCGTTTTTCTTATAGGGATCGCGATTTTGGTGGTCGTCGCAGTGCTGGCTTACACTCTGTTCACTGCAACCACATCGCCGTTGCAGGTCAAACCAGACGTCGGCTCGGAGGTGACGGCCGCGTTAGGAGCCTCGGCTGTGCGGCTTATCTATCAGATTCTATTGCTCATAGTACTTTGCATCGCAGGCTCGCTGGTGGCGGCGCGAGGGCTGCATCTGTATTTCGTCGCAACAGGCCCTTCTACCTCTCGGAGCGCCCCGCCGGTAGACAACAAACCAGAGGAATGATGTGCAGATCCGGAGCTTGTCTCAAAGCCATGCGGACGTCTTCTCTCCCCCAGAAGAGGGACATAGGCCCTCACCCTAAGCTTATGGCAAGGGAACCAACCACTCCCTCTCCCTCGAGGGAGAGGGCTGGGGTGAGGGG
>JAAYKG010000165.1 GCA_012522555.1 Armatimonadota bacterium
CAACCGCCAATGGGGCGTTTACAAAGGTTGGAAACGCGACTTCTGCTGCGTACTCGAATACGGGGCTTACCGCGTCGACTACCTATTATTACAGAGTCTACGCCACAAACTCCGCAGGCGATTCGGGATATTCCAACGTTGCCACATCGACAACACAGGCCGATAAGCCCGCATCGGGTATGCCTGCGCCGAGCAATCTGACTGTTGCCGCAACCACGGCGAACAGAGTCGGACTGACTTGGGTGAATAATGCCGCTAACTCGTTCGGCACCTACGTTGAACGATCAGACACACCCGATTTCAGCGCCAAAGTGGTCTTTGCGTGTGGCGCTGGAGTCAACAGCTACTCTGACGGTAACTTACCTGAAGGGACAGTCTACTACTATCGCATCTGCTCATACGGCATCGTGGCGACCTCTGATTATTCCGAGGTGGTCGCAGCGACGACCAGGCTGAAGTTGCCAACAGACCTGACAGCAACCGCCGAATCTCCGATGGTCGTTATCTTGAAATGGAGAGACAACAGTCAGAAGGAGAGAGGTTATCTGGTTGAAAAGCGCGGAGATGATGGCGTCTGGTCTGCAATCAGCGAAGAGCTGGCCGCAAATACTCAGACCTATGTAGATCGCACGTGTGAGGCGGGTAAGACCTACGGCTATCGAGTCGTTGTCCTTGGCTTGACCTCTGAAACATCGGGCGCGGTGGAGGTTACTACTCCCATAGTCGAAGCAATCGATCCACAGTGGATAGGCCCGGTCTCGACAGATCATCTCCCTGCGGTATATGGCGTTTATGACGTAACTGCCACTGATCGGTATGTTTATGCCGTATCCGGAGGCGTGCTGAATATATATACGGTTCTCGATGGTGATCGTGTGCCGGCGTATCACTCTCACGTGCCGCTGTCTTCTCCGTTTGGAGTGGCTGCTATGTCCATCGAAGGCGAGGACTATGCGTTCGTGACCGACGAAAGCAATCTGAAAATTATCAAGCCATCGGACCAGAGCTTTATGCGAGTCGTTGCGCTGCCTGGATATGGCTATAGGTTGGCTTGTGACGGCAAGCTCGTTTATGTCGCGTGCGGCGCTGCCGGCGTGGCGGTGATCGACGTATCGAATCCGAGCACCCCAAAATTGATCTCCAATGGAAACACATCCGGGGTGACACAGGCTTGGTCTGTAGATGTCAAAGGGGCTGTTGCTGTGGTTGCTAACGGCACAGAGGGCGTGGCGGTTTTGGATGCGGCTAACCCCGCCAATTTGAAGCTATTTGGAAAAGTGAAGCTGCCCGGCTATTGGCAGGGCACGTTCGCAAGCGCTTTGGATGTCGCTGTTGAAAATGGCATGGCTTGGGTTGCCGGAGTCAACGACGGATTGATTCAAGTCGATATATCATCCCCGCGAAACCCGGCCTGGGTGCGAACCGTTACTACGACCGGCCCCGCGACCGGTGTCTGCGTGGATGGCAGCTACGTTTTTGTTGCGTGCAACAACGGAGTTAGCACAAGAACCGGCATTGACATCTTCGGGTGCGGCGGCGGATCTCTGGAAAAGCTCGTATTTATGCAGACCCTGGGTACAGCTTCCTATAGGGTTGCAGTTCACGATCGATCGATCTACTTGACCGACAACTGGTATCTGGTGGACGTCGCGAAGTATTGATTCTGACAACATCCCAAAGATTGTTGAAGTGGGGCCTTAAATGGCCCCACATTTTTTCGCGGTGCCACCTACCCTGCTCAGTTTGCCAGGCCGACCCCCGGCTGTGTTCCCTCGCTTGGAGGATAGATCGAGGAGAGGGGAAAGGTAATCCCCGCTTGACAGTCGAGCCGCGCTTATGTGCAATCGAGATTAGGAAATGCCTCGAATCCGAGGTATCGTAAGCATATTCGGTAGACGTTCCATTGCCGTTTGACTGGGTCAGTCGGTTGCCCACTGCGTCATACTCATAACTCGCTCCAAAGCAGATCGCCCTCAGTTCTTGTCAGTCCGACAGTTTATGCCAGCACCGACATAGGCTCCGGACATCACCGATACAGTAGCTAGTAGCATTCGTA
>JAAYKG010000166.1 GCA_012522555.1 Armatimonadota bacterium
ACATCAGCTGCGAAGTGCAGTAGTCCTTGAAAACTGGAGCGGTTTTTCTCTTATTTGCCATACATATAGTATATTACAAATCCAGGATTTTGACCATGAAAAAGAGGCCCTTTTGAGACAGCCTCGAAAATGAGCCTGACCCTCTGCCCCCTTGGCGCAGGCACAATTTACTCCCTCTCCCTTGAGGGAGAGGGCTGGGGTGAGGGGGGTGGTTTGGCAAACCGGGCGGTGTGTGGAAGTTTGGTTTTCGCCCTCACCCTGACCCTCTCCCCCAGGAGAGGGGACAAACGCCCTCACCCTCTCCCCCAGGAGAGGGGACAAGTGCCGCACTGACAAAAATTGTCAATTAGGTAATTGTACGGGGTTGACTTAGGGGCTAACCTGCGTTATAGTGCAATCAGAGGCCGTGGTTGAGGCTTTTATCTCGTAGGCTTTGCGTTTCTTGGTGCTGAGAGTGAGCAAGAGGCCAGTAGTTATGCGGGTTTGCGTCAGTCTTTTGAGTTTGTGCGGCGGTCTGCCCAAGAGCAGAAGTTAAGTGGCACACTTTATGCACAGTATTAACTAGACGAGAATTGCAAGATTTGCACTCAAAACGCAGAGCCGAAGGATAATAGATTCACCAAGGCTCAACGAGAGATGTTCTTTTCAAAAGGAGGAAGTGAAAGACTATGAAGAAGCTCATCGTTTTAGGAATCATCGCCACAATGGTGATGGGCATGGCCGTCGCAGCAAGCGCTGCTGTTGATGCAACTTGGGCGGTTACGCTAAAAGCCTTCAACGTCGGTGGCCAATCAGGCTCTCAGTGTGTGGCTAATACGAAGCTGGGAGCCATCGACGCTTACACAACAGCGGCTTCGGAAGATGCCGTAGGCAATGTTCAACCCGGCACTCTTGGATTGATTTACTCCGCTATCTGGCCGAATTGTGTCAAAGACACACGCGCCCCTTTAAATGCCGGTGAAGTGAAAGTATGGACATTTAATACGAGCTTGGCCGACGGTACGGAGGGTCCGATCCGTGTCGACATGTGGGTTGCTTCTGAGATTGACCCGTCTACTGACGGCGATCCGGACCTGCTAGTGCAGGTATTTAAGGGTTCGGAACTTATCTGGACCGCCCCGTACGGCGTGAAGAGCAACTCCAAGACTCCGATGTACACTTACAACGGCATGGCGGGTGATTCTCTAACACTCGTCGCTTCTACGATTGTTCCTGAGCCGGGAAGCATGGTCGCTTTGTTCAGCGGACTTGTTGGCCTGGTTGGGTTCGGCATTCGCCGACGCAAATAAGACAACACAGTCCACTGCTGCTTGATAGCGGCTGTTGAGCTTTCGAATTGAGCCGTCGATCTATCTGCCGGCGGCTCCTCCCTTTTTGGGAGACGACATCCGAAACTACGCCAAGCCGCCGCCGGGCACACGGCGGGGCGACCACAAAGCCAAAGCGCCGACTTTCGGAAAGCAGGCTTGGGTAAAAACACTGAAACGCACTCATTCCGACCGGCGCAGACCGGGGCACAATACAGTAATATTACCGGGTTGACAGCCCCCAGGTCGTGTGCTATATTGCCGTTGAGAGGTCCTTTGGGACTATAACCCAATACAGTGGGAGGTAGAGTTCTATGTTTAAGTCTTTTCCAATTTCACGAATAACGAAAGGAGGTGAAACGATGAAAACATTTGTTCTAGTGCTTGCTCTGATGGTGGTGGCGGCGGGGGTATCCGTGGCAGCCACAGCAACCATCGACATCTACCCGGGGTGGAACCAAATTGCCGCTCCTCTAGTCCCGTTTGATCCGGATCCAATGTCCGCTTTTGCAGAGGCTGCGGATGGGTTGGATGCTATGCTGTATCGCTTCAGCCCCGCTGAAGGTGGAACCATCGCTTATGACGAGTTTGATCCGGATTCGTTTGGTGGAATTCTACTGGGCGACGGTTTCCAGTTGAATGTATTGTCAGGCGATAACACTCTGACCTATGAGGGAGTTGAGGATGGTGTACCGGATGCTCAGGGAGTGAAAACCGATATGTGGATTTCTCTTCCGGGCGAAGGCAGCGGCAACGGTGGATTTCACTTGATTGGTCAGCCGTTTGCTCACAGCACCACTGTTAACGAGACAGAGGGCATTTCGTTTACGGACGGCACCGATGTTAAAGACTGGGCCACCGCCGTGGCGGACGGCTGGGTCTCTGACATATTCCTTGGCCTTGATCCTTCCGTTGGCGGCTCATTTTCAGTGTCTTTGGACGGTTTCGGTGATACGGATTCACTCGAGGCTGGCCACGGATACTGGATTAACACCTTCGTAGACAATCTTGCGATGATCGTCTCAGCTGAGGAATAATCAGCACTGACTGTAGGTTTCCGGCCACAAGAAACTTTACGGGATAATACCCTACAGGGCGGTTGATTGAGAGAGATCTTAATTAACCGCTCTTTTTTCGCATAGACTTGGGAGGGTTTATGAGAGCTTTTGTTTTCGTTTTAATCATCCTCTGCATCTGCATAGCCGCTCAGGCGGCTGTTGGCGTTTATAACATAACCACGCAGCAATCCGCCTCCGACCCGACAACCATCGACATCACCTATCGGCTCAACTGCGTGGCGAATGTTGGGGTGGAGATATTGGACTCGTCGAACGGTGTGGTGGCGGCGCTGGGCGCCGCCGACGTGCTGAAGGGCCTCAACACGCGGCAATGGGACGCGCAGTCCGCCCCGGCGGGAGTCTATAGAGCGCGAATAACCGCAACTTGCGTGACAGGCGGGGAAGTAAAGATCTTGGAGAAGTTGTTCGGCACCGGCGCGGCGACCGACAATCTACGAGGGGTTGCAGTCGATCGCTGCCCGCAAAGCCCGGGGTATGGCACGATTTATCTGGCGGATATTTATTATGGCAAGATTTTCGCCTACAACCCCGACGGCTCCAAGAAAATGTGGCCGGCCAACGGCTATAGCAGCAACGCGCTGGCGCTGGGTTTAAGCAGCTCACAAGGACACCCGTGGGGTTTGGGGGTGGATAACGCCGGTAACATATACACCACCTGCAAAGCTAAAACCGCAAAAACCGGTGTAAAGGTGTTCGATTGGCAGGGCTATGAGCTTTACCACCTGTTCCCGACCGACAAACAAGACATCTCATGGGTGGAGGGCCGCGTGACCTCGGAAGGCCTGGAGGTGTTTGAGACTATCGGCAGCGAGGTGCGAATGAGCAGTATAGTCAACCCGTCGTGGACTACTATCGTCACACTGCCCAGCGAGCTTACCACGCAGCAGATATGCTTTGAAGCCGGCGGGAATGTCTTCTATCTGGTGGCCAACGGCAAAGATATATACGGGCCTGGGGTTTTTAGATATATCGAACAAAGCGACAAGACCTGGGCTATGGATACCAGCTTCGATTGCCCGATACACAATTTCATGGGAACCAACGGTTGGAGTGCGGCCAGGGTGGCAACGGGGGTGAGCTGTAACACCACCGACCCCGACGGAGATGGGCCGCATACCGCAACGTGTCTTTGGATTGGGCTTGCGGGCTTCAACTCAATATTCGGCGGCAATGCGATTCGGATGGCGCTTGACTCGGACTCGGCAGCCCCGGAACTGTTCAGGATGCCGGGGAGATTGCTGCGATTTGTGGCGGCTGATGCTGTCGGAAACGTGGTGGCCGAATTAAACAGCAACGAAGCAGCCATCTACAAAGAATGGGGGCTGCTGTCGCCGTGCGGAGAGGCCAACACCGATGTGCGCGTGAGCAGCCCGTTTGTGATCTCCGGCAGCGTTGCACCCGAGATCGTCTCGGGGATATGTGAATGCAAGCAGTTCGAAGATGGGCAACTGGTGGAATTAGGCTCGGCCAAAATCGTGACCGCCGTGTTTGATGGATGCTTCTATATCCAGGAGTCGCAAGGCCCATGCGGGATTAAAGTGGAAAGCGAAACAGTCGTGGGCGAAGGCTCGGTCGTGAGGGTGAGAGGCACGATGGGGACAAACGCAGGAGAACGGGTGATCTGCGGCGCCCAGGTGCTCTGAGGACAACCCCGGCTGCCCCCTCACCCTCAAAAGAGAGGGGGCGGCCGGTTCTACTATCGTGGAAGGAGAGGGTTAGGATGAGCACTCTGTGTCAACATAAATGAAGCAGCCTTTCCATTATAATTAAAGAAGAAGCGGGGAGGACTGCGCCTACGATCCGGCCAAACAGTAGATTACTGGTCTCGAACAGAGGGTGGATATGAAAGATTTACTGAATATGATTTGCGATAAGGCTAAAGCCTGTGGGGCGACTTTTGCCGATGCGCGGGTGTTTGAATCCGAAGGTGTCGGAATCAGTCGGCAGGATGGCCGCGCGGATAAGCTCAACTCCGGAGCCTCGAGAGGGCTGGGCGTGCGGGTTCTCAAAGATCACGCTTGGGGATTCGCCTCCGTTTCGGATTTCGACTCGGATAAGGCGTTGGGGGCCTTGGCGACGGCAGTTTCTATGGCGGAAGCCTCATCTGCACGATCGGAAAACGCTGTTGTAGCCGACATACAGGGAGTCGAGCGTGACATCAAAGCCGACGTCGAAATCGACCCGCGAACCGTCCCATTTGAACGCAAAATGGCGGCAATCGAAGGCTGCGAGAAAACTGCAATCAAAATCGTCGGCGATAAACTGGCCAATTCCGTTGTCGGTTACTACGATCGAATAAACGTCGAAACCATCTGCAATACCCAGGGTGCATTTGTGCGCAGTGAGTCGATCAGAACCATGGTGCATACGACGATTGTGGCCAGTGACGGCAAAACCTTGCAAAAAGGCAGTGGCAGAGTCGGTGAGCCGGTCGGATTCGAGTTGATAGAGAGAACCGGCCCAGATGAGTTTGCGGGCAAGGCCGCGAGGACAGCCCTCTCGCTTTTGAGCGCATCGACGCCGCCCGCCGGTAAATTCCCTGTTATATTCCATCCGTCCGTGACGGGATTGCTGACACACGAAGCGATCGGCCATAACGCCGAGGCCGATCACGTTTTGAGCGGCTCATCAATCATCGAAGGCAAACTCGGCGACAAAATCGCCTCGGACTTGGTGACTATCATCGACGACTCCACAATCCCAGGCAAGTGGGGGTCTTTTGAGTATGATTCAGAGGGCACACCCGGCGCACGGCGCGTTATTATCGAAAACGGCGTACTTAAAGGATATATGCACAGCCTGGAGAGCGCAGCCAAGATGGGCGTTTCGCCGAACGGGAGCGCTCGAGCACAAGACTACTCGAACCGGCCGATCATCCGAATGAGCAATACTTTTATCGAGCCAGGCACATCGACGTTTGAAGACCTCCTGTCGGGAATCGATCTCGGCGTATATCTGATGGGCGGAGAATACGGCTACGTTTTTTGTGAGCGAGGCCAGTATACTTGCCACGCGGGCGAAGCATATATGATCAGAAACGGCGAACTCGCCGAGCCGCTGCGGGATGTGTCGGTCGCCGGAATGACCCTGGAGACACTTCTAAACATCGACGCCGTGTGCAGCGAC
>JAAYKG010000167.1 GCA_012522555.1 Armatimonadota bacterium
ACCGGGTTTTACGGAATGAACTTCAGCAGCCTCCCGTGGCTGCATTCACAAAACGGGTTTCGGAACATGCTCATCTTTATGGGTGTCATAACAGCCGGCATGCTGCTGTGGTTCAAGCGAAGGAGGTGGATATGACAGCGGGGATGCACGGCGGCTGATCTCGTCTGAATCAATTGGATGTCTTATAAAGGAGGCAATATTATGAAGTCTCTGAAGTATACGAATTTTCTGCTCACAGTGATCGCGATCTGTCTGGTCTATCAGTGCGTCAAGTTCGGAGCGCCGCCGTCGGCAGCCCAGGCGGGCTATAGTCCGGCCGTCAGCCGGGCCACTCCCGTGCAAATTGTTGGCACACCGACGGTGAAAATCGAGGGGAGGGTGGATACCACTATTTCAAATATGCCCAGGGTCGATGTTTATCGGATGTCGGCGATATCAGGCAACCAGGTGGTGATGCCGGTAACGATGACTACCAGCTACGGTCGCGCTATGGACGTCAATATCGTCGGAACTCGACAGGATTTGCCGGTGCGTGTGAGCAACTTCCCGAGATAGACCGTATGGGGATTTATGCTATTTCCGATCTGCACCTGTCGTTTTCAACCGAGAAGCCGATGGGTATGTTTGGTGACGTGTGGAAAGATCACGCTCGTAAAATAGCCCAAAATTGGGATTCGACTGTCGGGGACGATGACACGGTGTTGTTGGCGGGGGATCATTCTTGGGGGATGCGGTTCGGAGACGCCTCAGCCGATCTCGATTTCATCGCAGCTCGACCAGGGCGCAAAATACTGATCCGCGGCAACCACGACTATTGGTGGCATCGGGAGTCCACCAATCGCCTGCAAAAACAAGTGCCGGATAATATGACGCTGCTGCACGGGCGTGGGCTGGTTGTCGAAGGGGTTGGGATCACGGGGACTCGCGGATGGCGGCTTGAACGTGAAGCCGAGCTTGGGGCTGGGGATGTCAAAGTGATGAATCGCGAGTTGGGTTATCTGGAGCGCGGGCTAAAAGAGATACCGTCGGATGTGTCGCACAGGATCGTAATGCTGCACTATCCGCCGTTCGACGAAGACCTCAAGCCAAACGAATTTGCCGATATTCTAAAAGCGCATGCGGTCGACATCCTCGTATACGGTCACATACACTCCGGCAGCTATCTGGAAGGCAAAATCGACGGCATTCAATATATCCTGACCTCAGCAGATTACCTCAATCTGCATCTGGTGAGGGTGGTTTGAGGGCGCAGATTAATCCCTATTCTGTCGTGCGTTAGCTTGGGGCGGTGTGCGGAAACTCTGCCCACCACATAAACCGCTCTCTGCTCGATGATTTGGACACCAAAACTCATTTCTTGATATAGGCGTTTAATCCCACAAATACTGGCTTGCCTTGAACCTCAACATCTGTTTGATAATTGCCGCCCGTGCTGGCGACTATCAGTGTTTTGCCGGATGAGGATGGTTTCGGCTCCTCCAGAGGTATGCGGATCACCAGTTCGTTATTTTCAATCTTCACTTGCATGTTACTGTCCCTCCTGTCCAAAGCGCTGCTATGCAGCCAAAGTCTTTTTCTTGCTGGACACCGTGAATCCTTCCGTGCTGCATTTATTTCCTTGACGTGGGATAGATACGCCCATATAATCTGTGCAATGCTGCTGTTGGGCCGACAAGTGAGGATATGAATGAACAAAACCGCTGAAGCTAAAACGACTTCTCCATCCACTCCCGTCAGAGCAACCTCTCTTTGGATCATTTTGTTGGTTGCATGGCTGGGGTGGATGTTTGACGGTATGGAGATGGGACTTTATTCCGTGCTTGCCGCTCCCGCTTTGAAAGATTTACTAGGGGTGCAGGATCCGAAGGTCGTCGGTTATTACGTAGGCATAATGTTCGCGTTATTTTTGTTAGGCGCGTCTATCGGCGGGTTTATTTTTGGGCGTATGGGAGACAAAATAGGCCGCGTTAAGACAATGATTATCACGATCATTATCTACTCCGTCTTCACTGGTTTGAGCGCGATTTCTCAGAACACTCTTCAGTTTGGCATCTGCCGATTCATCGGGGCCCTTGGCCTTGGCGGGGAGTGGGGCCTGGGAGTGGCGCTGGTTATGGAGACCTGGCCGAACGCTAAAAGACCGGTACTTGCCGGGTTGCTGGGAAGTTCGTCGAACGTAGGGTTTTTGATAAGCGCGTTGATCAATCGTGCGTTTTTTGCAGCGCTGGGCTGGAGATTGATTTTCTGCATAGGGGTGGCCCCTGCCGTGCTCTCACTGCTCGTCTTCTTCGCGGTAAGAGAACCTGAGCGCTGGGTGAAGGCGAAGGCAAGCGGCCAGAAGCCTGATCTCGGGCAGCTATTCAAAGCTCCACTGCTGGGCAAAACGATAATAGCATGCCTGCTTTCGAGCGTTGCGATTATCGGCACGTGGGGGGTATTTCAGTGAATACCGACCTGGGTGGACGATTTGGTGGGCGGGTCGGTAGTCCCGGAACGCGCCATCGCGGCAATGTGGATGGCGTTTGG
>JAAYKG010000168.1 GCA_012522555.1 Armatimonadota bacterium
CCGAAGGCTCCCGAGGGCCACTATTATGCCGGTCTCGCGTATGAACGCATGCGGGATAAATCCAAAGCCATCGCGGCATATAGCAAAGCCGTAGAATTTGGCGGCAACGACCGATATGCCATCGCCGCAAGGGACAGGCTCAGTTATTTAGGCGCAAGGACACAAGACGAGGCTTCCACCGCCGAACCTCCAGCCGCGCCAACTCAACCTACTCAACCCGAGCCGCAAAACCAGCCCAGAGGGGATAACACCGGAATCCCCTTCGAGCATTCAGAGTAGCGATTCAGACTGCAACTTACAGCGCTCGCCCGCCTTCCGCGACGTTGTCGCTGGTAAATACACGCGTGCCGAGAATGATGTCTTTGTCGACGGTTTCTCCGTTTAGTATCTTCATCGCTGTCTCAATGGCTTCCGATCCACCTGTAGGATATTGAAAAGTGGCGTTCAGCATCTTGTCTCTCACATACGTCACTCCTTCGTGGGGCAGAGCGTCGATGCCTATAAATTTAATAGTGGTTTCCCGTCCCTTGCCCTCGAGTTTTGCTGCCGTGTATGCGCCGTGAGCGCTGGGGTCGTTATGAGCATAGACGGCCGCTATATCATCCGCGCCCGGAAATCTAGTCAGCGCTGAAGCCATCTCGCGCCGGGCGTCAGGTTCCAGCCAATGGCAGTCCGCCGAGTAGACGATCTTAATCTTGGAGCCTTTGATTCCTTTCATAAACCCGTTATGCCGTTCCGCCGCGGGAGTGCTGGTCATCAGGCCCTTCAACTCCACAATGTTGCCCTTGCCGCCGAGCAGTCCGACCATATATTTGCCGGCTTGCTCGCCGATCAATTCGTTGTTACCACCGATGAAGCAAGTATATTTATCGCCCTCCACTCGTCTGTCCAGCACGATAACTGGAACACCCGCAGCCATCGCATCGGCAACAGGTTTGGTGAGCGGCAGCGCTTCTTTTGGGCTGATTATAATCAGGTCCACGAGTTGATCCACGAGTTCTTTCACCTGGGATTGCTGGGTGGTGGTGTTATTCTGCGCGTCCTTAAAGATCATTTTGATTTCGGGATACTTGGACGCCGCAGCTTTCAAGTCGTTGTTCATCTGCACGCGCCACGGCTCGCCCAGATTGCACTGGCTCATACCGATGACATATTTAGTTGTCGCAGTCGAGTCCGGCTGCTTGTTTCCACATCCCGCCAGAGCGACTGCCACTACAATAGAAAACAACAACGCAAATCGTTTCATTTGATTCTCCTCTTCTCGACTGATTCCAGTGTCTGTTGGATCAGGACCGCCACTATAATCAGCGCACCCCTGATCATCAGTTTTGCCGGTTCTTCGAAGTTGTTCAAGCTCAATATTTTATTGATATATGCAATAATCAACGCGCCGAGCAAAGTGAAGAGCATTCCGCCTTTGCCGCCGGCAAGGCTGCTGCCGCCGATCACTACTGCTGCGATCGCGTCCAGCTCATAGGTGAACCCCGCTTCCGGGTCTCCGAGAGTATTCAAGCTCGCGTTGCATAACCCCGCAAGGCCTGCCGTCATCCCACACAGCATATACGCGCCGACTTTGACACGGCCGACATTGATCCCCGAAAGCCTCGTCGCCTCCTCGTTGCCTCCAATAGCATATAGATGGCGGCCGAATTTCGTATACTTAACCACGACCCACAGCGCCGCTATCGTTAAAAAAAACAGCAAAACTACCGGCTGCAGGCCGAGCGCCTTCGTCGGGGTTGTCATCCAATCGAAAATAGCAGGCTTGCCCGTCTGCATCTTGAACCAGCTTTGCACACCAGGCTGCACCTTTTGCCCCGCGCAAATCCATTTAGCCGCGCCTCTCGCCACCAGCATCATCCCGAGTGTTGCCACAAACGGCTGCATTCGGAACCGGGAGATGACATATCCACTGATCGCGCCCATTCCGCAAGCTGCTAATATAGTGACCAAGGCTGCGGGTAGAGCCGGCCAGCCATAGCCAATCATCAACAACGAAAATAAAGTCGCCGAAAACCCCAGCACCGCGCCAACTGAAAGATCAATCCCACCAGTCAGGATAACGAGTGTCATCCCAGCCGCCAGGATTCCGTATTCCGCGTAATAGAGCAAAGTATCCCGCTGGGTGGACCACGTTAAAAACACGGACAAATTGCTGCCAGGCAGCTTTGGAGTGAAAAAAGCCCCTAGCAGCAGGACGACAATAAATGCCAATACGCCCCTGTAGCGTCCCGCAATGTCCCACATCTTGCCCACTTTTCTGCTTGTCGGTGTCATTATAATCCTGCATTATCCCCAGGCATTCATTTTTCCTGCGAAAAGATGTGGCTGGGGTGGGTATTATGAAAGTGAAAGAAATAAAGAGAGGTGTTTCAAATGCAAAACAACAACGAAGCGCACAGAGATGATATCACCATCGGCGAAGAATCCACGGCGCAATACGTCAGGCCGGCCCTTAAAACTGGGCATACAATACCGGACTTCAGGTTGATGTCTGTAGAGGGGGCAGCTATTTCCCCTACGGACTATAAAGGCAGAAAAAACCTGGTGATCATATTTTTCGATGCTCACTCAAGCAGTGACTTGGTCATGCTATCGTTGGTTGGGCGACGTTATCAGGAGATCGCCGATGACAATGCCGAAGTGCTTGCTATCTCCGTTGGGCCAATCGACGAACTGCAGACCTGCGCGGCGGACTTTCATTTTCAGTTCCCGCTGCTAAGCGACATGCACAGCCAGGCCGCATGTTCATATTGCGTAGTTGGCTCTATGATTTTTGTCGCCGATAAGTTCGGCGAGTTGAAAATGCAAAGCGACATCAGCGAAGCTAACATTGACGAAAAACTGGACAAGGCGCTTTCCGCTCTGGAACTGATCGAACTGGAATGCCCGGAGTGCGGAGTGTCGACGTGGCCGGTGGAATAGTTTATTGAGATGCACTGATATGCTCTCCGATTGTCCTCCAGGTGGGTATATAACGCCGGGAGGGTTTCAATAATGAGACTATATCTGGTGGCGCCAATTCTGGTGGTTTTGTCGGCAGTGCCTTGTTTCGCGCAGTGGGTCGGCGGAAAGAATGACCGCGGGTTTCTTGATAGGCCGCCTGTGTATATAACCAACGAACCCGACTTTCCGCTGACTGGCCTTGGCGGCAGAATGCCGATTCCTGGACAGTTGATTCCCGAAGTGGATGTTTCCGGCGTCTCGAGCGACCACTGGAACCACGACGGAGTCAATGTTCAGCCCGGACTGGATGTGAAGCTGCGCTGGATCAGGGTGGGGGCGATGCGTGGGTTCAACGGCGGGTGGGCCGCCGGCATATCAATTCCCTATTATCGCAACAAAATCTCCGGAACCATCGGAGGTCTGCCCGCCACCTCCAGGGCCGATGGGCTGGGCGGTGTAATGCTCGGGGGCAAAAAAATCCTGTGGCAGGACGCATGTGGGTATAATCGGGTCGCCCTGGCCGCGGGAGTTGAGCTGCCAACCGGCAAAGACGATGCAACCTTTGACCAGAACAACACCGTAACCGAGGGCTATTTCCCAGGACTTCAGAGACTACCGCTGGGGTGGCAGCCCGGTTCTGGGACTACCAACGGCCTGATGGCGCTGTCATATATACACTCTAAAGAGCGGTTTTCGTATGAAGGGCTTGTAGCGGGCAAGATATACGGCTCTGGGACCCAAGACGTAAAAATCGGCAACATACTTATCGCTTCTCTCCAGAGCACCTATGGAGTTTCTCGTGACCTTGCAGCCTCTCTCGGACTGACTTTTCGCGCCCAAAGTGACGACCGTTATCCGAATGCTCCATTGACAAGCACCGCGCTCCTGGCAGGGACCACCACTCACAGCCCTCTGTTATATCTCGACGCCAGCCTGCGTTATGTGATTATGCGCAAGGTCACAGTCGGGGTGGGGATAAGAACGCCGATCAACAATCCTGATGAGGGCATGGACACGACAACTCAATTCTCGGTTATATTTTATCCGAGCCTGTAAGCGGGGTTTCGCGCCGGAGCACAAAAATACCGTAGTCGGCAAAGAAATTCGGCAGCAACCAGATGCGTTTGCACGACTGTTCACCTATAACCAGATCGATCTCCTGCTCGATATGCAGCCCATATTTCTTGCAAAATCTTCTGAAATCAGTAAGGGTGGTGAGGTGGATGTTGGGCGTGTCATACCACTCATAAGGCAAGTGCTCGGTTTTTGGCATAACCCCCTGGAACATCAATTGGAAGCGAACTCGCCAGTAACCGAAGTTGGGGACAGATACTACGCACTGCCTGCCGACTCGCGCCGCCTCTAATATGAGCAAATCCGGCCGCTCCAGCACTTGGAGTGTGCTGGTCAATATTACATAGTCCACACTGTTGTCATTGAAATCCGCCAGCCCTTCGTTGAGGTCGCCGTGGTAGACAAACAAACCCTTTTCCACACAGGACTGCACCGCCGTATCCGATAGTTCGATTCCCTGCACTCGGGCGCGTTTCTGTTTTTGCAGCGCCTTCATCAATTCGCCACTGCCACATCCGAGGTCGAGCACAGTACTGCCCGGCTTGACGGTATTAACTATATATTGAAACTCATGGCGCAGGTCTCCATTGGAGCGCAGCACCGTCCTAATCTCACCGCTCATCAGAATTCCTAGGTCCCGCATATTCCAGGAAATTAGTAATCAGCCTGCTCAGGGTGTCGAACTCCAGCAAAAACGCATCATGCCCATAATCCGACTGTATTTCCGCATAGCTGACATCCACATTATTGCGTCGCAAAGCGGACACGATCTCCTTTGACATATACGATGGAAACAGCCAATCAGACGAAAACGAGATCACAAGAGCCGCAGCCTGCACCGCAGAAAGCCCCTTGCGCAATTCACCCTCCGGCTGAGAAAGGTCGAAGTAATCCATCGCCTTGCTCAAATACAAATACGAATTTGCATCAAAACGTTTTACGAATTCATCCCCTTGATAGTTCAAATAACTTTCAACCTGAAACTCCGTCACGAAGTCGTAATCCGGGGTTACTTTGTCTTTGAGGTCCCTGCCGAATTTAGTATGCATCGACGTATCGCTCAAATATGTGATGTGTCCGACCATCCTGGCGATACTCAAGCCGCTGCTGGGGGAATTAGCGCCATAATAATTGCCTTTATTCCAATTCGGGTCGGCCATTATCGCGTGCCTGCCGACGGCGTCAAACGCTATTGCCTGTGGAGAAAGCCTGGCCGTTGAGGCGATGGGTATGAAAAGCCGCATTTTGTCGGGATACGTGGTGGCCCATTGCAGAACCTGCATCCCACCCATGCTCCCCCCAACCACACACGCAAGCTGCTCTATTCCCAGATGATCGATCAGCGCCTTCTGTGCGTTTACCATATCCCCGATAGTAACCATTGGGAACTCCAACCCATACGGCCTGCCGGTTTCAGGGTTGATCGAACTTGGGCCTGTGCTGCCCTGACATCCCCCGACGGAGTTCGAGCAAATAACAAAGTAACGATCCGTATCGAAAGCTTTGCCCGGGCCGATCATTTTGTCCCACCAGCCGGGTTTGCGATCTGATGGTGAATGCCGTCCTGCCGCGTGGGCATCCCCTGTGAGAGCGTGTATCACCAGAATGGCGTTGCTTTTGCCGGCATTGAGCTTGCCGTAGGTTTCATAGGCGAGCGTGATCGGGCCGAGCTTGCGCCCGCACTCCAGTTCCAACTGACAGGGCGGCTCGGCGAAGGTGTAATATTGCGTTTCTACGATCCCGACGGATCCTTGTTCAGACGACACTATTTGACCTTGATTTGACTGCGATGGCTAAGAAGTCGAGCTTCATCAGAATACCATAACCGCTTCACTCTTGCAATCCAATTACTCATCATAAGCGAGAGTGGTTCAGTGCCTCAAGGGTGTGCAGAGATGGCAAACAGACCCAGAACAAACGCATTGACAGTGTGCGCGGCCAAACAAAACGGACAAGGCTCGTGCATTTGAAAGATCAGTTGATGGGTCAAATATACACTAAAACCGAACCCCGCAATCAGAAAAGCAAACGTAGGTATCGACGCGATCCATTTACCCATAATCAGCCGCAGCGACACAAGCCCGATGACTGCGGCAAAATACCCGGCTCCAAGCACGGCGTTTGGTATTCCCAGAGTCGTGGCATCGGAAGATGAAAGCGTCTTTTCGCAAGCGCCATCAGTTAAGGTGCAAATATTGGAGTCGGACAGACTCTGAGCATCTATCACGTCATAGTGCGCCAGCGTCATATACATCGAATCCGCAAAACCGACCAGCGCTAACACCCCGATCAGGATTGGTATAACTATCTTCATGACAATATAAAGCGCTTCTATTTGAAAAATACCCTTTGGAATACAGTGGATAATCACGGAAGAATAATTTTGGCAGTTCAGGCTTAATATGCGAAGTCTAGTATACGCTTCGATTGTATGGAGGAATCTATGTTTCGACGTTCAGGCGGGAAAATTGACCTACCTAGCGTTTCACCGACCCTGGCGCACATTATTAGAATAACAAATTCGCCCGACGCCTCGGC
>JAAYKG010000169.1 GCA_012522555.1 Armatimonadota bacterium
CCGGGGTTTGGGCTGATGCAGCTTGGGGTGAGGTTCTATGATTCGGAGGTGGGGAGGTTTACACAAAGGGACCCACAAAGACACGGCATGAACTGGTATCAATATGCGAGCAGCACCCCTAGTTCATTCGTAGATCCTACAGGGCTCCGAGATGACCGGTCCTGCCTAGAGAAGCTTAAGATATGCAGGCAGATGGCTGCAGACAACTTCAACAGATGCTGGTCTAAGGCAATCGGTGCAGGTGGGTTTGGCAAGAATGAGACAATATGTTTGGTCGGATGTGGTGTGATATACAACCTAACCGGTAACAAATTGGCGTTTAAACTGTGCTACACACTGTGCACAGGGCTGTCGATAGCCTGCACGTGGGTCGAAATCGAGAGTTGTGACAAGGTGAAGGCTTCGTTGCTGGACGGCTGTGAATCTGGATATCAGGACTGCCTGAAATACCACCCAGGGGAGTGAGGTGGATGAGACATGATTTGTCAAGACGACGCGATTGTATTAGTGCTACTGTGCCTTGCTTGGATTGCGATATCCAAGTACGAGGCGAGTGAATCCCCTGTCAAGCGCCTTTCCCTCGTCGCTGCGGGATACTTGCTTTGCCGCATAGGCTGTAGCATAGTCAATACTGCCGGGTCTTCTGTCCCACGTTTCATGACTGGGACTGTCCTCATCTTCTTGGGTTCTAGCACAGTGGGAGTGTGGATGCTTTCGGGCAGTGCTTTTTTAATAGTGTTGGCGGCCCGATCACTGCTGCACAGGAGGGCCAGCCCACCCGTTTATGAGGTGTGCGTGGGCTATGGGCTAATGGTTCATTGGGGATTTGCCGCTATAGTAGTGGCAAGCCTCCTTGCGGCTTGTTTGTTCGTTGCTTGGCAGTGGTTTCGTACGATCGGGATGCCTGTTTAGTGGCGTTTAATTGTGCCAGCGGCAATGTCACGGACAAATATGGCTGTGACGCGTACGGCGCGGTTCTGTCTCACGATCGACGCACCGGCTCAAAAGACCAGCCGTATCAGTATGTGGGACAGTTGGGATATTACACGCACTACCAGATACCCGGGGTTGGGCTGATGCAGCTTGGGGTAAGATTCTACAATCCAGGGTCTGGTGCATTTACGCAGGGCGATAAGGCAGGACAGGAACGGCAGGGCCGGTACACATATGCTGACGGTTCACCGTGCACTCTTGTGGATCCAGCTGGGCTAACCCCCTTTGACGTTTGCAAAAAAAAGCTCACAAACAAGTTGCCAAATCAAGTCAAAAAAGCTATCGAGGAATGTGTTCGTGATCACCTTGGTAACGAGGAAGCGCTTAAGAAGTGCCTAAAAGGTATCAAGGATGGTGTTGGTCTGGATTTGGCGTGCGAGTTGTTCGCCTGCCTTAAGCATAATGAAGACCGTAATTCCGAAGGCCCGAGACCATATAGGGGCTTCCCCTGCGATGATCCCCGTGCAAAAACGGATAGCGCCTATTGTCTTGGGTGCGCAGAATGGAACTTCAATAAGTGTTCGTGCAAGACGTCGAAGAACCCGCTGGGCCTGAATCCAGGCCTCGCTGATTGCCAAATACAACATAGGAACGATGCAATAGAGTGTAACAAGCTATGCAGATGAATCGGCACGACCGTCGCAATGTGCTTGCCAGAGTTGTTTTGGCAGCTTGTCGGAAATCTTTTATTACTAGGAGAGCATAATGAATAGTCGCATTATAAGTGGTTGCAAAGCTGCGCTTATATGTCTATTTCTGTTATTAGCACTGTGTGGCGCGGTTTGCCAAAGCCAGACAATGGATTCAGACATCTGGTCGGCAGCAAAGGCGGGTGATATAAAGGGCGTTACCGAGTGGTTACAAAAGGGCGTAGATATCAATGTGCAAAACGACAAAGGCTTTACACTTCTGCATGGCGCATTGTGGTGCGGCCGATCTGATCTGGCGATATACCTTATCAAAGCTGGGGCTGATCTTAATCTGGCGGAGAAAATTGCGGGGTATTCGCCGCTTCATGTGGCCGCTATGAAGGGAATGGAGTCTATCGTATCGGCTCTCATCACAAAAGGCGCCAATGTAAATGCAGTTGACAAGGATCAGGGGACCCCCTTACATACGGCTGCATGGGAGTCGCAGGCAAGCATAGTTGCTCTACTCATCTCAAATGGAGCTGACATAAACGCCAAAAATAAGGATGGCTTAACTCCTCTCCACGTTGCGGCAGCCAGATGCTGCCCTGAAGTCGTCAAGGTTCTCCTTGATAAGAAGGCTAAGGTAGATTCGTTAGCCGCGCACGGAGTAACACCATTGATGTTTGCTGCAAACGAAGGGTGTCATTCTATAGTCCGTCTTTTGCTCAAGGCTGGCGCAAATGTTAACTTGTCTGACTCCGGCTCAGTCACATCCCTTCATGCTGCGGCTTTCTCGGGCGATTTAAGCACTGTGCAAGCTTTGATTGCTGGAGGTGCTGCGATTAATGTGCAGGATAAACTCGGGCGAAGCCCTCTTGCGGCAGCAGCTTTAGAAGGGCATAAGGACGTGGCGAAATGGATGGTTTCCAAAGGGGCGGAACATGATCTGTTAACCGCTGTGCTTCTTGGTGATGTGAGCGCAACCAGTCGACTGTTGGCTTCTGGTTCTAATGTAAATGCCACTTACGAATCCAAATATACGGTTCTGCATTACGCTGCTCGCGAAGGTTACGGTGATGTCATACGCCGTTTGCTTGCCGCCGGAGCACGTCTGGAAGCGCGGACGGAATTTGATGACACGCCTTTATTTTTGGCAGAGTTATCAGGACATTGGAACGCAGCCCGTGTGTTGGTTGACAACGGAGCCAATGTGAATGCTCGGGTTTCTGGTGGTTGTACGCCTCTTCACTACGCGGTTTCGGACGGCGACCCCGAGTTCGTCAAATTGCTTTTATCCAAACACGCCGATGTTAACGCTCACGACGAAGATGGCGAGACGCCCTTGGATTTGGCAAAACGCGACAAACCCAGTGAAAGCAGAAGCCGCATCATAAAAATGCTGGAAGAGGCAATGGCGAGGCATTGACGTGGCCAACTACTGACACGTGATATCGACGGAATATGCGCACGATGCTGTTGATTCGAGGCATTTACTAATCTCGATTACGCACGAGCACGGCTTGATTGTCAAGTGAGGATTGCCTTTCCCCCTCTCCTCCAAGTGAGGGAACACAGATACTCCCTCTCCCTCGAGGGAGAGGGCTGGGGTGAGGGGGTGGCCAGCTAAACCGGCTGGTGAGGGTGTCGGCACGCAAAATTGGTTGGGCTGATGAAATATGAAAGATCGTGCGGCAAGAAAGATTTCGCCCTCACCCTGACCCTCTCCCCCAGGAGAGGGGAACCAGCTTCTCCCTCTCCCTCAAAGGAGAGGGCGGGGGTGAGGGTCAATACCTTATCAGCGTGCAAATATCATGGCCCTCCAGCAACTTCCGGCCTGCTAAAAACTCCAACTCTATCAGAAAATTCAGTCCCACGATTTTTCCGCCAAGCTCCTCCACAAGCTCAGCCGAAGCCTTCGCAGTGCCGCCGGTCGCAAGTAGATCGTCGACTATCGCGATTTTCATCCCAGCCTCGATAGCGTCACGGTGGATTTCCACCACGTTAGTGCCGTATTCCAGCGAATATTCTGCTCGAATCGTATCCGCCGGCAGCTTTCCTGCCTTTCGAACCGGCACGAACCCAAGGCCCAACGCTAACGCCACGGGGGCGCCGAGAATAAACCCGCGAGACTCTATCCCAACAACCACATCCGGCTTAGTCGGCGCGACGCACTCGGACATCGCATCGACCACCTCTCGAAAAGCCTTCGGGCTTTGCAGGATAGGGGTAATATCTCGAAAAATAACACCAGGCGTCGGAAAATCCGGCACATCTCGTATGATCTGTTTAATTAGAGCTTCGCTGAGCATCAAAATCCCCCAATATCTATTTCAACGATTGTTTGTACGGCGCGCGTGCGATGCCCTTCTCCGTGATTATAGCCTTCACAAGAGCGGCAGGGGTCACGTCGAAGCTGGGGTTGATCACTTCTATACCCATCGGTGCGATTCGATGCCCTTCGATGTGAGTCATCTCGTCGCGCGAGCGAGTCTCAATCGGGATATCATCCCCTGTCTGCAAGGATAAATCGATGGTCGATGTTGGCGCGGCCACATAAAACGGGATTCCGTGATGATGTGCAAGCACTGCCAGTGGGTATGTGCCGATCTTATTTGCCACGTCCCCGTTCGCTGCAATTCTATCCGCTCCGACCACAACGCAATCGACTCGACCCTTTCGCATCAACATCCCCGCCATATTGTCAGCAATTGCAGTGACAGGGATATTATCCTGCGCCAACTCGAAACACGTTAGCTTCATCCCTTGCAACCGCGGCCTGGTTTCGTCGGCGTAAACGTGAATCAACTTTCCCCGTTCAATAGCCGCTCTGATAACCCCAAGCGCCGTTCCATAAGACACACACGCAAGCGCCCCGGCATTACAATGCGTGAGCACGTGCCCCTCATCAGGGAGCAGCTCGGCTCCATTCGCTCCAATCGAGCGACAAATCTCTTCGTCTTGTTCGATCATAGCGACAGCGCATTGTTCAATGATCTGCTTGACCTGCGGCACAGGAACATTATTTTCCAGCGCCTCTTTTGCGGTGCGCAGCGTGCGATCAATCCCCCAGAACAAATTGACCGCAGTAGGCCGGGTTTTGCGCAGCATATCCGCCGCGCGCTGGAGAATATGGGTGTAGTCATCCTCGGTATCGTTTGCGCTCGCCGAGGCCAGCGCGATTCCGAGCGCGGCCGCCACTCCTATCGCCGGGGCTCCGCGAACCTTCATTTTCACAATAGCATCCGCCACTTCTTGCGGGCTGGATAGCTCAATCGAGACCAGTTTGGCAGGAAGTTGGGTTTGGTCGATCATTACAACCCTGCCGTTGATATAATCCACTGTACGCTGCATCGGGCACGATCCTCACACAATAAAAAGCACGCAATCATACTATCAGAGCACACAAGCGTAAAACAAGCCCCAAGCTGAAGCTAAAATGCTGCGATGGTAAACAACGAGTGGATAATC
>JAAYKG010000170.1 GCA_012522555.1 Armatimonadota bacterium
GCCTTTCCTGAGCGTAATTTTTTACGTCGCGATAATATTCTGGGCCGATTCGTCTTCTGTCGAAGCCGGTGAGGTGGGGTTTTGCATGCTCCTCCCAGGTCGCGCGATCTTTCACCGTGAAATCTATATGTTCCGGCGTGGAATCGTGCAGCTTATGCCTTCGCAGTTTCGCCCCGTTGCCATCGAGTTGGAGGATAGTTTCGTCGGTCTCCTCGATTGTCACCGGCTGAAAATCCAGATCGACTGTGCTATTCAGCCATCCGGCCGACCTGAGATCCTGACCAAAATGTTCCAGGATATCTTCTCCGACGGCGAGATGTCCTTCGTGTGCCCATCTTTCAATAGTCGCACCCCAGGGGGTGATCGAAAACGGCAGCATATCGACCGGTTTGCGATCAAGCGCTGCCTGCATACGCTCCTTGCTCGTCATCAGCATATACTCTCCTGCCGAGTAATATATGTTCTTACTGCGCTACAAGCAGCCATCATACCTGCAAAGATTTGACTTTTTGCCTTTTTCGCAGGTTAAAGGAACCTTTGCGGCGAAGTAGCATGAAGCAATTACACCAGAGAGGGTTGTATAATGAGCGAGACGTCGTTGAAGCGTTCGCGAGACTTCCTTGCGGTCGCCGATCAGTTTAAGCTTGGGGTGCTTGTGACGGAGTCATCGCATCCGGTCACCACCGAACTGAGCCAGACAGCAAAACGCAGCATTTCCGAGGCTTTGCAGCTGCTTTTTGAAGTTGACACGGATGTGATCAACAAATATCGTGAGTGGTCACAAAGCGATTCGCCGAGAAAAGTTGCCGACACCATCCGTGATGCCGTCAAATCCGGGGGCAAGTTGTTTTTCACCGGATGCGGTTCAACCGGGCGGCTTTCTATTCAGCTTGCGTCTATCTGGCGAGATTTTTGGCAAAAACGCCGGGCGAGCGGAGATCCGAATGCTGACATCTACGAAGACCGCGCGTTCAGCGTAATGGCAGGGGGCGATTTCGCTCTCATAAAAGCAGTCGAAGGGTTCGAAGATTTCACCCAGTTTGGCGGCAAACAGATAGGTGACCTTGGCGTGGGAAAGGGAGACGTCGTTTTTGCGATCACCGAGGGCGGCGAGACCTCGTTTGTCATCGGCACTGCCTGGAAAGGGCTTGAGAACGGGGCCAGGGTCTACTTCGTCTACAACAACCCAGACGATATTCTCTGTGAACACGTTCAACGCAGCCGTGAGGTCATCGAAGAGCCGCGCATCGAGAAGATCAATCTCACTACCGGGCCTATGTCGATCACAGGCTCCACACGCATGCAAGCAACTACGATTCAGCTTTGCGTGATGCTCACGGTCTTTGAGATGGCTCTGCGGGACATCCTTGGTGATGAGTCGATGAAATCGGATGATGTTCCGGCGCAGTTTATGTCCAAGCTCGAAGAGATGCACGCAACCCTGCTCTCCAAACCGCTCTGCGAATCTCTGGCCAGGCTGGTCGAGCTTGAGGAAAGCGTCTATCGCGCAGACCACAAAAACAACTATTTCGCGAACCTGATCGGTGTTGATGTGCTGACGGATACAACGGAGCGCTCTCCCACTTTCTGCACCCCGCCTTTCCGCAAATTCGATGACACCGGCGCGGCTGAGAGTTGGGCGTTTCTGTATCTGCCTTATGATACAACTGAGCAGGCTTGGAATTGGATACTCAAAAAACAACCGATCTGCGTGGAGTGGAGCGAGCAAGAGGTGCGGGAGTTGGTCGGCGACGAGAGGCTTGCGGCGACCTATGAGGTTGTCAAGCGCATATCTCGCAAAGAGTTGATGCGGTTCAGGATCGGCAAAGACGGGCTGCAGTATCGTCCGCTAGGCTCTGGGGACAGCGCCGTCGCGATTCTTGTCGAGGATGAGGCGGACGCGCTTAAATCTTCCGAAGGATATTTCAGAACCCAACTCGAGGCCGCAAGAGCAGCCGGCGCAGGGACGGGGTTGGTATACTTCGGCAGCGAAAGCGGGATTTCTGAGATGGAGAAGTTCGTTGAGGGGTGGTGTCCTGAGACCGCAGCGATCTTCGCCAAGGTCCCGCAGACCGATTTCTTGCTGGATGGAGTCACAAGAGCGGGAGCGAAGACGCTGCTTAATGCGGCCTCTACTTGCACAATGGTGAGGCTGGGACGTGTGCTGGGCAATGTGATGATCTGGTTGGTGGCGTCGAATCTAAAGCTCATCGACCGATCAACTCGCTATATTTGCAAGCTGACCGGCCTGGATTACATCAAAGCTAACGAACTGCTCTTCGAAGTGGTAGAATATGTTGAGCCGAGGATGAAGGCAGATCAAAAATACCCACCGATAGTGGGACTATCCGTTATGCGAGCGAATCATAACCTCGGCAATGAAGAAGCCGAAAAAAAACTGATGGAAGAATTGGGCTGAGGCCCTATATCTTAGAGGTGTGAATATGGCAGATAATTATCGTGCGGAATATGACATCCTTGCGGGCAAGCTTGCCGACCGTGGGGTGGATGTCGAAAAAGTGAAGGCAAGACTGAAAACGCAACATATCGAGACCCCAAGCTGGGGGTTCTCCGACGCCGGAACTCGGTTTGGAACCTACCAACAAGAAGGCTCGGCTGTAACTATCGAGGAAAAGATCGCGGACGCGGCGCAGGTTAATAAATTTACAGGTGTAGCGCCGACCGTCGCTGTGCACGTTTTGTGGGACTTCCCGAAAGGAGTCTCCGACGCGCAGGCGCTTTCGGATTATGCGAAGTCTTTGGGAGTCGCCATCGGTGCGATCAATCCCAACGTCTTTCAGGGGCGTGAATACGCATTCGGCAGCATCACCAGCGAAGATCCCAGCGTCCGTCAGCAGGCTGTCGATCATATGCTCTATTCGGTGGAAATAGGCAAAGAACTCGGTTCGGAACTGCTGTCGCTGTGGTTTGCGGATGGGACAGACTACCCCGGACAGGGAGATTTCCGCCGTCGAAAGAATTATGCGCAGGAGTGTCTCAACACCATCTATGCGGCTATGCCGGACAATATGCGCATGCTGATCGAATATAAGCCCTTTGAGCCGGGATTCTATCACACCGACCTTGCGGATTGGGGTATGAGCTATGTCGCCGCACAAAAATGCGGCCCCAACGCGCATGTGCTGGTCGATTTGGGCCATCATCTGCAGGGCGCCAACATCGAACACATCGTGTCATTTTTGCTCGACGAAGAACGCCTCGGCGGTTTCCACTTCAACAACCACAAATACGCCGACGACGACCTCACGGTCGGATCGATCAACCCTTATGAGCTGTTCCTGATCTACAACGAGCTTGTAAAGGCGGAGGATGCGCCCAACAACAACCCGCCGGTCGCGTATATGATCGACCAGTGCCATACGACCAAGCAAAAAATGGATGCGATGATTCAGACGATTATCCACATCCAGACCGCCTACGCCAAGGCGATGTGCATCAACAGGAGCAAACTGACCGATGCGCAGAAGTCTAACGATATTGTCTCAGCGGAGACCTGCATGCAGCAGGCGTTCAATACTGATGTCGAGCCGCTGCTTAAAGTTGTTCGCGAGGAGATGGGTCTCGATCCGGACCCGCTGGAGGCATTCCGGGCGAGTGGCTACTGGAAAAAGGTCTGTTCTGAGCGGGGGATTCGTTCAGGCACAGGACTTGGAGCATAGATTCAAGCGGATACGCATATTGTTTGCAGCCCGGCTTTGGCCGGGCTTTTTTATTAATATAGGAAATTTGCATTATTACCTGGCTATCGTGAATAGTGGATATGGAATAATCCCCTGGAATATTTGTGGTAAAGAGGTATGCGGATGAGAATCGCTCGAAAAAATGGCTTTACCCTCATAGAAATTCTGATAGTGATCGCGATAATAGCCGTTTTGATGGCGATAGCGATCCCGAATATGATGAAGGCGCGCGATGCCTCGCAGCGAAAGGCGTGCCTTTCGAATCTGCGCGAGATAAGTCAAGCCAAAGAGCAGTATGCGATGGAACACGGCAAAAAAGAACACGACGCCGTGGTTTGGAGCGTCATCGTACCCGACTATCTAAAGGTTGTGCCGATATGCCCCCTCGGAGGAGACTACACCATCGGGGCGATCGGTGTTGATCCTGCTTGTCCCAATCCGGACCATGCGCTGCCGTGATTGTTTTTTATCGTGCCCGCCTGTCCAAATATGGAATAAACTGATGTGTAGTTGCGGCCGTGTATCGTCGAACGTTTGGCCGTAGGGGTAGTGTCAATGCGAAGATCGGTTAAGAAAAAGGGTTTCACCTTAGTGGAAGTAATGATTGTTGTTTCGTTGATCGCGATGCTGCTTGCCATCGCGGCCCCCAGTTTTGTCAAAACCCGCGATACCGCTCGGACAAACGCTTGCCTGTCGAATCTGAAAGCTTTGGATGGGGCGAAAATGCAGTGGGCGATGGAAAGGCAGAAAAACGACGGTGACACAGTGACCTGGGTCGAGATTGCTCCATCTTATATGAAGAAGCAGGTGAACTGTCCGTGGGGCTATAGTTACACTCTGCAACCGATCGGAGTGCCTCCTTACTGCCCAGTAGTCGGCCACCACTAGAACCGCGACTGCCGAAGATAGGGTCCGACAGATCAACCATCAGACCCATAATAGATATGGCAACCGCAGAGCCGGTTTGCCTCCAGCCTGGATGCCATTTACACGCTAATTAAGTATCTGTAATAATCCCCAGTTCCACCGCTCTTTTGAACGCTTGGAAACGGTTCGAGACTCCCAGTTTGACGTATGCCCTGGCCAGATAGAAATCGACTGTCCTCTTGCTCACCGACAGACTTTGTGCTACCTCGCTGGAACATTTTCCGTCAAAAATCAACTTGAGAATCTCCCGTTCCCTGTCGGTAATCTGGGCCAGGGCTTCCATATCCCCGGGGCTTAACGCAGTTCGCTCGGTGCTTTCCATGCCTCCCGTGCCCCCTCTCAAGTTTCGAAAAATGTATCAAGCCAATTCCTTGTCACCGCAACTTTCAGTTTTTTGAGCGCTCTGGCTTCCAACTGACGCACTCTCTCCCTAGTTATATGCATCTGCTGGCCGATCTCCTGAAGAGTACACACTGTGTTACCTTTCAGGCCAAAGCGTTTTTCTATTATATGTTTTTCTTGAGGACTCAGCCACGTCATCAGTTCGCTGAGTACCTCCAACTTCTCTCGCTTCATCGCATCGTGTTCAGGATTCGTCGCTTCCGAATCCGTCAACCGCTCGAGCAGCGAGGTTGTGCCGTCCTCCGTGACGTGCTCATCCAGTGAGACCAGCGCTTCGGACGCCTCGAGCAACCGCAGCACCTTCTCCCGGGGTAACTGCGTCCGCTCGCACAATTCATCAATTGTAGGTTCTCTGCCGTGTTCGTTTACAAACGATGTTCCGGCTTTATTGAGTCTGCGAATCGATTGTATCACATAGCTGGGAACTCTGATAGCGCGACCTTGTCGCTCAATTGCCCTCATTATCGCTTGTCTGATCCAAGCTACCGCATAAGTGCTGAATCTAAAACCCCTTTCCGGATCGAACGATTCAACAGCCTTCATCAAGCCGATGTTGCCTTCTTGAATCAGATCCGGCAGCGGTATGCCGGAGCGCGAATACACTTTAGCAATGCTCACGACGAGCTTGAGATTACACTCGATCAATTGGCGATGAGCCGTCAGATCGCCTGCCCTGGCTTTTCTGGCCAGTGATTGCTCCTCTTCGGCGCCTAGCAAGGGCCATTTGCCAATTCGATCAAGATACATATCCATCGAATCGGCTGTCTCCGAAGTTACGGGCAGTGCGTCTTCACAAACAGGCTCTGTCAATTCCAGCGAATCGCTGCGCATCGACAAGTCTCCTTCCTCCGACTACCTCAACAAGAGGAACGGCGTTTCAATACTTCTCAACGCCCAAGCTGAGACCTTGCTTTGGGCGCATTTGTTAAGTTCCGCCTGCCCGCTCGTGCGGTTCCCTCCGCTAAGCAGGTTCATGCCGGGATAATCATCCGGCAGGCCGTTCCACATGCTCTATAGGCGACCTCCTTGTCGTATGGTTATAGAGTTCGTAAATCAGCTTTTTTTGCGGCTCCAGACGGCAATACCTCTGCCTTACTGGAGTCTATAATAATGACACCGTATTGATAGTAAAATCCCGCCTACAAAACAAGCACAAGGCAGCATAGCGGCGGTTAGGGTGTTGTGGGCCGACAGACATTATCACACGGCGCAACTCTGCCCTGTTTACCTAAGGTTAGCCTGTCCGGATTGCATTAGTGGGATTCTGTGCGTAGTTCTGCTTTAGTTTATACGCATACATACTAACACTTCAATACAACAGCTCGATAACAGCTATGTAACAAATACGTAAAATCTGCCTGCATCGACCACTAAATGCAATATTGATGGTAACCGTAGAGTATCACGCATCGCCTAAGCCTACACGTATTACTACTACGACATTACCACGCCAACATCCTCCATCAGATATTCCGACTATTGAATTATATCGCAAGGTCTGTGCCAATGCGGCTTTCAAGCAGTAAACCCGGTATACTTGCTCGTTTTGATGTTACCTTCAATGTTGGGTTTCTAAACGAAAGTTCACAGGCTTGCAGGTTATGAGTGGCTTAATATTTCGATTGCCCGACGCGCATCTTCCGCTCTGACCTTGATTTGCGGTGGTCGATCGCTCAGAGTCGCTTCGACGCCTTGTTCGCACAATTTTTCGACCCACTCTTGCGCCAGTTCGGATTGTTGGAACCATGCTACGGCGATATATGTGTCTGCTTCCAAGCGGGCATTTTCAGGTATATCCGCGACATAAAACGGCGGCAATTGGCGATCGCGCCTTTGCAGCCGCACCAGCCTGCGGACAAGCAGGTAAATCGCGAATATCGCAATGGCCAATTCCAACGCTATCGTAATATCTCTTGTACTCATTTCAGCCTTACAATAGTCGTTCTACTCAGACAGCCTACCTACCTTCGACACCGCCAAAACAACGAAAACCCGATTTGCAGCGATTGGCCACCGTGTGTTATAGTGAGAGCGTACAAATATGGCTCCTGATCAAAGGGGAGTAGCATGCCGCTATTTTGGCGGAGCGATGGAATCAACAGCCGTCTTGTGTTAGCGCACAAGGCTGGTTCCTTCCGCGGTCGGCCCGTAGGACGGGCAAATCTCGCGATGCAAGACCTTTGTCCGAACCGCTAACGGAGGACAGAGGTCTGTTTTTGTATATTGGGGGATGTCGGTGAATATAGTCCTTTTGATTGTTGGGCTCGGAATAATTTTTCTGGCGGCTGAACTGTTTACCAACGCGATCGAATGGTTCGGTAAACACCTTCGGATAAGCGAAGGGGCTATAGGCAGCGTGTTTGCCGCCGTCGGGACGGCTTTGCCGGAGACGATGGTGCCGATAATCGCGTTCATAAACGGCGGCAAGAGCAACCACGATGCGGGAGTCGGCGCAATTTTGGGCGCTCCTATGATGTTGAGCACCCTTGCGATGTTTGTCACCGGAGCGGCGGTTCTGATATTTGCGTCTCAAGGGCACAGAAAACGCTCGATACAAGCGGATTATAAAGTAGTGGGACGGGATTTAAGGACTTTCTTCGCTGTGTATCTGCTTGCGCTGCTTGCTGCTTTTTTGCCGACGAAGGCGTTGAAACTGGCAGTTGCGGGACTGCTGGTTCTATTCTACGCTTGGTATGTACGCCAAACCCTATTGTGCCCGGATTGTGAGAATGCTGAATCCGAGATGCGGCCGTTGTATTTCCGACGCCGCAAGGAGGTCCCGGAGCTTGTCTGGGTCATTGCTCAACTGCTGTTGGGGCTTGCGCTAATAATCTTCGGCGCAAAAATATTCGTCAACTGCGTGAGCGCAGTATCCGCGGCACTCGGGATTTCGGCGGTTGTATTGAGTGTTATTATCACCCCGATCGCAACCGAGCTGCCGGAAAAATTCAACTCGATCACTTGGATGAGACACAAGAAAGATACCCTTGCTCTCGGAAATATTACCGGAGCGATGGTCTTTCAGAGCAGCCTACTGCCCGCGATAGGCATTCTCTTCACCGGTTGGGGATTGAGCGATCTTGGGCACGCCGGAATAGCCGCTATTTTGATCGCGTTACTTGCATCATCGGTGCTGTGGGGTGAGATGATGCTTCTGAAGAAACTCAGCCCCTACTCTCTGTTGGCTGGGGGCCTGATCTATGCGCTGTATCCGATCTATGTATTCGGCATTGCACACGGCAGACCATGAATCCCATCAGACACCTGATCGGAATCGACATATCAACGCAGACGGTTTCCGCGATACTTATCGGCGTACTCGAATCCGATAGCCGCCCTGTCGAGCTGATTATTTCATCGGCGTGGGTGGAATCTCTCCCTTGTCGAGACGAGATCAGCCGGAAGAGCGTGGATGTGTGGGTCGATTTGGTAAGAGACTGTATCCGCGGGCTAAAGCGTAAGGCCAAGGAGGCAGAAGTCGCCGAAGCGATCGGCATCAGCACCACATTTCCAGGCTGCTTCACTATTTTACGTGATGGCCGAATCGACCCGCGATTCGTAAGCTTATATGATAATACTAACGATGCTGGGATATGCGGCGGGTCGTATGATATAGAACTCGGGCGAGCGGAATCTGAGACGTGCAATCGCATGTGGCCGGGGAATATGGCGATCGGGTTGGCGCATCTGATGAGGTCTATGGGCCTTACTTTGGACATGGCCGCCGGGGTCGTTCCGCCGAATACCGCATTCGCCCACCAGTTGCTGCGCAGCGCCGGTTATGATGGAGGCTGCGGCGAGCTTGTCACCGATTTCAGCCACTTGGGGATCAGCGGGTTGTATGATGCCCGCAGCGGTGAACCTGTGCCGCCGGGGGTTGCTGATCTGCTGGAAAAAGCTGTCCCAGGGATTGATATCGGAATGCTGAAGAACCTGCTAGCTAAACCGGTTCCGTCCTGGCGAAACTGTGTGCCCGCCGGTGCGATGCCCGCTCTACGAAAGCTGCTCGGCTTGCAAGAGTTGAACTCGGTTTCGGTCGGCGCCGGAGACAGCCCCCTGGGCGCGCTTGCACTGCTCTCAGACAGGGATACTATTATAAATGTTCGCGGCTCCAGCGATTCGCCGATGATCGTTATAGATTCGCCGAAACCACATTTGGGGACGCGAGAAGTTGTGCTGCATTATCCTATGCCGACTGCAGTGGGGTTGAACGATGCGCCGTGGTGTGTGGTTGCGCCGATGCTCAGAAGCGGGCGAGTATGGGATTGGGTGCGCGGGCTGCGATTCGATATTGATGATCCGACGGCTGA
>JAAYKG010000171.1 GCA_012522555.1 Armatimonadota bacterium
CGCTCCGTGCCGTTAAACAACAACGTATCCTGCAGCACCATCGCGACCTGGCTTCTCAAGGATGTCTGCGTAGTATATTTGACGGCAAAACCGTCAATCAGGATTCTTCCCGATAATGGGTCGTAGAATCTGGGAATCAGGTTAACTATGCTGGTCTTGCCTGCTCCACTTCTCCCAACCAGCGCCACGATCTGCCCCGGGTCGGCTTTAATTCAGAAGTCGGTGAGCACTTCCTCTTCGCCCCCATAGCTGAAATTAAAACGATCCAACTCCACTCTCCCGTGAATTCGAGGCAGATCAACGGCATCATCCGCATCCTGTATCTGCGGCTGCTCGTCCACCACCTCAAAAATTCTTTCCGCCGCCGCCAAAGATCGCTGGATTGTGTCGTTTATGGTGGCAAGGCTGCGAACGGGTTCATAGAACATGCCCAGATACATCGTAAATATGATGAGCGTGCCCATCGTCACCCCAGGCACTTTATGCAATATCATCGCCGCGCCGACTGACCATACGACTACGGATGCGGTTCGCACCTGAAAATCGATCGATGGAAAGAACCGGGTCCAAAGCCGAATCGCCCGCACCCGCATGTCATAAAAAGCCTCTGTTTCGTTCTCGAAGTTAGTCTGCTCGAAGTCTTCACGCGCGAAAGCCTTGATCACACGCATACCGCTGAGATTTTCCTGTACTTTTGCGTTGATCTCCGCGAGTCTCTCCCTCACCTTACGGTATATTGGCCGCACCTTGCGCGAAAAAGTCAAAGCGAGCACAAAAATTATCGGCACCGGCAGCAGCGAGATAATGGCGAGGGTCTTGCTCACATAGAACATGACCACGCACATTGCAGCCAAGCGTATAGTGTCGGATATCAGGGTATCCGCAGCGTGGGTTACGAACTCCTCGACGACTTCGGAGTCATTGGTAACCCTCGACATAATTTCGCCCGTCTGGCCGCTGTCAAAGTATGAGATCGATAGAGCCTGCAGCCGGGAATACACCTGCTTTCGGATGTCTACGAGGATGCGCTCGCCAAGGATATGCATCGTCTTCATACGCACCCAGACCATAAACGACGAACTGCCGTAAAGCAGAATCTGCGCCAGGGTGCTGATAAGCAGCAGCCGCCATCTGGCGTCTGCGGATTCATTGAACAAATTCAAAACGACTCTATCGGTGATGCTTTTGCCGTAGATAAGCGGCGGCACCAGCACCACCAAACCCACCCACAGGTTGGATATCACCCCGATTGCGACCGCCTTTTTGTATGGGGCGATATACTCCAGCAAGCGCAAAAACGCCTGTCGTTTGTTCTTGGGTTTGTGTTTCTCATCAATAGTTGCCATAGCTCTAATGCTAACACTGTTTATTTTCATTGGCAAGTTCCGAGCAGCAGTTAGACGGCTCACTGATTAACCACCGAGCCTCCCCGGCAATGTAACAGGCGCCGCGCACAATCCAAAAAATAAAACTCCGGGCTGCAGCCGAATGTTTTCGTGTTTTCGCCACACGACTTATAGCGGAAGTGTCCGGCAGACTCGCAATCATCTACAAGATCTTTAGTTCGGCCGTCAACGTATCCATGCTTGATTTTCAGGTGAAATGAGCGAAAGACTTTCTCCCAACACGACAAAATACGTTCACACATTGGGTAATCTAAAATCAAAGAGCAGATTCGCCCACGCAGACTTAGGGTGTGTCCGACGAGGTGATTGCGATGAAAAATATCGGGGCGATATTTGGCGTCGTTACTATATTGGCGGTTCTATGCCTGATGACAACCAACGCTCAGGCAGCTCGATTGGATCTGGAGACAAGGTCTCTTAAGGGGATTGCCGGTGTTTATGTTGTGGTGGAGGCGCCGGCTCCCGATTTGCTGGCCGATGGGCTGAGCGATAAGGCTCTGGAATCTATGATAAACGAGCGATTGACGGCGGCAGGGATCAACACTCTCAGCGAAAACGACCTGTCCAAACCCGGCGGGGCGATTTTTTACGTGAGCATCAGCTCTGTCAAGAGCAAATCAGGCCAGTATGCGTGTAACATTCATGCCGAGGTCATTCAGGCTGCTTCGCTTTCGCGTGATCCGAATATCCTCACTCCCGCGACAACTTGGAACAGCAGCACAATGGGCGTAATGGGATCGGCAACTGTTAGCAAGCTGAACGAATCCGTGGCGGATATCACCGACGAATTCATCAGGGATTTCCTTTCGATGAATGCAAGACCGGTGATCAAACCCAAGATAGCCTGACGATGCGGGCCGGGTTTGAAGTCTAGCCCGGCCTAATGTTTTATAGCAGTCTCATATTCCGGATAGTTTTGTTTTATAACTCGCGCGCCGTCGTCACCCAGCACAAGAAGAGCTGTGGAAAGCGCGTCGGTCAGCGTCCCCTGAGGTCCCCACACAGACGCCAGCGCGGCTGTTTGGGTCGGCTCACCGGTGCGAGGGTCGAGGACGTGGCCGTATCTTCGGTCATTGTTTATGAACAATCTGCCGTGAGGAGCGGATACCGAGAGGGAACTATCGCGCAGGTCGATTGTTCGCATGGCCTCGTGCGTGACGGGATCGCTTATCCCTATGCGCCAGGGTTCGCCGTCGGGCTGGGTTCCGATGGCATAGATTGTACTTGTCCCGCCGTGGATAAGCGCGCTGTCGATTCCACTTTCGATGAGGCTTTCAACCGCTCTATCAATAGCATAGCCTTTTCCGATTGCGCCGAGGTCGATTTTGATACCATCGCGGGAGAAATACACGGTGAAGTTCTCTTCGTCGAGTATCACATATCTCATCCCGACGCGCTGCCGAGCCTCTGCCAACTCATCGTCTGACGGCAATCGGCATTCAACACCGGCCAGCCTCCAAGCCTCCATCACAGGCGCTACGGTGATATCAAACGCGCCAGCCGTCACATCGTAAATCTGCCTGCAAAGCTGAAGCAGTCTAAAGAGCCGGGTTTCGACTTTGACGGGTTTTTGTGCGGCGAGGCGGTTGATTTGCGCGACATCACTGTCGGATCGAAACATGCTTAGCTGGCGTTCCAGAGAGGAAATTTCGCGCATGGCTTCCTCGCCGGCGGCCCGCAGCCGCGAGCGCTCGGCTCCGTGAAGCGCCACTTCAAAGCGAGTGGCCATTGCATCAATATAAAGGTTAGTTGGCTCTAGGCTAGTCACAATAAAAATCCGGGTCGGGGAAACATCCCCGACCCTTCATATTCTACGACCGTAAACAGAAGTGGATTCCCGTGTTTATATTCTGATGTCGATCATCGCGCTCACGCCGACGCCGAAGATCCTCTTGATATTGCTGGTGGTTTTGGAACCCACCGGCACGAGGGCCTTGACTCGGATGTTCTTTCCGAAAATGGCGTTGCCTTCGATTTGGACAACGGCTTTGCACTTTTCGACATTTTCTTTGGCGCCTATCACCTGCACCGCACCGATATACGACCCCCCACCGATGCTCAGGATCGGCACGACAGCGGTCGCTTCCTCGGTGCCGAGATCTTTGTTGGCTGTAAGTTTATTGACAAAATCGTTGATCTGCGGCCCAAACTTGTCGACCACCACCGCAATTCCGCCGACTTTGATGATATCCCCAAACAGAGCCGCATGTGTAGCGACAGCCATAGTCATCATCGCGACGGCCAAGCACAATGCTATCAAGGCCAGTTTGATTCTTGCACTCATAGTTATTCCCCTTTCTAATGCGCCTTCGGGCGCGACCGCCCTGGCATACTTATAAGACGAAGCTCAGGAGCATTCCTTACTGCGTATACTTCTATATCTACCGGGAACCTTCCTTGTTTTGTGGAGCGTAACAATTATAGCACATGCACAGTGAAGCTCCTCCAAGTCACGGAAGAGCGGAACAAACCTCCTTGGGCAAACCCCGCAGAACAAATTTGCAGGGTTTGTGCCGTGTGATGAGCTTGACCGTGCATGTGGGCAGTGTTATAATTTATTTAATATCACACAGCCATAGGGCACACCAAATTGAGCTTCCTATCAGCCGTGCACAGAGACCTCCAAAACGCCGGGTGGACGATCGTTATCTCCACTATAGCCGACGTAGCCCTCGTTACCCTTGCAGTCTATTGGGTGATTATGTTGTCCAAACGCAGGCCGGCGTGGCAAATCCTTTGGGGATTGGCGGTATTTTTTGGCCTGGTTTATCTGACGGATCGAATGCAACTTCATACAATCAACTTCCTGCTCAGGTCGTTTCTATATGTCCTGCCGGTGGCTGTAGTCATACTTTTTCAGCCGGAACTGCGCCAGATGTTGGAGAACATGGGCAGCGTGGCCGGTTGGGGCCGCGGGCTGGCGATGATGCCTACCGAAGAGGTCAGCTCACTTATCCACGTAGTGTCGCATTCCGCCGCGACGATGTCCGAACGGCGGATCGGGGCTTTGATCGTCATCGAACGCGAAAGCCCGCTTGACGCGATCGCTTCCACGGGGACAAGGCTGAACGCGGCCATCAGCGAGCAGCTTATCGGCTCGATATTTTATCCGGGAAGCCCGCTGCACGACGGGGCCGTAATAATCCGAGGAACCAGAGTGATTGCCGCCGGCTGCACTCTTCCTTTAAGCGAGAGCGCCAGCGTGGGCACTATGGTGCATACTCGCCATAAAGCTGCGCTGGGAGTGACGGAGGAAAGCGATGCGGCGGTTGTGGTCGTATCCGAAGAAACCGGCACGATATCGTTAGCGCTGGAAGGAACCCTGCACCGCGGGCTTGACCTCGAATCGCTGATGAGTTGGCTGAAATCAGTCAGCGGAGCCCACGAGCCTGACCCGAAAACCAAATTCGCGCGAACTGTCGATGATACCCTCAGAAAGGCCGGGTTTAGACGAAAATGATCCGGCATAACTGGAAATATAAACTGCTGGCTTTGATGGTCGCTTTGATTCTGTGGACTTATGTCAATGCGGAGCGAAACCCACAGTCACGCCGCACTTTTACAGTCCCTGTGAGCGTGGTCGAGGTCGCCAAAGGACACGTAGCGAAACTGGATTCAGAGAAGATTTCAGTGACTATCGCCGGGCTTAAGACGGCCGTCGACGCTGTGGCGAAAGAAGATGTTGAAGCTTTTGTGAATCTAAGCTCCCTGCCTCGGGACAAAGAGGTGGTTGAGACCAGCCTGCCAGTGCATATCCGTCTGCCGCGTGCGATTGCAGCGGACCTTGATATTAGCGCCAGCCCCAAGAGGCTGCAAGCCCGCATGGAAGCGCTCGGCCAAAGGCGGATTCAGATCACCGCCAGCTTTATTGCCGATCCTCCGCCGGGATTCTCTTACGGAACCCCGATTGTAAACCCCGAATCGGTAATGGTGTCCGGACGGGTAACCCAACTATCCAAAATCAGCAAGGCGACAATCACCGTATCCGGAGACCTTGCCAGTTCGCCAAACGGAGATTACTGCGAAGTAGTCCCGCTCGATAGCAGCGGCAACATCGTCGAAGAGGTCAGTGTGCGTCCGCAAAGAGCGAGAGTCAAGCTGGGAATGATCGAGATGCCGGCGACCAAAACCGTCATAGTCAGCCCAGTCTTCAGCGGGGTGCCTAAATTCCCCGCGCGGGTCCAGAAATACACCGTTACCCCCTCGTCGGTGACACTTGAAGGCAAACCCAGCCGACTTTCGAGCATCAGCGCGATCTCAACGGAAACGGTATCGCTTGAGGGAGCAGAGTCTACCGTCATACGTGATATATCACTTGAAGTGCCATACGGAACAAAACCTATCGGGTCGAGAACGGTTCGGATTACGGTTTTCATAACCCCCGGGCACTTGCCGACCGATCAGCGAGATCGCACAGGTGATTAGCTCAATTTTAGTCAAACCCGCAGGGCCGGATTGCAACCTGCGGTGCAGCTACTGTTTCTACCGTCAAAAAACCGGCATTTTCGGCGGCAAAACTCATCGAATGAGCGACAAGACGCTGGATATCCTCCTCCGCGACGCCATACAATCCGGCATCACGACTTTCTCCTGGCAGGGAGGGGAACCGACGATGATGGGGCTGGACTTTTACAAAAGTGTAGTCGAGAAGCAGATGAAATACGGCAGCGCACCGATGGCGAATGCTCTGCAGACGAACGGTGTATTGCTGGACGGCAAATGGACGCGATTTCTCGCTGAGCATGGCTTTTTGGTGGGATTATCCCTGGATGGCCCTCGTCGGCTGCACGACCACTATCGCAAGGACGCAAGAGGCAAAGGTACGTTTGATCGGGTTATGGCATCGGCGAGTCTGCTGCGCGAACACGGGGTGGACTTCAACGTCCTGACATTGCTGAACAATATTAATGTCGCACAACCCGATGTGATCTACGATTTTTTGCTGGATAATGATGTGTATTTCATGCAGTTTGTGCCGTGCGTGGAGCCTGGGCCGGCGTCGTTTTCCATAAGCGCCGAGCAATATGGCGAATTTCTGGTTCGCATCTTCGACAGATGGGCGGAGGACTTCCCCTGTGTGTCCATCCGCGATTTCGATGATTTACTGATGCGCGAACTGGGCCGCGGCCCCGGCACTTGCACCGTCAGGGGGCGCTGCGGCAGCTACTTCGTCGTGGAGCACAACGGCGATGTGTTCGCCTGCGATTTTTTTGTGGTTTCCAGATGGCGGCTCGGCAACATAACGCAGACGCCGCTGACGGAACTGGCAAAATCCGAAAAGTTTGAACAATTTGCCGAGGCAAAATCGAAACTTGGCGACGAGTGCGCGAATTGTCGGTTTGTCCGCTGGTGTTATGGAGGATGTCAAAAGCATCGAACGGCGCTGGGAGGCAAATCTACAGGCCCGAGCTATTTTTGTGAGGCTTATAAGCGTCTTTTTGAGCACGCTCTTCCCAGGATGCCTGAGTTAGTGACCCGTTTGGGTGAATGTTAATCGGTTTTGGCTTGAGACGTATGGACGTAGGCGCTCAACCGCGGCAAAAGTAAAGGCACCTCGGTGCGATATTTGCTGTAGTCTTTCGCAAATCGAAGCAACAGCTCGGCCTCTTCCGACTCAGCCACAAACAGCCATAACAGCGCTATCACCGGCACCGAGACAAATGCAGTCACAGATCCGCGCAAAAAAGCGATGCCGAGCAAAATTGATAGCAGCCCCAGCATCATCGGGTTTCGGCTGTATGCGTAAGGCCCTGTGGTCACCAGAAACCTGGTAGGTTGCAGCGCCCTGCCGCACAGCTCCAATGGCAGCCCGCGACCCACAAATAATAGATAAGACCACGACCACAAAACCCAGAACAATCCCACTAAAATACCCGCCGCGCCGACTATGGATGACCACGGCATGCCGAACAATCGAGACAAGCCAAAGGCGCGATCCAAAGCCCACGTCGCCGCCCAGAATGCGGCAGGCACCAGCAGCGCGACGACGATAACGCTTATCGCAGCTCCGATCACTCTTTTATGGATACTGATCTCGTCTTCCATATCGTCCCCTTGATTAGTTACCCCTGCAGCGCATACGACCAAACCACAGCAACCGGGGCGTGACAATTGGTTTATGGAGTGCTAGACTATGTTGTCGCCAGGGAATATGATCCTGGCGTCTCTTGTTATATTCTGAACGGCCGCTTGGCGCCTGCGCTAAACCGGCTGAAGGAGTCTTGAGTGTTTCCTTTTATCAGGCGATTGTTGTTCGGCAGACCATTGGCCAGTGCGCGTCAATCCCAGGAGCGATTGAGCAAATTTTTGGCTCTGCCGGTGTTTTCTTCCGACGCCGTATCGTCCGTCGCATACGGGCCGGAAGAGGTGCTGCTGGCGTTGATGGTTGCAGGCGCAATCGCCTGGACTGTGTCGCTGTATGTTGGAGGAGCGATCGCTTTTCTGATAGTTCTGGTGACTATATCGTATCGCCAAACGATTTTAGCGTATCCGCAGGGGGGAGGCAGCTATACAGTTGCCAAAGAGAACCTTGGGACGAATTATGGCTTGATTGCGGCGGCCGCGCTGCTGACGGATTATGTGCTTACGGTAGCGGTTAGCATCGCTTCCGGGGTGTTTGCGTTTATATCGGCGTATCCGCAGTTTGCCCCGTATAGAACCGAAATCTGCGTTATATGTATTTTTGTGGTGGCGCTGGCTAATTTGAGGGGTCTGCGCGAGTCCGGCTCGTTGTTTGCCGGGCCGACGTATTTATTCATCGGAAGCCTGGTCATTTTGTGTGTAGTCGGGCTGTATAAAGTAATAACCGGTGCGCCGATTCACTATATCAATCCCCCAGCCGAGACGATGCCGGTGACGCATGCTTTGGGGATGCTGCTGATTTTGCGGGCGTTTTCCAACGGCTGTTCGGCGATGACCGGAATAGAGGCGGTCGCCAATGGCGTGCCGGCGTTCAAAGCCCCCGAATCGAGAAACGCGGCCACGGTTATGAGCTGGATGGCCACTATATTGATATGCCTGGTGCTTGGGATCACCTACCTTGCCAGCGTATACCGAGTCTTTCCCAGCGCAAGTGAGACTGTGGTCTCTCAGATGACGAGAGGGATTGTCGGGCGTGGATGGTTTTATCTGGTTGTGCAGATATCCACATTCCTTGTTTTGGTGCTGGCGGCTAACACGGCGTTTCAGGGATTCCCCAGACTCGCTTCTATGCTGGCTCGCGATAGATTCGCTCCCAGACAACTCGCGAGCATTGGTGACAGGCTTGTTTTCTCCAATGGAATAGTGCTGCTGGCTGCTGTGGCGGCGGTGCTGTTGATCAAATTTCATGGCGATGTTCACTTGCTGATCCCGTTGTATGCCGTCGGGGTATTCGCCTCGTTCACACTGTCTCAGACGGGTATGGGGTTCAGGCAGGTGCGGCTGAAGCATAATGGTTGGCGATTGCACAGCGGAATCAGTTTTGCAGGGGCGTTTGTGACGTTTATAGTCACCATCGTCATCGGTATCACGAAATTTATTGAAGGCGCATATATCGCGATCGCGCTGATATTGGCGCTGGTGTATATTTTCCATAAGATTCACCACCACTATATAACTCTGGGAAATCAGCTCAGATTGACTACGGACACATTCGAAGAACCCTCTGCAGTGCGTTCGACGGCGATTGTGTTGACTTCGAGCATACACAAGGGTATCCTTCCCGCGCTTGAATATGCGCGCACGCTGTCGCATGACTGCCGCGCTCTGTTTATTGAAATCGACCCGGTGGAGACTTCTTTGATACGTGAGCGTTGGGAGAAGTTCGGTCTTGGGGTTCCGCTTGTGATTCTGGAGTCGCCGTATCGATCCGTAATAGGGCCGGTGCTGGCGTATCTTGAGCAAGTAAAAAAGGAGAGGCCGAATTATGTGGTGACGGTTGTGCTGCCGGAGTTCGTGCCGCGCAAATGGTGGCATAAACTGCTGCATAACCAGTCGGGATTGTTCTTGAAGATCGCGCTTATGATGC
>JAAYKG010000172.1 GCA_012522555.1 Armatimonadota bacterium
TAGTAGTATGGCCCGCCTGCTTGCGCGACGCCTACCAGCATCACCGCCAGCAAGATGCAGGCGACGATAACGCTGGTGGGGATCCGCGCAAGCAATGTTGATTTCCCTTTCATTATTACCCTCCTAATGGGATTTTTTTGCTCGATTTAAGCCCGACAGAATCCGTGCGAACCTCGCACGGACCCTGCTCAGGCAGGTATTTTCCGGTTTCCGGCCACAGAAACTTCGACCCGATCGTAGTTCAATCGCGGCTAATACCTCTACAAGTAGGTTTACCATGAGATAGCCCACCTGTCAACATGTATTTTATCAGGAGAGTATAGATTCTATTATTTTAGTGCGCTATATTTTGTTGTGATTATTGTTATATTCGGATTTCGCGAGGATCATACACGGAGAATGGCTGATAGCACTATAATATATATCACGTTTTATTCATCAGTTTTCGGCTTACTCACTGGTCGTTGGCGCAAAGCGGGGCTGGAGGTAACTGCCGGGAGGCTCCCGGATAGCAGGTGACTATATATCGTCGTTTATGTTATTCTTAGCCTGATTACGGTCATATATACTCTGTATCGGACACAATGACTACAATGGCCTAGCGTTTGCGCCGCGGCGGCAATTTACTAATCACTGCTCATCAGGAATATAAATTATTTCACACCGCATAAATAGTTGCTGCTCCCGACGAAAATCTCGAAGGGAGCAGGCAAAATCAGACTATGCAGGTGTCTGCAGGGGCGCCCCGAAGGGCTTTGATCTTTTTGGTCAACGCGGGCAAAACCTCAAAGAGATCGCCTACGAAACCGTGTGTGGCTATATCGAAAATTGGGGCTTCAGGGTCTTTGTTTATGGCGATAATCACATCGGCGCTCTTCATCCCGACCTGGTGCTGCACCGCGCCGGATATCCCACAGGCGATGTAAAGCTTGGGGCAGACTGTTTTGCCGGTCTGGCCTACCTGATGAGCATACGGAATCCAACCAGCATCGACCGCCGCCCGGCTGGCGCCGACCGCCGCTCCAAGTTCGGCGGCCAGTTCGCGAATCATCTCAAAACCCTCCGGCCCGCCAAGCCCGCGACCACCGCTTATTATAATATCGGCATCGACCAGATTGACCTTCTCGCCGAGGGTCTCTACGAACTCGATAAACTTCGAGCGAGAGCTGAACAGAGTCGGTTTGGGGGCGAGCTTGATGACCTCAGCGGCGCCTTCGCAGCGTTTGGCGCTGGTCGGAAACACCTTATGCCGAACCGTCGCCATCTGCGGACGAGTATAGGGGCACAAAATAGTAGCCATAATGTTGCCGCCGTAGGCTGGTCGAGTCTGATGCAACAGCCCATCCTCGCCGATCTCAAGACCGGTGCAGTCTGCAGTCAACCCCGTGTAAAGCTGAATCGCTACGCCGCTCATAAAACTTCGCCCGGTTGTAGTGGCTCCGGCGAGCACGATCTCCGGTTTATAATCCCGCATAACATCGGTCAGCACCCGGCAGTAGCGCTCCGAATCGTAAACCGCAAGCTCGGCGGCTTCATAAACATATACCTTATCGACCGGATACGACGCCAGTTCTTTGACCGCATCAGCGAGTTGGTCACCAAGGATAACCACGCTCAGCTCAGTGCCGCGATCCTTTGCCAACTGTCCGCCTATGTTAATCAATTCGAAGACCACCGGAGCGACTTTGCCGTCGCGCTGCTCACCAAACACCCAGACTCCCTTATACTTGTCAAGGTCTTCGGCGGCCTGCTTTTCTATCTCGATAGTGATTGCTTTGAATCGGCATGCGCTGACACAAGCCCCACACAATGTGCATTTTTCCAAGTCGATGACGGCGAGCTTATCTTTGACTTCAATCGCGCCTGTGGCACACGACTTCACGCACAGCGTGCAGCCATTACATTTGGTCGGATCAACAAAAATCGACATCTTAAACCACCTCCAGGCACTTCAGCGTGTCGTAGAGCTTGTCCACAAGCTCCGGCGCCTCGCCGGTTATCTTCTCCCCGCCCTCTCTGCAAGGCGGAGTCATAATTTTGACCACTTGAGTCGGAGATCCGAGAAGCCCGACTTTATCTTCTGGGGTTTGTAGTTCCTCGGCCCCCCATTTGGTTATCTGTGCTTTTTTTGCCGCCATCTTGCCGCGCAGTGAAGCCGTTCTCGGCTCGTTGATCTCTTTGACCACAGTACACAGCGCCGGCAGCTTCAACTCCACGGTTTCGTAGCCTTCTTCGATCAATCGTTTGGCGACCATTTTTCTGGTATCTATAGACCTGATTTCGGCTATATAGGCGGTCTGGGCCATATCTAGATGGACTGCGATTCCCGGGCCGACCTGACCGGTATCTCCATCAATAGCCTGCATGCCGCAAAAGACGAGGTCAGGCTCGATTTTCTTTATTGCCATTGCAAGCACATAGCTCGTGCACCACGTGTCGCTGCCCGCAAAAGCCCGGTCACTGAGCAGGATAGCTTCGTCTGCTCCCAGTGAAATCGCCTCTCGCAGGGCATCTTCGGCCTGCGGCGGGCCCATACTAATCACGGTTACGGTAGACTCCTCCCCTGCTTCCGCCATTTTCTCCTTAGTTCGAATCGCTTCCTCCAAGGCATAAAGATCGAACGGGTTGATCTGCGTCTCGACCCCCTCCCGGACCAGAGTGTTGGTCTCGGGATTGATCTTTACTTCGGTGGTACCGGGGACTTGTTTAATGCAACAACATATCTTCAAAATAGCTCACCTTCAAAGACTTGCGATAAAATAGACCGAAAATCACTGCGGCCCAGGTAATTGTAACTGGTTTGCCTGCCCTTCGCAACTGCGATCGCCGATGTGAGTTGCGGAGATAGCTTACCCCCTCATCCCCGCGGCTCACCTGTCGTGGGGGAGAGGGATATATGGTTCCACTCTTTCGACTCGTGGAGATCGACTGACGGGTTCCATGATGGTGGGATTTGAGTTACAATAAGGTGTCCTATGCCAAGGGTATCAATTATTGTGCCGGTATATTGTGCATCGGGAGAGCACGAAGATTTTCTGCGTGAAACGCTGTGTTCTGTGGCGGCGCAAAGCTTTCGCGACTGCGAACTTGTCATCGTTGACGATTGTTCACCGATTGATATACGGCCGCTCGTTAATTCGGTCGCCGATCTGCCCACGGTCAGGATTCTGCGGAATCAGACAAATTTAAGACATGCAAAATCGAGAAATGTGGGAATAAAGGCGGCAGAGGGGCAGCTTATCGCTTTTCTCGATCACGACGATATATGGCTGCCCGAGAAACTTGCGCGACAGGTGGAGACGCTGGAGGCCAATCCCGATGCCGGAATGGTATTTTGTGATATGGAAGTCTTCGGACCGGACGCCGGCAGACTGCGTATTGATCAGAGGATCATTCCTGAAAGGCCGGATTTCTATTGGTTCGTGAGACACGGGAATTTCACGATCTCTGCAAGCGCTGTGATGGCGAAGCGGCGGTATTTACTCGACATCGGGCTGTTTGATAGCCGATATTCAACGTGTGACGACTTCGATGCGTGGCTTAAAATGCTGCTGGTCGCGCCGATTGTTCATATTCCCGAGAAGCTGGCTAAATATCGCCTGCACGGCGCAAACACCAGCTTTGCAGTCGATCGGTTGAATGACAACAAATTGTTGACTGCATTGATCTGGAAATATTGGAAGACTGCACCGTTAGCGACTCGTTTGCGCCTGCTGCCGAGGCTTGCGCGAAAGCTCGTGGGCAGGGTATATTTTGCAATAGAACAGCGTAGGCCGTTTTAGCAAAGAAAAGAGGGAATGATATGTCTGCTGGTTACAGTTCTGTGCTTATCACGGGCACAGAGTCGGATAATCCGTTTGCAATCGATATAGGGGTGTTTTGCGGACAGCTTACCGACATAGCCGACGTCATCTCCCTGAAAACATTTGCCAACACAGAGTTTTGCCCCAGATTCATCTCCGACGAAAAAGATATGGAAGCCATCGGCAACAAGCTTAGCGGTTCAACCGTCGTTATGGTCTCGACCGCCTCTAATACTCTATCCAGAAATGAACTGGCGATGCGCACTATGCTTGTGGCTCGAGCGGCCAAAGACAACGGTTCCAGAAAAGTGATTTTAGTGGAGCCGGATCTGTTTTTCAGCGCCCAGGACAGAGGGCCGCGGCCGGAGCATGGGCAGATGACGTTCGACAGAAGCCCGGCAGATTTCAAGAAATTCGACGGCCAGCCATTTACCAGTCGATTTTACGCCCAGGCGCTGACATTGGCCGGGGTCGACGCCGTCATTACGGTTCACAATCACTCGACGTCTGTGAAAAAGCTGTTCAGAGAAGTAATGCGAGGGGAGTTCGTCAATCTTAACCCGGCCGAAGTGTTCGCGGATTATATTCGCAACTCGGATGTCGCTCCGGGATTGGTGAGCGGAGCAGGGCTGCTGGTGTGTGCGCCGGATGCCGGGGCGAGAGAATTCGCCACACAGGTTTTCGACCACCTCCATGCTGATACTGCGGGTTTGCTGTATTTTGCAAAACAGCGGACCGATGAGCGTAATGTGTCGAGTATGATATCCCCGGAATCGCCCTGTCCGGTTGAATCGATCAAAGGCAAGGACGTGATCGTCTTCGACGACATGGTTCGTACTGGCAACACCATAAAGGAGTGCTGCCGGCTGCTTAAAGAAGCTGGAGCGGGACGGGTTGTGTTTTTTGTGACACATTTCTATTCATCCCCTGAGGTTCGGGAAACACTCGCCACTCAGGCGGTAGATGAGATCGTGACTACCAACACCATTCCGTCTATACTTAACCGCGACATGCAGGGCAGGCTGCGGCGCAAATTGACCGTTCTGAAGCTGGAAAAATGGATAGCGGACTACACAATGCGCTATATCGGTCAACAACCGAGCAAATTGGATGGGATCACTTACACTATAGATATGTCCTCCAAAAACCCTCGATGGAGGGTGGAAACAGATCATTTGATCAGGACCATCGATGTGCAGCCGGAGCTGGATTTTTCATCGCGCTCTGAAGTTTAGGTGATTAGCGCCAACATCGCATTCAAGCGCCGATATTCGTTTGCGGCCGGCAATGGGTGGATGCTATAATGCCGATAGACAAAAACGTTGACCGAGGTTTTTCAGGGAGTAGCGTGAAACGATGCTGATACGGATTCTGACTGGGGCGGTGGGCATTCCGCTCGCTGTCATCCTTATCTTCGTTCCACATGGCCTGCCGTTTGCTGTGGCGATGGGGGCCATCTCTGTGGCCGGAGTGATGGAGTTCTATAGAGGGGTTCGCAAGATAGGCGCTCGCCCAGTGGAATGGGCAGGGCTGCTTGCTGTGCTCTTTTTTGTATTTTCCGCTCGCACATTTCGTTATTCCGATGGAACGACCATCGGGGCAATTTTTCCCACCGCGCTTACTTTGCTGCTGATTTTATCGTTTTGCGTGGAGATGATTCGCAGCGAGCGCTCCCCGATTGTCAACGTTGGAACCACTGTATTCGGCGCCATATATGTCGGCTGGCTTATATCTCATCTCGTCGTTTTGCGAGGAGTTTGGCTGGAAGGACTGACAGTCGCTCCGAAGGTTGTGCAGATTGGGCAGTTCAAGCCGGAGGTAGGCGCGTGTCTGGTGATGATGACGTTCTTATGCACGTGGGCGTGCGATACCAGTGCGTATTTTTTTGGAAGGGCGTTCGGCAAGACCAAAATTGCCCCCAAGCTTAGTCCTAACAAGACAATTGAAGGCTCGATTGCGGGATTGGTCGGCACGGTGGTCGTAGCCATGCTTGCGGGTTGGGTGATACATCTGCCGTGGTATCATACTCTTGCGATGGGAGTAGTGTTTGGTGTGCTCAGTCAACTCGGAGATCTCTCCGAATCGTCGATTAAGCGCGAGCTTAAAATTAAAGATTTCGGCACTATCGTTCCCGGCCACGGTGGTATCCTCGATCGCTTCGACAGCCTCCTCTTCACAGGCCCGGCGGCATATTACTATACGGTGCTGTTTCTTCAACACTGGCCTAAGTAGCAAGTCCGGAGTTGCCTCGATTTTGCCGTTATGCCGGAAATTATTGTGGCGATGACACTTGGCGGCCTGGCGTGCTATAATGTGTCGGTTTTGGGCATAAACATCCCTGATGGAGAGGTGACATATATGTATATTGACGAAATCCGAGCGCGAGAGATTCTGGATTCTCGCGGCAACCCCACGGTTGAAGTAGAAGTATATCTAGAGGATGGTACGGTCGGCCTCGCGGCGGTGCCGTCCGGCGCGTCGACCGGCGCGTATGAGGCTGTCGAACTTCGCGATGGCGACAAGAGCCGTTTCCTGGGTAAGGGCGTGATGCAGGCGGTGCGCAACGCCAATGAGCTGATTGCACCCGAACTGATCAACAGACCTGTGACGGAGCAGGCATGGATCGACCAGACGATGATCGATCTCGACGGCACGCCGAATAAAGGCAAGCTCGGCGCAAACGCAATCCTTGGCGTGAGCCTGGCCTGCGCAAAAGCTGCCTCCGAAGGAATGTGCACTCCGCTGTATCGTTATCTGGGTGGAGTCAACGCTAAAGATCTGCCGGTTCCGATGATGAACATTTTGAACGGCGGGGCGCACGCGGATAACACGGTGGACATTCAAGAGTTTATGGTTATGCCGACTGGGGCGAGCTGCTGGGCGGAGGCGCTGAGAATGTGCGCTGAGGTTTATCATAATCTCGCCAAGGTGCTGAAAAGCAAAGGCCTGTCGACGGCGATCGGCGACGAAGGGGGATTTGCTCCGAATCTGACGACTTCCGAAGAGACAATCGAAGTCATTCTTGAAGCGATCACCAACGCGGGATACCGACCGGGTGAGCAGTTTCATATAGCGTTGGACTGCGCTGCTACCGAAATGTATAAGGACGGGGCCTATCACTTCGAGGGAGAAGGGGTGACTCGAACCACCGATGAAATGGTGGAATATCTCGCCGGGCTGGTGGAAAAATACCCGGTTATATCGATTGAGGACGGTATGTCTGAAGACGACTGGGACGGCTGGGTGAAGCTGACGGCACGCATCGGCGACAAATGCCAGATCGTGGGCGACGACCTCTACGTCACCAATACCGAGCGCCTGAAGAAGGGCATCGAGATGAAGGCCTCAAACTCGATTTTGATCAAAGTCAACCAGATCGGCTCGCTGACTGAGACCCTGGAGGCGATCGAGATGGCCAAGCGCGCCGGAATGACCGCGGTTGTCAGCCACAGATCAGGCGAGACCGAAGACAGCTTCATCGCTGATCTCGTTGTGGCGACCAACGCCGGACAGATAAAGACTGGCGCGCCGGCTCGCAGCGAGCGCGTGGCGAAATATAACCGCCTTCTTCGCATAGAGGAAGAGCTTGACCAGACCGCCAGATACCCTGGCCTGAAGGCGTTTTATAACCTCAAGAAGTAATTCCATCTGTGTGATCCCTCCGGGAGGTGTTCTCGGAGGGATTGTTTCATCGGCAGGCATCTGGTCTCTTGTAAAGCCCATTAGTGGATTTCCCGAAAAATCTGCACGAGATAAGTTCCTTACAAGGAGAGCCGTTATGAACTTTGATGCGATTACCCGCCGCGAATTTATTGCCTCAGCGGGATTAGGCGTTGCTGCCGCTATGCTGCCGTCTTTTGCCGCTTCGAACAAGCCCGCATACGCTTTGGAAGAATCCGGCACACACCCGTATAGGCCATATACACTGTCCCCATATGACAAGGGGATGATGATCGAAGACGCCTGGCCGACGATTTTTTTCGGCGATGAAACTATTGGCGAGATTAAGCGCAAAGTTGCGAAGTTGGATTGGGCGAAAAAAGCGGTGGCGCGAATGGTGAAAGAGGCGGAAGGGGTTATGCTCAAGGGACCTCAGCTTCCCGTAGAGCGGGCGGGCTGGCGGCATGATTTCTATTCTCGCGCTACTGGAGAGCACCTGTTGTATGATCCCGACTCGTGCGACAAATTTCTCGACCCGTCGACGGGCAAATACGAATATGATGAGGCTCAGCGCAGAGCGTGGGCGCTGCTGACCCACGAGCGAACATTTCGGATGATGCGCAGCGTGGGGGTATTGTATGGCGTAACGGGAGATGAGCGATATGCGAGCTGGATTGCCGATGGGATGCGCCAGGCTGTGGAATATTTCAAGCACGACGAATTTATGAAAGGCAGCGCGTTATATTTTCAGGCGCTGTATGACGCGGCCATATTGATGATCCTGGCTAATATTTTTAGCCTCACAAAAAACAGCAGCGCCTATAGCAAGCAGGATGTTGAGAACATTCGTGTTGGGATATTCGAGAAAGATATGGGCGAGATGCTTGATTTCCTGTCGAAGAACCCTGGCGGCAATATGTCTTGTTATGTCGCTGGGGCATTGGCGTGCTCGGGGCGGGTCTTCGAGCGTGACGATTGGACGAATGCGGCCACTGGGGAGTCGTCCGGGGCCAGAACGCTGCTTACCACAAGCTTATATCAAGACAAAGAGAAGAAAACCGACGGACTATGGCATGAGGGCACCATGTTTTATCATTTTTATTCGATGTGCCCATTGGTGACTGTGCGTGAGCAGGCGGTAAAGATGAACGATCCTATTATTAAGGATGCTGCTCTGTGGAGCCGATTCGAGGAGATGTTCGCTGCGCCGGTCGCGTTGGTTGATGAAAGGCTTCGACTGCCTTTGATTGGAGATCTCGGCGCGCCGAAGGTTATGAACTTAGCCGCATATCGACACCTGTATGAGTATGCGGCGGGGCAGATCAATTTTGAGCGTTTCGGGCCAATATTGGCGGCGATCTACGAGCGCAGCAAAGCGATGCGTGGAGAGATGTCGGCTTTGGCGTTTGGACCGGATTCGCTGCCGAAACCTGGGGGAACCCCGAAAAAGAGCACGCTTCTGCCCTGCGCGGAGATTGGAACGTTTCGCTGTGGTTCACTGCAAGTATTGTTCCGCGCGGGGAGATATCGCGGCGGACACGATCATCCGGATAAACTACAGATCACCCTCAGCGCATTCGGCCAGCCTATATCCCCTGATCTGGGAACACCCGGATATTCGATTTTGCCGATAGTGCAGCACTACCATCGAGCCACTGTGGCGCATAACACATTGTTCAGCGATGAGACGCACCTCAAAGGAACCTCTGTTCTCGAATGGCGTGGTGATGAGGAAAATCCGCGAGCGAGAGCAAGTGTGGTCGATGAGGGGGTGCGATATCAGCGAACGGTTTTCTTTTCGCCGCCATATGTTGTGCTGCTGGATGAGTATTCTTCAGACGACGATCATCGGTTCGGTTGGGCGTATCATTCGTATGGTAAGCTGAGTGTTGCGTCGCCAACCCTCGAAGGTGGGTCGAAAGAGCTGCTGGGGATGCCGGCTTTGCGGAGCGATGGCCCATTTTCTATGCTCACCGATCGATTCAGCGGGGCGACTTCCGGCTCGATTAGGGGTATTTGGAATGTGTCGCGGGCAATCAAGCTGCATTTGCTGTCGGTGGCAGACGCGCCTACTGAGGTTACTTGCTGCAAGTCGATAGGAAACCCGAACACGGATAATTTAGACTGCCTTATATTGCGCTCACCCGGCAAATCGCTGCGAATAGCGACTGTGCTGGAACCATCACGAGTTGACAGCACCCTCGAGTCGGTGAAATTCGAGGATATCTCAGTTGCGGTAGGGCTGAGGGGCGGGGGCAGACGGATTTACACGTGGGATTGAGCGAGTATGTAAAGTCGCCGTTTTCACGCCGCGCGAGTGGGTAATCTCGTATCGGAGGTGAGAAAATGAAAGCGCGTGAAATACTCGGCCTTGCAGCGATTGACTCCGAACGCGGAGATGCTTTGGGCAGTGTTAAAGGGTTCATCATCGATCTGGAAAAGAGATCGATTGTGGCGCTGGAGGTAAGTGGTGGTTTTCTGTCTTCGTCAAAAGTCTTGCCGTTCAACAATATCAAGGCGCTCGAACAGGATGTCGTAATGGTGCCTTCAGCTCACAGCTTCATCAACCGCCGCGACCTCGGGTTCACTGGGCTTACGGATCGCCTGACCGGGCGACAGGTGCTGACGGAGGATGGCAGGCGGCTTGGCGATGTGCGCGACTATTCCTTTGACGTGCAAAGCGGGGATATCACCACAATTACATTCGGGGTCGATAAAGAGGTGCTTGGGGGTCTATGGAAAACTGCCGGGGATGAATATGAAATATCGGCAAGTTATATCAAAACCTTGGGCGAAAATATAATAGTGGACAATTCTGTGCCTGAAGAGACCGGGATGAACAAAGCGGCGTGAATTGATTGATTCATAATCATGTATATCACAGGCGGCCTTGACGGGCTTGTTGCAATGATCTATCATCAGCATCATGATGATGGATATACTTGTGATGTTAGCGATGCTTGCGCCGGGCGGACACCCGCGGTTGTATCATGATCCCGCGTCTCTGACCCGTGCGATGGACAACGTGCAGCACGCTTCGTGGGCGCTGGCATATCGCGATTCGACGATTGCTGCGGCTGATAAGTGGGCAGCTAAGCCCTCCGCCGAGCTTAGAGCATTGGTCCCTGCGCCGGGATCGACGTTTGCTTATGGGTTCGATGGCTGCCCCTCGTGCGGCGCCAACTGGCCGTGGTGGGGCGCACAAATATCATCGTTCGATATGCCGGGCCGCGTCACCTGTCCGGAATGTCGTAAAGTGTTTCCCAACGACGATTTCCCGGATCCTGGGGGCGGTTGGCGCAATCCGGAAACCGGCAAGGTTTATTATACGGTGGGCTGTTATAACGCTTATGCCGCCCGGCAGATAAACTTAAACATACTGCCCAGCCTCGCTCGAGCTTATGCTTTGACTAAGGATCGCAAGTATTCCAACGCCGCTGCGGTTATATTTGATAGGCTGGCAGAGTTGTATCCGGTTTCAACGGTAGGATCTGCGGATTATCCGTCAAACCCCAATTCCGGCAGACTCGAGCAGCCCCAATATCAAGTCGCGCGGATTTTGGTCGTTCTCGCTAATGCGCTTGATTTGCTGTATGATAGCCCGGAATTTGGGGCGCCTTCGACCTCCGGCAAAGGCAGCGTTCGAGATCATATTAAAACGGCCATAATCGCAGATGGAGGCAAATATTGTTACGATATGGCGGCGAGGGGCTACTGTCGGCTCACCAATGGTCAGGCGGATTATATAAGAGGAACCCTGGCTGCAGGAATAATGACCGATAATAAGCTCTGGATCGACTACGCGATCAAGGGGCCTTATAACGTATATAATTTTCTGGATAATTGCCTCGACCGGGATGGTCAGAACTACGAGACCTCTATAGGCTACAGCGGGCATGCGATCGGCTTGTATCTTGATATGGCCGAGATGCTCTATCATCTGAGTACCGAGGAATATCCCGAGGGGATAAATCTCTACGAGCATCCCAAGTTCCAAAAAGCGCTCTCGGTTGCGATGGCTGATATTGACTGCTTCGGGCATTCCCCGCGTTTTGGGGATTCGGGGCCGGATTTCAGCGTGGTGAGCGACGATGCGCCGTTTTCTGCCAGAGATATGTTATGGGCGGAGCATTTGGCGGCACGCGCCAGAGACACTGAACAGTGGTCGGCGATGCGTAATGCAATAGCTCGAGGGGATGTTGAAGCGCGCCGAAACGAAAAGGCGATGAGCGGATCGCGATCATGGCTGACTTTTCACGCAAGCCCTGCCACAAAGACAAAAAAACGAGTCAACTTAGAACCACGAACCCTGCTGGGCGGACGAGGGGTGACAATTCTTCGCTCCGGCAAGGGATCAAGCGGCCGGGCAGCGCTGCTGCGTTATGGACCGTGCCTGAACCACGGCCATCGCGACGATCTCAATCTTAACTTTTTTGGCCTGGGACGAGAGCTGACCTACGACTTCGGTTATTATCTCGGCAGCGCACACGTCCAGGTCGGTTTGGCTAACACAACGGCAAGCCATAACCTCGTCGTGGTAAATGAGCAGAATCAGATGAAAGCAGGGAGCGGCGGCGATTTATATTTCTGCACTGATGCGGCTCCTGTTCGAGCGGTGGAAGCGTCATCGGAAGCTTGCTACGCATCGGAAAATGTAAAGACCTATAGACGGACGTTGGCTATGGTCGACATCGGAAAGGGTTCATATCTTGTCGACATATTCCGCACGGCTGGAGGAAACCAGCACGACTTGATGTGGCATTTCGCAGGGAAACAAGACTCTGTAACAGGCGCTGCTCTAGGAGAAGCGCAAAAAACCGGAAGCCTCGCCGGTGAAGATATAGATTGGGGTCGACACGTCGGCTCGTCGGGATATCTGCGAAACGCTCAGGACAAAGGCGGCTATTGGAACCCGCCGCCAGGAAATGGCTACGGCTTCTTTTATGATGTACGGCGGGCAAAGGCGGACGGAGCGTGCAGCGCGACCTGGAAGTTGACTGATGATAACACTCAGCGCCTCAAACTGACACTGCTGCCGGAACCGGGCTGCGAACTAATCACCGCCAGCGCGCCGGGCATCCTACCGGACTATCCAAAGGCAGATTTCGCAATTCTTCGACGTAAGGGGGCTGATCTGAGCAGCACATTTGTGTCGATCGTCGAACCATCGGACACAGGAGGCGCTGTATTATCGGCTGATAGAATGCGATGCGAATCCGGGGATGCGGTCGGTGTCGAGATCAAGACAACCGCAGGCTTCGACTACGTGTTAAGCTCATTATCCGGAAAGCCGTCTGTGCTGCTTACAAACGACGGACAAAGGATCGATTTTGAAGGCCGTTTCGGGTTTATTCGCATCGAGGGCGGCAAGGTGGCAAGCAGCCGATTGGTCGGTGGCACAAACCTTGCGATCGGCTCGTATACTCTCAAGTCAAACAAGGGTGTAGAGGGTGGAGTAAAAGAAATCAATTATGAGCTTTCCAAAATCACTATCGATCGCGTCGTGACGGATCTGCCTGAAATTGTATATTTCTCCCGCGACGGGTATTCGCACTCCTCTCCTTATCTGGTTAAATCTGTAGACGGCTCCAATATCACCCTCGACGGCGATTTTGTGATCGGCAGAGGGCAGATCGGACAGGACGGGCCTAAGTCCGATTCAATCGGCAACGTCGTGCCTTTGCCTCGCTCTATTATCGTCAGTGGGGCAAAAAGCGACTATTTCCGAGGTAAATTGATAGTCAACGACCGGACCAAAAAAAGTACGACGGTAATCAATGTCGAATCGGATCAAATCACGGTGCGTGTAAACGACCCGAGCATTTTCAGCGCGGGGGATTCTTTCACAATATACGATGTGCAGCCGGGGGATACGCTCAGTTCGCCGTTGATAATCGGCAAATGATTGAACGGCCCACGCTATCGTAACGTGGGCCGAATATCTAAAATATCAGTCTTCCAAATTGAGCCACTTCGCTTCATCCGGGGTCAACTCGATATCGAGAGCGGCCAACGAGACCATAAGCTCGCTCAACTTTTCAGGCCCGATCAGCGGAAAGACCGGGAATGGGAGGTGCAGCAGATACGCCAGCGCGATCTGCACCGGGAGCGCTCCCTTTCGATCCGCTAGCTTCTGCGCCCGCGCCAGCCGCTCGAAATTGTCCTCGCAATACCAGCAATTCACCAGCATCTGATCCGACAGATCATCGGCTGCGCCACGTGCGAAGAACCCCTTCGCAAGGCTCGACCACGCCAGAAGTGGCATCTGGTTATTAGTGAACCATTTCCACGACTCGGCATCTGTTGATGAAAGGCAGCCCTCCCACGGCGGCGCAACCATACGTGCAAGGCTGAAGTTGTTGCTGACCGAGGTAAATCCGCGCAGCCCCTTGGATTTCGCATAGGCGTTGGCCTCGTCTATGCGCTGCAAAGTCCAGTTAGAACCGCCGAACGCGCGCAATCGGCCGGCATTGAGTTGTTCGTTCAGCGCATCAACAAACTCACCTACGGGTATCTCCGGATTATCCCGATGCAGCACATAAAGATCTACATAGTCCGTGTTCATTCTCTCCAGAGTCTCCGCCAATTGGCTGCGAATCGCCTCCGGATTGCAGTTCGGAGTGTGCGCCCCTTTTGCAAGGATCACAACGTCATCGCGGATGCCCCTGTTGGCGACCCATCTTCCGAGAATATAATCGGAATTGCCGTAAATATACGCGGTATCGAAGCAGTTGCCGCCATTGCGAAAGTATTCATCAAAAATGATCGAAGCGTGGGGGAGTTGGAATTGCGCACCGGCCAAAGTCGCACCTTGAATCAGCCGTGATACGGGTTTATCGAGGCCCTCTATCTTTCCGTATGGCATCTTTGTTTCGGGTCGCCGCTTGAGCGGTCGGCGGTCGATGGTTGGGTAATTAGAGGTCGGCTGTTCGATGTCATAAACCAAACCGATAGCAAGCCTCCATGTGTCACAAGTGCGCATGTTGCCAAGCGTATCGTCCCAGGTCATCGCCGGCGGCGCGGCCTGCCTGTTGGCGATATTTGCAGCCACAACATCAGCTTCATATGCATATACCCCCCGATCGGACTCGACGCTGACATCCTCCGGCGCCTGACCACAGCGGGTGAGAGTCATCGCGGGCCTATCCCCCTGCTTATCAGGATTCCAGAAACCCGGCAGGTAGATATTTCCCTGGGTTCCAAAGACGTGCAGGGAGTTGTCTTGATTGAGCCGAACCCCGGTAGAGATCTGAGCGATGATATCTCCTGGAAATCGCAGCAGCGCCGCGGTGTATTCATCCACGCCGGTCTCTGCGAGCTTGCCGATAGCTTTTACCTCGACAGGCTCGGCAAAGTCTTGCCCCATCGCAGCTCCGGCAATAAGGCGCGAAACAGATGTCGTGTAGCAGCCCACATCCAGGATCCCGCCCCCACCCAGTGAGTTTTTGAAAAGCCTCCCCTCGGGATTAAACCCGGCATCGAAACTGAATGAAGCCTTTATCATTCGCACCTCGCCGATAGCTTTGTCTTTGATAAGCTCGACGAGTTTGGCGATCTGGGGGTGGCAGCGATACATGAACGCTTCCATTAAGAAGACATCGCTGCGACGAGCGGCCTCCACCACAGCCATCGCGTCAGGGTAGTTTATGGTGAGTGGCTTCTCGCAAAGTATATGCTTGCCCGCCTCAGCCGCCTTAACCGCCCACTCGGCGTGCATTGGATGTGGGGTGCTGATATACACTGCCTGCACATCCGGGTCCGCTAACAACAATTCATAGCTGCCGTAACATCGCGTCACTTTCATCTCAGCGCCAAACTTATCCGCTGATTTTTGGCTGCGGCTGCCCACCGCCAACAATTTTCCGGTCCCCGATTCAGCCAGGCCCGCCGCAAATTTTCTGGCTATATTTCCCGTCCCGATAATCCCCCACGCAAGTCTTTCGTTCATAGCGAAATCTCCCGATAAATGAATAGGATGGCTGTCATTTCACTGAGCATATCAAACCACGCACCCGCAGTCAATGCACAACTAACTAGTGTGTGATGTGTCAGTGTTAAGGCTGCGGCTTTTCAATGTTGCATAGCCGCTTTGTTTTATTGCGTAAGCCCTGTAAGGCAGCCCGAATCTCGTTGACACTGAGATAGGTGGATGCTATACTGCCTCCGGCTGTCAATGCTGCGCTAAATGGAGATAATTATGCTCGAGGGAATAGCAAAAGTCGGCGATGACACACCGCCAGACGACCGACAGAATATCTTGATTGCTTTGGCCAATCTGTCGAAAATTCTCGGGGCATCCGAAGCTGATTCCACATTCACGGAACTGGCTGAAACCGCAGCCACGATGCTGCGCGTGGAAAGAGCCGCCATTTTTTTGAAACGAGACGGCGAAGCGCTGTCTGTGGTCGGGCAAGTGGGACAAAGCGACGACGAATCGTTTACAAAAGGTGCAATTTTGGCAGCCGAGGAAGCGCTGTTTGGCGTGGAACCTGTCATCCATTCGGATATCTCATTAAGCGACTCGCTTAATGGATTGTCTGAGGCAGGAGTAGTTTCACTGTTGTGCGTGCCGCTTAGTATCGGCCGAGCGAGCGTCGGTGCGATAGTTGCAGCCTCCAACAAAAAGCGCAAATTTTCCTCCACCGACGTCGAGCTACTCCATACCGTCGCCAGCCAGACCGCACTCAAAGCTTGGCCGGAGGTCCCGGAATCTGAGTGCCTCGATCAGGCGGAGTTAATCAGGCTGGCCCAACGCAAGATTCAAGAACTTTCGTTGATAAACCAGGTTAGCGGAGCCGTCAGCTCTACTTTGGACATTGATGTGCTGATCGACATCGCCCTCGAGCAGAGCATGCTGGCGGTTGGGGCGGATACCGGGTCTTTGATGCTGGTTCACGAAGAGACAGGCAAACTGCAGATCGCCGCGGCGCACGGGTTGGCCCGCAAAACCGTGGAAAACACTTCCCAGCAGATCGGAACCAGCGTGGCCGGATGGGTGGCCGAGCACGGAGAGAGTGTGCTGGTCTCAAACGCTCACACCGACACCCGATTTCGCATGCCATTTTATCGGGACGACATAACATCGGCGGCATCGGTGCCCCTAAAGACCAAATCCGAGGTCATCGGGGTGCTTAACGTGAACACCACCCGCCCGGATCGCAAGTTCGATGAGCGCGACCTGGCGCTGCTGGGGACCGTGGCCAACGAACTTGCCGCTGCAATAGAAAACGCCCGCCTGTATGCACGCGTAAATCGCCGCACAAAACAGCTCGACAGCTTGTTGACGATATCTCAAACCGTTACGTCCACCCTTAACCTCGATGAACTATTGCGACGTCTCAGCGATGAGATCACCAAATTGTTCACTCTCGATGCATGCATGATTCTTTTGCTTGACGACCTTAGCGGCAGGCTGCGACTAGGATATGGGACAGGACTAAAGGCTCGCCGCCGATACGCTTATTATGACGCCGCGTCGCCGTTGGCTGCGCATATAGTCAAAACTCGCAGCAGACTGGTGATCAAAGATGTTCAGAAGTCAAGGAACTTTGCTACCGAGGTATCGGCTCGCGAGGGTCTTCGATCCGCCGTATGCCTTCCATTGAAGAACGCGGGCAAGCTGGTGGGGGTAGCGGTCGGCTTCGCAAAGGATGTGCGAGTTTTTCCAAAATCTCAGCGCGAGATAATGCGTCCGCTTGGCGAATTGGCCGGGGTGGCGATCCGCAACGCCAGGGTATACCGCCAGAAATATAAAATGGCGGAAATTCTGACCCAACGGACTATGCCTTCGACGATACCGGGGGTGGAAGGGCTGGATATCGGTCACAAATTTATGCCTGTTCACGAAATCGGGGGGGATTATTACGATTTCCTGCAAGTCGAGCCTGGAAAGATCGGGGTTGTCATGGCTGATGTTTCCGGCCATGATGTGGAAGCCGCCGAATATACCAGTATGGGCAAACACGTAATACGAGCCTACGCTAGAGAGCACATATTTCCCGCTCGCGTTCTGAGCAACACAAACGATCTTATCTGTGAGGACACCCGCGCAGAGATATTTATCAGCGCATTCTATGGGGTCATCGATCTGCAAAAAAAGAAGTTGCACCACGCCAACGCCGGCTGCGAAAGGCCGATACTCTACAGGCCCAGTGAAGGCAGCGTCTCACGATTAGAGGCCGATGGGATGCTGCTGGGAATTATGGCCCATACTCACTTCGAGGAGCGTGAAATCGACCTTAAACCGGGGGATATAATCGCGATGTTCACCGATGGTCTTACCGAGGCGGGGATCGACAAGGATCGCTTTGGAGACGACCGAACAATCGCTGCGATAGCTGCCAGCGCTCGATTGTCCGCCCAGCAAATCGCCGATTCTATCTCCAACGCGCTCGCTGATTTCGTGCGGGGCCAGATGTCTGACGATGTTGCAATAGTAGTAATAAAAATCATTTAGTGTTCATTTTGGGCTGTAATTCGGCTCTTTCACCTCCAGCGTAAGACAATTCCCACCGATAATCCAATTATTCGAAGCAATAAAACGTCTTCAAGCCAGGAGATTGTGAAGTTGAAGCAAGGCCACGTCGTTGAGTTAGAGATCCCCAGCGCTCCGGAATATGTAAGCATCGTGCGTCGCGCTGTGGAAGGATTAGCCCGACGAATGGAGTTCAGCGAAGTCCAGATCGAGGACCTGAAATTGGCGGTCGGCGAGGCTTGCACAAATGCAGTTCGACACGGATGCGCCGATAACGATCTGCGGCATATCGCCGTGCGCTGTATGGTTATGGACGAAGGCCTCGCTGTCGAGATACGAAACGATATAAGAGACTGCCGAATCCCGACAGTCCCCGCGCAGCCCGATGTCACCCGTGAAGGTGGGTTTGGACTTTACCTTATCCGCAAGTTGATGGACGAGGTGGATATTGTCTGGGAGCCGGAGACCGCAGTAGTAAAGATGCTAAAGCGTCTCAGCCCCACCGCCGTCTAGCCTAAGCCACGCTTATTTTAGCCAACCTGGCGATATCATCGGCATTCACAGCATACAGCGCGTTCATCAACTCCACCCCAAAAGTCCCCGGGCGATCCCCCGATATTTGCGCCGCGAGTTCACCCGCAAGCCCAAATGACACCAGGCCGCCCAGCGCAGCCAAAAACGGATCGGCTTGAACCGCTGCGAACGCAGCGACGGCAACGTTGGACATACAGCCAGTGCCGACCAATCGGCTTAACATAACATCGCCATTTGCGATATTCGCTGCTCGTTTGCCATCGCTGACAACATCTATCGGGCCTGTTATCGCAACTGTGCAGCCGTAAATGGCTGCAAACTGTGCCGCGATTTCGTCTGGGGTTCCGGATGCGCTGATTGATTCGACCCCTCTTACCTCGGCGGCTATCCCCGCGAGGCTGGCGACCTCCCCGAGATTGCCGCGCACTATCGAGACATCGAGAGCTTTCAGAAGTCGTTTGCTGGATTGTATTCGCAGTTTTGTTGTGCCTGCCCCGACCGGGTCGAGTATAACAGGAATGCCGAGTTCGTTGGCGCGTCTTCCGGCAAGCTCCATCGCATCGACCCAGGCCGGCTCCAAAGTGCCGATATTGAGAACCAACGCGCCGGCTATGGAAACCATATCCTCGACCTCTTCGACCGCGTGGGACATAATAGGCAGCGCTCCTATGCATAAAGTGGCATTGGCGGTCTCGTTCATTACAACATAATTTGTGATGCTGTGAACAAGCGGCCGTTTCTTACGAACAAGGTTGAGGTCGTTTGAGATTGTCTTGATTGTATCCATTTTCCCTCCAGACAGGTTGGTTCAGTTCATACATGATAAATCCAATCGCCAGACTCGGCAAGATAACGGGCAACCCAGCTCGACTTTTTTCGCCGTGCGCAATGACTTGCTATGTACAATCTAGTGCTCTACAATGGTTCACAGATGAGTTTGTACGGCACTATTGTTATAGAATTGCATCAACGAGGTACTTTGTGATGGGGAAATCTTCTGAGCTTAAGGTCGGCATGATCGGCTGTGGCGGCATTGCAGGCGGCAAGCATCTGCCGAGTCTTGCAAAACTGGATGCTGTGAAATTGGTCTCTTTTTGCGACATTATCGAGGATCGCGCCGCTGAGAAAGCGGGCGCATTCGGCGTTACAGGCGCGACGACTTATACCGATTATCGCAAGATGCTGGAGGCGGAGAAGCTGGATGTGGTTCACGTGTGTACACCCAACATCAGCCACGCCGATATTACCGTAGCTGCTCTTGAATCGGGCTGCCATGTGATGTGCGAGAAGCCTATGGCCAAGACCGCCGAAGGCGCCAGAAAGATGGTCGAGGCGGCCAAACGAACCGGCAAAAAACTCACCATCGGCTATCAGAACCGGTTTCGAGCCGATTCTCGGTATCTGAAATCGTTCTGCGACGCAGGTGGGCTGGGTGATATCTACTTCGCCAAAGCCCATGCTCTTCGCAGGAGAGCAGTTCCGACCTGGGGAGTGTTTCTCGATGCCGAAGCGCAGGGCGGTGGCCCACTTATCGACATCGGAACACACGCGCTGGATCTGACGCTGTGGATGATGAACAACTATGAGCCGGAATTCGCGGTCGGAAACACCTACCGCAAGCTCGGCGATCGAGAGAACTGCGCAAACCCGTGGGGGCCATGGGATCCGAAACAGTTCACGGTTGAGGATTCGGCTTTTGGATATATCCACTTCAAGAACGGAGCTACGGTTTTTCTGGAGGCAAGCTGGGCGTTGAACCTGCGCAAAACGGATGAGGCAATCTGCACGCTATGCGGCACCGAAGCTGGTGCGGATATGTGGGATGGGCTGCATATCAACGGTGAGCGATTCGGCAAGATGTATGTGGAAAGGGCGCAGCTGGAGCCTGGCAGCGTGCCGTTCTATTCCGGAAACGATGAAATACCGGCCGAGCTGGAGGCTGCGAGCTGGATCGATGCGGTGCTTGAGGATAAAGATCCAGTTGTGCTGCCGGAGCAGGCCCTGGTGGTCACGGAGATTCTCGAGGCTATTTATAAATCCAACGAGACCGGCAAACCAGTCTACTTCGACTAATACTATCGCCCCGGGTTAAGCACAATCCGGGGCTATTTTTGTGCTTGAGAGGAGCTGTTTTTTTGCATTTTGGGGTGATTTTTCTTGTGACATCAAAGCCTCCCCTGCTATAATAAGCCCATGAAAACGCGCACAGAACACGACCTGCTAGGAACTATGGAGGTCCCCGCGGACGCTTACTACGGCATCCACAGCCTCCGCGCCCAAATGAATTTCGATCTATCCGGGCTGCGTCTTATCCCCGAAATGATTCTCGCTTTAGCCGAAGTCAAGAAGGCATGCGCTCTGGCTAATGCGAGGACCGGCCATCTTGATGAGCAAATTGCGGAGGCCATCTGCACGGCCTGCGATGAAATTGCGGCCGGCGGGTTCAGCGACCAATTTATCACCGACCCATTCCAGGGCGGCGCAGGCACCTCGGCGAATATGAACTCCAATGAAGTCATAGCCAATCGAGCAATCGAGCTGCTCGGAGGGGAAAAAGGAGACTATTCGAAGGTTCATCCACTCGATCATGTAAACCTGGCTCAGTCCACGAACGACTCTGTGCCCACAGCTATTCGAGTCGCCGCATGCAGATTGCTCGCGCAGACCGCCGAAGCGCTTGCTGAGCTGCTGAGTGCGCTTGAGGCAAAAGAGGCGGAATATGCCGGGGTGTTGAAGCTTGGCCGCACGGAGATGCAGGATGCTGTGCCTATGACTTTGGGCCAGGAGTTCGGCGCGTGGGCGAGAGCGGTTGACCGAGATATGGGGAGGCTGTGCAAGGCGCAGGTCCTGCTTATGGAAGTAAACCTGGGCGGCACTGCCATCGGGACTGGCCTGAATGCGGACCCTGTTTATGTGAAAGAAGTGGTCGAAATACTCAGCGAAGTCACAGGCTTGCCGTTTGAGTCTGCCCCGGATATGATCGATTCGACACAGAATTGTGATGTTTTTGCTGAGGTGTCTGGGCTGATTAAGTCCGCTGCCGTAAATATCTCGAAGATAGCCGCTGATCTTCGAATCCTCAGCTCCGGCCCGAGAGGCGGGTTTGGAGAAATCGCGCTGCCACCGCTGCAGGCCGGCAGTTCGATTATGCCGGGCAAAGTGAACCCTGTGGCGACCGAAGCGGCGACGCAATGCGCGTTTCGAATTATAGCGAATGATGTCGCTATAACTATGGCTACGGCGGGCGGCCAGCTCGAACTAAACGCTTTTTTGCCGATGATCTCGCATAATCTGTTCGAATCGCTGAGGCTGCTGGGCGGAGCTGCGAAATTGCTTGCGGAAAAGTGTATAAACGGGATCGTCGCTGACGAAAAGAAGTGTGTCGAGCACCTGGAAAACAGCTTTGGGATGTTGACGGCGCTTTGTCCGCACATCGGATATGAGGCGTCGTCGAACCTTGCCAAAGAATCTACCAAATCCGGCAAGAATATTCGCGAAATCGCGATCGATAAGGGCCTGTTGAGCGCTCAGCAGCTTGACGCGATCCTCACCCCTGCCGCTATGACCCAACCGGGAATAATAGGCGAGGATGCGTGTAAAGATAGCTGATCGAACTCTCCGGCGTGAAAGTCTATACGTGAATTAACAAAATTATAATCTGGCCGGTCAGCGATTTTGGCCTCTTGACCGGCGGTTTTTCCCTCCGTTCTCCGGGGCGGAGGGATAATTATTCTTTGATTGCCCCCAAAGGACTCTCCTCTTTTATGCCAGGGCCAATGCACAAATAAATAGTCAGTTTTAAGACTGCGATCTTTCGCTATTGCCAAGCCTTTTCCCTCTCCTGAGAGGCTGGGGTAGCTTTGTTTTAGTGCGCCAGCTCTGTCTTTTCTGCGGCCGCCGGTTTTCGTTTGCACACTGGTTGTCGTAAAATAGAAAGAGGGCGCTTTATGAAATTGAGGTACTTGTGACGCAACAAATCGACAAATCCCCAAAGCACGGTGGACGAGATATGACAGTCGGCAGCATTCCGCGCCACCTCATAATGTTCTCGCTTCCGATGCTGGCGGGCAATGCAATACAGACGGCCTACGGGTTCGTCAACGCCTATTGGGTCGGCAAAAAACTCGGCGAAGGGCCACTGGCGGCGGTCACCAGCAGTTTCCCTGTCCTGTTTTTGCTGATGGCGGTGGCGATGGGTCTTACTATGGGCACAAGTATCCTGGTGGCGCAGTTTGCGGGGGCGAAGGAGTGGGATCGTATGAAAAAGACGATCCAGACCTCCACTGTTATGCTGGCGTTCGTTGGCGCTTTGTTTATGTTTATAGGCTATGCATTCGCCGACGATATTATGCGACTGATGGACACCCCTCGCTCCATCTATCCTATGGCCGTTAGCTATCTCAAGATCTATATTCTATCGATGCCGGCTATGTTCGGGATGTTTCTGGTGGCGTCCGCGCTGAGAGGCGTCGGTGACTCAAAAACCCCGTTATATTTTCAAGTGGTCGCATTAGTGGTCACTGCTGTGCTCGACCCGATTTTGATGTTTGGATGGCTGGGTTTCCCAAGGTTCGGCTTGAACGGGACGGCGATTGCCAGCGTCAGCACCCAATGGGCCGGGATGCTTGCGTTGATGATATATCTCGCACGCAAAAAGAATATTGCGTCTCCGGACTGGCGTCGATTGTATGTGGATTGGCCGACGTGTTGGCTAATCATCAAGATCGGCCTGCCGTCTGTGGCGCAGCAGAGCCTGGTTTCGCTGGGGATGATTTTTGTGATTACGATCATAAACGGCTTTGGTCAGGAGGCGACGGCGGCTTTTGGGGTCGGGATGCGAATCGACCAGCTCGCTTTTATGCCTGCGCTGACATTCGGCGGCTCGGTTGCTATGTTGGTGGGCCAAAATATCGGGGCTGGGTTGACGCATCGAGCCAAAGAAGTATTCGGATGGGGGATTATGGTATGTGGCGGCATCAGCCTTGTCTTTGCGGTGGTCGCTTTCACAGTGCCGGAGTATATGGTGAGAATATTTATGGACGAGCCGCAGGGCTTCGGGATCGCTGTAAATTATCTGCGCATAATGGCGATATCATACATTTTCTTTTCGGTGTTGTTTGTTGCTAACGGTGTCATAAATGGTGCGGGATATACGCTGATAACCACGATCATTTCACTCGTGGGGTTGTATGTTGCGCGAGTGCCCTTGGCAATATATCTGTCGCAGCGAATGGGCCAGGTGGAGGGAGTGTTTTATGCTATGACGATTAGCAACGCTGTATCGATGGCCATAGCCCTCGCCTGCTATGTGTCCGGGTTCTGGAAGAAACCACTTATTCGCCACGGCAATGTCGAGCCGGTCGAAGACATCGAACCGCTTCCTGTTATGGATTAACGCGAGGTAGGCAATGGCTGATCTCAACCAAACCCCGTCGAGTGAACGGGTTCATATCACGATATTCGGCAGGCGCAACGCCGGCAAGTCGAGCTTGATAAATGCTCTCACGAACCAGAGCCTTGCCATAGTGGCGGATGTGCCGGGCACGACCACCGATCCTGTGTCGAAGTCTATGGAGCTGCTCCCCATAGGGCCGGTTGTCATTACCGATACGGCCGGAATAGACGACAGCGGGGAACTGGGCGGGATGCGGGTCGAGAAAACCCTGCGAGCGCTGGAAAATACCGATATTGCCATACTTGTAATCGAAGCCGGAACACTGCCGGAAAAATGGGAAGATGACCTCGTCGGCAAAGTAAAGGAACGCGAGATCCCGCTGCTCGTATGTGCGACCAAGATAGATAAGGCGGCCCAATTCGACCACATCCGCAAATGGGCCGCCGAACACAGCACGCTGTTTATTCCGGTAAGCTCCACGGCACGACAGGGAATCGAGCACTTGAAGCTGGCTTTGGGGGAATTGTCCCCAAAAGGCGGCCCCGATCCGCAGATTATCGGCGACCTGATCAGCGAGGGTGACATAGTGGTGCTGGTGGTTCCGCTCGATAAGGCGGCTCCAAAAGGCAGGTTGATCCTGCCGCAGGTGATGACGATTCGTGACGCGCTGGATTACGATGCGTTCGCAGTCACTGTGCGCGAAAAGGTGCTGCGCGAGTGTCTGAATGGTCTTGGGCGCGACCCCAGACTGGTGATTACGGATTCGCAGGTCTTCGGCCAGGTGGATGCCTTGACGCCGAAAAGAATACAAATGACCAGCTTTTCGATTTTGCTTGCCAGATATCGCGGCGACCTGGCCGCGCTGGCCGCCGGAGCAAAGGCGATAGATCAGCTCAAAATCGGGGATCGAGTGCTGATATCGGAAGGCTGCACCCACCACCAGCAAGACGACGACATCGGCCGCGTGCAGATCCCGAACTGGCTGCAAAAAGAGGTCGGTGGGAAACTGGAGTTCGGTTTTTCATCGGGCCGAGACTTCCCAAAAGACTTCGACACCTACGACTTGATCGTCCACTGCGGCGGTTGCATGATCAACAAAAGAGAGATGCTCTATAGACAGAGAGTGGCCTCGGAGGCAGGGATTGCTATGACCAACTATGGGGTGTTGCTGGCCAAGGTCAACGGGATTCTGGATAGGGCTATGGAGCCGTTCGCACACCTCATCTAAGCACGCAATCATCGCCCGCTGATTGCCGTCATGTTGACAGTGCCTGTGCGCGAATCTATAATCAGCCTTGGAAGCGCTGCTTGTGATCGTCGACACGGAACTTGCCTGTGGCCGGTTCCGTTTTGCTGATTGATACGCTTGCCGCATTTTATGGTATTTCCACGGGAGCATAATATGTCCGATCGACACTACGATTTTAATGAAATAGAAAAGAAGTGGCAGTCCAAATGGAAGCAGGCCGATTTGTTCCGGACCGAGGATTCGACGGACAAACCGAAATTCTACGGCTTGGACTTCTTTCCGTATCCTTCCGGTGCGGGGTTGTCGGTGGGACACTGTCGCAATTATATTCCCACTGACGTAGCGTGTCGATACCGGCGGATGAAAGGCTACAACGTGCTGCATCCGATGGGTTGGGACGCGTTTGGCTTGCCGGCGGAAAACGAGGCGATCAACAAAAAGAGCCACCCCAAAAAGACCGTGCCGGAATATGTCGCCACATATAAGCGGCAGATGGATCTGGTTGGGATCGGTTATGATTGGTCTCGCGAGATCAATTCATCGCATCCGGACTATTATAAGTGGACCCAGTGGATTTTTTTGCTGTTGTATAAACGCGGCCTGGCATATCGCTCTCTTGCTCCTGCTAATTGGTGTCCGACTTGCGCGACGGTGCTGGCCAACGAAGAAGTGGCTGATGGTCGGTGCTGGCGATGCGATTCATATATAGAGAAAAAAGACCTCCCACAGTGGTTTTTCAAGATCACGGCCTATGCTGATAGGCTGATAGATGATCTGGACGCGATAGATTGGCCGGAGTCGATCAAGGCGATGCAGCGCAACTGGATCGGCCGCAGTGAGGGAGCCGATGTTGTCTTCCATTCCGAACACGGCGACGAAATAACCGTATACACCACACGGCCGGACACTCTTTGGGGTGCGACTTTTATGGTGCTTGCGCCTGAGCATCCGCTGGTGGAAAAGCTTACTACAGCAGACAAAAAAGCCGAGGTCGATGCATACCGAAAGAAGGCCCAGAGGCAGAGCGCTATCGAGCGGCAGTCGACCGACAAGGAGAAAACCGGGGTATTTACCGGCGCGTACGCTATTAACCCGGTCAACAACGAAAAGATCCCGATCTGGATTGCGGACTATATTATGATGGGCTATGGCACCGGCGCGATTATGGCGGTGCCGGCGCACGACGAGCGCGACTTCGCGTTTGCGCGTAAATTTGGCATTAAAATCGTTCCGGTAATCAGACACCCACAGGCGCCGGCTGATTATGAGATCGACGAGGCCGAGGATTTCGGCGGGTTCACATTCCACCCGGAATATGGAGATATGTTTAACTCCGGCGAGTTCACCGGCGCTCTTGGCGCAAACGGATGCGCCAAGAAAAAGGTTACCGGGTGGCTTGCTGAGACTGGGCGAGGCAAGGCTGCCGTTAATTATAAACTGCGCGATTGGCTGATCAGTCGTCAGCGTTACTGGGGTGCGCCGATTCCTATGATACACTGCCCCAAATGCGGCGAGGTTCCGGTACCGGAAAGCGATCTGCCTGTTGTGCTGCCTGATGTGGAGCGCTATCAACCCAGCGCATCGGGCGAGTCGCCACTTGCGAATATCTCTGAATTTGTCGACACAACCTGCCCGAAATGCGGCTGCGCCGCCAAGCGCGAGACCGATACGATGGGCGGGTTTGCGTGCTCCAGTTGGTATTTTCTCAGGTTCGTAAGCCCGCACCTCGATTCCGAGCCGTTCGATAAGACGCTGGCGGCATATTGGCTGCCTGTTGATCTTTATGTTGGAGGAGCGGAGCACGCGGTGATGCATTTGCTCTATGCGCGCTTCTGGACTAAGGTGCTGCATGACGAGGGGTTAATACCGTTTGTCGAGCCATTTGCGAAACTGATGAACCAAGGGATGGTGCTGGCCAACACTCCGCACCGCACGATGGAAGCCCTTGATCCCTCCTCTCCTGAGGATGAGGGCGACGAGGAGGCTGACCACGACCTGATCCCGCTTTTCCCTGAGCAGTTGGATTCATACCCGGCGGATAAGGTCATCTGGAAATACGTCAAGATGTCCAAATCCAAGCGCAACGTCATCACCCCTGACGCGATGGCTGAGGAGTTTGGGGCGGACTCGCTCCGCACGTATGAGTTGTTCGTCGCGCCGTTCGAGGATGCTATTGGGTGGTCCGAAGAGGGCATGAAGGGCGCTCACAGGTTCCTTGGGCGCGTTTGGCGGCTGATCAACGATTGGAATGAGCGATTTGATGCGGATTGGCGGGAGAATGTCTCGGATGAGGCAGCCGTTGATCCTAAAGCGAAAGCTCTCCGGCGTAAAACCCACCGGACAATCGAGAAGGTGAGCCGTGATATCGAAGACTTTGCGTTCAATACGGCGGTCGCTGCGTTGATGGAAATGGTTAACGAGATGTATGCTTTCGCCGCTGCCTCTCCGGACAAGCCGTACGTGATGTCCGAAGCCATCGAGAATCTGATTCTGCTGCTGTCACCGATAGTTCCGCATATCGCCGACGAGCTTTGGGCAGGGCTGCCGAAGCCGAATAAGAAAGATTACACGCTTCTTGAGCGATGGCCGAGCTATGATCCTGAGGTCGCCAAGGCCGACGAGGTCGAGATCGTGATCCAGATCAAAGGCAAGATTCGCGACAAGATCACAATCCCAGCCGACGCCGACGAAAAGACGATGGAGCAGTTGGCTCTGGCCTCGGAAAAGGTCAAGGCAGACCTCGACGGTAAGGCCGTGCGCAAGGTGATTGTGGTAAAAGGCAAGCTGGTCAACATCGTGGTCGGTTAGCCCGGCAGCAGTTCATACAGCGGCCCGAAGTTCAGTTCGGCTTTTGCAAGGGCGTCTGAATAGGCCAAAGCGGGGTGTGGGCGATCGGGGCTGATGAGCGACTCGAGGCTGTCGATTAGCTCATCGGGAGCCAACTTGTAGACGTCCAGCTTCAGCTCGTCGGGCAGACCTATATCCTGGGCGAACGCGGCGCATTTTGGGTGGTAATCCAGCATCACAAAAGGAACTCCGGCGGAATATGAGAATATCGATGCGTGAAATCGCGTGCAGATCATAATGTCCATGTCAGCGATGGTTTTCCATATTCTCGAAGGGTCTCGGTGGTACGGATGGATGATTACGTCGCACTTGTTTTCAAGCTCCGATCTCATCGCCTCGACCAGAGGGCCGTCCCCGTCACCTTGATGCCCGGAAAACTCGAATAGATTCACTCTTATCTTGTAGCGCTTGGAAAATCCGATCAGGCATTCTATAACAGCGGGCAGGCATTTTCCGGCGCTGCCGCTTCCATATCCTCCCATCGCTTTGAAAGGGGTCACCGACACTCCAATATCCAGCGCGTCGGATTTAAGCTCAATTTTTGGGGTGGTCGATATGCCATAGACCTCGGGCAGAGTCAACACTGCATCCATAGCATCGACTGGCTTATATGGCAGAGAGTAACCACAGGCTATCTCGTATGAATCGCGATCTCTCAGCGTGAGAAAATCCATCGCCCGCAGAAACTCCCCACATTCATCCCTTTTCGTTTGGCTTGAAAAAGGCCCCATCGAGACGCCAATCGCCCCAAAAACAAGAGCTTTAGAGTTTCTGGCGATTTTGAGAATCGTCATATAGTGACGATAGTCGATATTTTCGTGCAAATTGGCGCCGCCGGCCAGCAGCAGAATTTCACAGCGTTTTGCGCACAAGCTCCATCGCCACTTGTTGCGCCATCGGCCCCTATGCAGCCACGGCAGAGGCGCAGAGACCCCGAGAGGCTCCGGCAATATCGGCAGGTCATACGGCTCGGCGGGTACCACGTATCGGCGCACCCCTCGATTTTTGTAGAGATGCCAGCCGATGGCGGAAGCCAACGCGTCATCTCCAGTGCTTCGATGGCCGTGGAACCCCAGCAGGGCTGCTTTAGCATTTTTCAATGGCTTATTATTCTCATTCATATCTGTTTCGCCGCCGACCCCTTCTTTTTCCACGGCGCCACTTGGTCGAGGAATCGCCTGTCCTCGTCATTCATAGCGAAGCGATAAACCAGCAAGCCGAAAAACAACAGCAGCACTAATCCCGTCCCTACAATTCTCACGAACGTGGAAATGTCCAGAATCTGAGTAACCCACCATGCGCCCCCGGCGGTTACAGCAAAGACGAGAATCGATGGTATCGTCGCTTTGTAGAACGGCATACTTGAGCTATTAAGTATATGCGCCGCGTAGATCGGCGTGAAGACGATGTTTTTCAACCCGAACGCAATAAGATTCGCCAACGCCACCCCAACCAGGCCCATCCGAGTATATTTTACGAGAACAATCGCCAGAATCAGTTTAATCAATCCGCCGACCACAGCGGCCACTCCCGGTATCGCTACCTTATTCGCAGCGTTATTGATCGCAAACAGCGGCTCCATAGACGAGTTCCATACTTGCGGGGCCAAAAGCAACCATGCCACAGGCCACAGGCTCGCAAACTCAGGCCCGAGCCACCAAGTTATAAACGGAATCACCAGGCCGCAGGTCAGCCCAAGCGGGACCGCCATCCCCAAGGACATAAACTTGACGGCTTTGGCCGAGTTGCGGATTAGCCCGGGTATATCATTTCTCGCGAAATAAGAGATGGTCAACGGCATCATCATCCCGGACATCAGCCCGCTCATCACGCGCAGCATCGCGAGTAAACCCAGCAAGGTTCCATATTTACCGACGCTCGCCGGGCCCATCAGCCGGTTGATAACCAAAGCATCCACGCTGAGATACAGCATCGATCCGACCTGATTGACCGACACCCAGCCCCCCATCTGCGTCATCTCATAGAATTTTCTTTTGTCAAAAATTCCGAATTTTGGTTTGAGCTGGGGGGTGAGCTTTACCAGCGAAATCCAAGTTCCGATCAACGCAGCCGAGGCCCCTGCCACATAACCTATCCCCACCTGCCACAACGCCGGGCTCATAACCGCAAATAATAGAATCCACGTGTCATACCGAAAAGCCTGATTGGTCATTTCGAGCAGGTTGCGGACGTCGAAACGCTGCTTGATGTATTGGCCGACTTGCAACGGAGATATGAACAGCGAAGGCACAAACGCCACATAGCAAAAGAAAAACAACAGTTGGGTGTTGAGTTTTTGCCCCGGCGGTATTTTTACCAGACTGGGCGCGAAATAGGAAATCGCCCCTGCTGCGGGGAGAAGGATAGCGACCAGATATACAATTGCGGTGTATTGCGTGCTGAAGTACCTTTTTGCGGTCTCGTTATCCCCTTTCGCCGCATGCAGCATCACAAAACGAGTCACGGTTCCCACGATCACCACAGTAATCACCTGGGTGATGGAGATAAACTGGTTGGCGAGGGTGATCATCCCGTAGTTCGCGACACCAAGCCTGCCAATCAGGTAAGGGACCATTAGAAGCGAGGTGACAGCAGTATAGGCGAAGAATGTTATGCTGGACGCGGTATTTTGGGCGAAGCGCTTCTTCCCTTCGGCGGTTGTGCTGACGTTTTCGTCACCGGCTGCGCCGATCTCTTCCTCAAGTTGCTCGGTATTATCCATTCAGTAAGGGGACCTCAAATGCAGAATACTAGTGCAATTATACAACAATCGACGCGCCCCGCCGAGTTATTGTATAAAGCTCTATTCCATATCTTCGAACAATGAAGTAAATCTATCCGTATACGGCCACTTGTTGGGAAAACGCTTCCTTTTCTATACAGTCGAGGAAGTGTCTGATGTTTCTTGGGCGGAGTGCTTGAGGTTCTGGCCGACCTCGTATACTACGCTCTGATCCAATCTGCAAGTTGGCTTTGTGTCAAACCTGTCTTGTTTTGAGGCTGTTTCTGGCAATCTTTGGAGCGGTGTGGTAGACTGTCTTACACCCAACGTCAGGAGTATATTTTCAGTGTCGCTACGTATAGTCGCAATCGCCGACATTCACTATGCCGACGGCCCTATTAAACAAACCGGACCCAGACAAACCTCAAAAGCTGATATTCTTCTACAGCGAAGTATAAATCGCATCAACAGATTCATTAAACCCGACCTGACGGTTATTCTCGGAGATCTCGTCGACGATGCTTCCGAAGAAGACCTCACAAAACTCAAGGAAGCTATCGATAGCATAAAATCCCCATGCATAGTGCTGCCGGGAAACCACGACGGCGATGCTTTCTACAAAGTATTTCCCGCTCCACCAGAGTCTTTGGATATCGATGGAGTGAGGATTTTGAGCTTCGTCGATGAGCAACTGCCCGAGTATAACGCCCGGCGATCCGAGCGAGATATTGCTCGGATGTATCAAGCCAGGCGTGAGCACGACGGCCCGATTATATCACTCCAGCACGTCCCGCTGCTGCTGCGCCACGCCAGCCAGTCCCCTTATCGGTATACTAATGATAAGGAAACCTGGGAGGCGTTTGAGCGTAACGGTTTTTCTCTTTCGATCAGCGGGCATTGGCATCCCGGGGACGATTTGGTCGCTCGTGAGGAATGCAGGGCCGTTGTGGTTCCGGCTCTGTGCGAGCATCCATTTGCCTTTTTTGAGATCAACATAGATGGCGATAATATCCAGACCAGACGGCATGAGCTTGCGATTCCCAAAGAACTGGAACTGATCGATTATCATATACATACCCCCTTTGCTTATTGCAGCCAGAATATGGAGATCCCGGTGACATTTGAGCTGGCCGAACAGTTTGGGCTGGCGAAACTTGCGTTTACCGAGCACTCGGGGCAGCTCTACTTCGAACGTCAGACTTACTGGTCCGCGGCATTTCTCGATGATGCCCTGGCATACTCCGAGGGCAAAAACAATCGCATGGACGATTTTATTGCGGTGGCCAAGCAGCATTGCCCTCCTGCACTGTTGGGACTGGAAATCGACTGCGACAACTCCGGCAAGCCGATCGTTCATCGTTATGTGTGGGATCAGATCCAGGTCAAGCTCGGCTCCAAACACTGGCTCAAAGCTCTCAGGAAACCTGAAGATGAGATCGACGTGCAGGAAGCTGCCGATGAAATGGTCGGCAGGCTGTCGAAATTTGCGGCAAGCGGGATCGATATTCTTGCGCATCCGCTGAGAGTATTCAGGAAGTGGGCGGATGAGGATCTGCCGGCAAACCTCATCCCCGGCATTGTCGAGCAGCTTAGACTGAACAATGTTGCCGCAGAGATCAACTTCCACGGCCAGATAACGACCCCGCTGTTTCTCAACACCTGCCTCGATGCCGGCGTTAAAGTCGTGTTCGGCAGCGATTCGCACACATATTATGAAATCGGCGAGTTCGGCCCGCATCTGGATCTAATCAAAGCCTGCGGCCTGAGCTATGCCGATCTGCCAAATATTCTTGCCAATATCGGCAGCGGAGAATGATAAAATGGAAACAACCAGGCTTGGCCGAACAAATCTGACTGTGACGCGCACCGGGTTCGGGGTTTTACCCTTACAGCGGTGTGATATGGATGAGGCTGTCCGAATTCTCAGGGCTGCATATCACGGCGGGATTACGTTCTATGACACCGCTCGCAACTACAGCGACAGCGAGACCAAAATCGGCCGGGCGCTTTGCGATGTGCGGGACTCGATCGTTATCGCGACCAAATCCGGCTCCAGCACTCGTGCGGGAGTGATAAGAGATTTGGAGAGAAGCCTGGCCGAGCTTAAAACGGATTATGTCGATCTACTTCAACTGCACAATCCCGCCGAAATCCAAAACCCTGACGATGAAGAGTCCGCCTATGCAGGCCTGATCGAAGCCCGCGACAAAGGGATGACGCGATTTATAGGTATCACGAATCATATCCTCGATCGCGCTGAGGCAGCAATAAAGTCCGGAATGTACGACACTTTGCAATACCCGTTGTGCCATATATCATCCCCGAAGGACTTGGCGCTTATCGATATGTGCAAATCGGCGGATATGGGGGTTATCGCGATGAAGCCTCTCTCCGGTGGCTTGATTACACATCTCGCGCCGGCGTTTGCCTATCTGCGACAATTCGATAATGTGATCCCGATATGGGGAATCCAAAAGATGAGCGAGCTTGAAGAACTGCTTGCAGCCGAAGCAAACCCGCCGACGCCCAACGACGAGATGCTGTCGATAATAGAAAACGATCGCTGCGAGCTGGCGGGGGATTTCTGCAGGGCGTGCGGTTACTGTTTGCCGTGCCCGCAGGGTATTCCTATCACAATGGCCGCCAGGATGCCACTGCTGCTGAGGCGCGCTCCCTGGCAGGGGTTTATCAATGAAGAATGGTATGCAAAAATGCATCTTGTCGAGAATTGCACGGATTGCGGCGACTGCCGTTCGAGATGCCCCTACGGCCTCAATCCTCCGGCTATGCTCGCCAAAGCCCTGGCTGATTATGATGAGTTTTATGAGCAGCATGCAGGCGATGCCTGACGGTTTGACAGAGACTCGACTTAGCGGGATAATACTGCGGTAATAAACCTCAAAGGAGTATTGCTATTGGCCATA
>JAAYKG010000173.1 GCA_012522555.1 Armatimonadota bacterium
ACACGCTGGAAAGTGTCGTGGCTTGGCACCCCATTGGGCATATCCAGCCGCTCGCTGAACCAATCCAGCTTTGCATTGCCGAAATCTTCCATGTCCACAAAACTCGTCGCGCCGCAAATCACGGCACCTACAGCAATAAAGAGCACTGATTCCAGAGAGTGGAGCTTCTGACGCTCCATCCGTGGGTCGGGTATATCCTCAAAGTGATCCAAAAAACTTGTCGAAGCCAATACACCAACCTCCCGCTGATATACTAACTGCTTCGACAGCTATCTCAGAATTACTTTTTGTAATATTTGTCACACCACGCATGCATCTGTCAGCAAACAAATACTCGTGCGTAGATTCTGCAATATTATCCAACATTATTATTTGTAAGGCATGGATGAGTCTGTTGTGACGTATATGCGTTCGGCACACCTGGTGAGAACAAGAACGAAGACAGTAGGTTGATGGGGAAAATGGAGGCGGCGGGATATCTATCCCGCCGCCGTAGAATTCGTCGCCGAGGCCGAACTACGAAGCCTTGCCGATCCTGAACATCTTGGTGCCACAGGTCGGACAGACGCCCTTGGTTGCCGGTTTACCGTTTTTCATAACGATCTCCTCGGCATCCTTCATTTCCTTCTTTGCCTTGCATTTTACGCAATATGCTTCCATGTGTGACTCACCATCCTTTCCTCTCAGATGCAATCTCCCGCGTCGCAGCGTGGTCGCTCGGCAAAACTTTCTACAACGCCAAGCGCATATCCTTCTCAAGTGAGCTGCCCGAGGCAAAAAATATAGAGAAAATACTCTCAAAGCGCCCGATCGGACGTAATTTTGCTGATTTGAGGATTTTACGGCACAAATTTCGGAAAATGCGGTTGACAAGCGCGATTGTGTGGTATAAGATGTTTATACCATACCCCCTAGGGTAGTGCAGGAGGAGAACCACGGACAAAAAAGATGATGTCACAACCAGACTAAAGAAGATCGAAGGCCAGGTGAGGGGGATTCGGCGTATGATCGAAGAAGAAACCGACTGCGTGGATGTCCTGCGCCAAGTCCGAGCCGCGAGAAAGGCGTTCGACAAAGTCGGGTTCGTCATCCTCGCCGGAAAAATGCGGGATTGCATGTCCGACAAAACACAAGAAACGGACGCGCAAGCTGCCCTGGACGATTATATGGAGCTTTTTCTGACTCTTAGTTGATCTATCAGGAAAGAAGGTAATTTGTATGCCGACCTACGAGTATAAATGCAAAGACTGCGGAAAGAAGTTTTCTTTGCTGCAGTCCATCTTTGCGCTGCGCAAAGGGGTTACATGCCCTGATTGCGGAAGCGAAAACACCGAGCGCGAGATATCAAACTTCAATTCCGGAGGAGGCTCGTGCAATATCAGTGGATTTGGTTGAAGAAGATAGGTGCGCCAGTTGGCGTATGCCTCGATAGCGGCGGAGTGAATCCGCCTATTTTTGTGGCGAAGTTTTATACCCCCTGGGGTATGCATACGGATCGAGAAAGGACCAATATTATGAGCCAGGCTATAGAAGTAAATGCAGCCACTTTCGACAACGAGGTCAGCAATTGTAAAACACCGGTTTTGGTGGACTTTTGGGCGGGTTGGTGCATGCCGTGCAAGATGCTTGCCCCAACGATAGATGAGATCGCCGCTGATTTTTCCGGCAAGGTCAAGGTGGTGAAAATAGATGTGGATTCCAACCAGGCGCTTGCGAGCAAGTTCGCGGTGCGCGGCATCCCCACCCTGTTGATCATAAATGAGGGGCGCGAGGTCGACAGAATCGTCGGCGTTCAGCCAAAAGCTGCAATTGCAGCTAAACTGAATGAACTGCTTGGAGCGTGAGTATGCTTAGATGCGGCATGTTTTTGCTTATAGCGAGTTTTTTATTGGTCTCGGCTGCAAGTTCGGCCGAGACCGACAAGGTTGTGCTGGTTGATTTACAAACTGCGGCACAGCTGGCGCTCAAAGTGAACCCGCGTTTGCACGGAGCCGACGCGATGGTGGACGTCTCCAAAGCCGGCATTGAAAAAGCCAGGAGCGCGAGATATCCAACGCTTGCTATCGAAAGCAGCTATAGCTACCTTTCAAAGGAAACCATTTTCGGCTCTACCCCTGTGATGGAGGAGAACACCCAGATCAATCGAGTTGCAGCAGGCCAGGTGCTCTACTCCGGAGGCGCGGTTCAGGCCGGCGCGAGGAGCGCTGCGCAGGGTTATCTTGCCGCATCTCATACCCGCCAGGCGATGCGCGCCGACGTGCTTGCCTCGGTGGCTGAGGCTTATTTTAGAGCCAGGCAAGCGGCTGAGGTAGTCGCAATTACTCAGGCGAGCAAAAAGTCGCTGGCTGCCAGTTATGACGCAGCCCAGAAGCTTCGCGAATCCGGAGTTGTGACCAACACCGACGTGCTGCGAGCGCAGGTGGCGCTGACATCTGCGAGGTCCGATGTTATCGAGGCGCGTAATAATTCCGAAGTTGCATTGGCGGCTTTGAGATCGGCTATAGGTCTCGGGCAAGAGCATCCCATAGACCTACGCCCGGATGCATCCGATTCGGCTCCGGAGCA
>JAAYKG010000174.1 GCA_012522555.1 Armatimonadota bacterium
CTCCTGGTTCGGGGTATAGTTGTAACCCAGATATGTGCGTTTCACCGTGGCGCTAGCGGCTGAGGCCGGCTGATTAGTCGTCAGCGTCAAAGCGCCGTCAACATAGAACTTAAGGTCGTTGGAACCAGTGAATGGAAGAACCTCAATAGCGAGTTTGTGCCAGCCCTCTGTGCGGGCGCCAAGATCATAGTAAGTCCAACCGTTGTCCAGAACAGCGCCAATATATCGAAGCGGGATATTCGGCGGGTTGCCGTTGGTAACCCCAATCCAATACATAGTCTTGTTGTTGCCGGCAGCGTCGTACATATAGACCCTGAACGCCATTCTCATATTGCTGATGGCATTGTCCCACATCCATCCGGACAACACACCTGATCTATAGCCGCCCGAAGTCAGATTCGGCGAAAAGTCGTGATAGATCCAATGCGGCACATCGCCGGAGATATACATAGAGTTCGCTCCAGTGATGGAGCCGTGGTTCTTTGCTGTCGTGAGAGTAGGCAGCACATTTCCAGTGACTCCTGGGTCCAAAACCCAGTTGTTCAGGTTGGCAAACCCGTCCTGGAATATCACAGCCACAGTGGTTCCCGTAACGGTGTTGCTCTTGCCGGAGTAGTTCGGCTTCCCGTCATAGGCATCCACCTGATAGGAGTAAGTTGTGTTGCCGGAAAGGCCCGTGTCATTGTAGGTTGTGCCGGAAGCGGTGCCGACTTGCGTGCCATTGCGGTAGATGCGATAGCCTACCACTCCGATGTTGTCGGTCGATGCGTTCCAGGCCAATGAAATACTCGATGAGGTCGCACCGGTTACCCGAAGATTGGTCGGGTTGGTCGGCGGCTCGGTATCGTTGGCATCAGAGACTTGAATGGTCTTCGAAACGGACGGCCCGAACCACTCGTAGCTCTCACGCAGCATTCGCCACTTAGGCGTGTATGTCCCGCCGGCGGCCGGCGCTGTCAATGAGAAGCTGAATGTGGTGGTTCCGCCAGGTCGAACAGTGCCCGACACATCCCAGCGAGTAGTGCCGGTAAACGGCGCGGTTCCAGATTCCGCGCCAAGCTTGAAGTTGTAGGCGTTCATCCAGCAGACGCCTCTGTTGCGAAGGGTGATAGAAACGTTGTATGTATGCCCGGCCAACATAGTGGTCGGAATGGTGTCGGAAACGTATTCACCGGAATATTTGCCCCAGGTCGGCGTGTTGCCGAAGTAGGAGCAGATCCCGCTGTAAATCGCCCATTCGCACAATGAGCGGAAGAAGTCGTCTTTGAGATAAAGCGCGTCCCTTGAGCAGTTGTCGTGGAAGCCCAATTCTATCAAAACCGCCGGGCGGTTCGGAATGCGGATCTCGCCAAAACTTCCTGCGGAGTCTTTAACGCCGCGATTGGCCCATCCGCCTTCTCCTGGGAACGTATTGCGAATTGTGTTGATTACGCTGTTTTGAACCGCGCTTGCAAGATTGTAGCTGGCTCCGACGTGAGCCTGTTTTTCCATCGCAGTATCACGGAATGTCTCTGTGCCATTGGCTGTCCCGCCACCGCCGGCGTTTGTGTGATGTGCGATGTAGATATCCGCGCCTCTATTGTCCGCCCATAGTGGTCGGCATCGGATGTCGTCGCTGCTGCGATTGGCCGCGGTATCTGCCCCACAATTTCCGGAAGAACTCGCCCAAACCGAACACGGTGCGCCGATGTTACGCAGGTAGGATTGTGAGCACATTTTCCACCAGGGCAGCCCAGTGGCCGGATGGTTGCCAGCGTTCTCATTGTGCTCCCTGACACTATAAAAAGTGCCGCCGTCCTGAACTATATACTGCTCTAGAAATTGCACCAGTTTTATGCTGTTGGTGTCTTCCAGCACGGCCTCGCCGAACCCGCACGGATCCGATCTCTGCCAATACCAGCCGCTGCCATTCCAAAATCGGCCGTGGGAAGCGCCGACGCATATCTTTTTGCCAGACAGCCCGACGGCATTACCCGCAACGACAGGGCGAGCAGGCTCGCCGATATCCGGAGCCTTGGGCAAATATGTGGCCAATGGCTTGCCGCCGCTGGTAAGTGATATACTGGCAATCGACGGAAAATCGCCGAGAGTCGTCCGAAACTGGTCAAAAATATCGGTCAGTCGAGACTCGCTCAAGGCGGAGATGATACCGGCCGAAAGGTCGACCTCGGCTGCGGTGTTAGTCACTCGAAGTTTGTTGATTTTCACCCCAGCGGGGATCGCGGAGGTGATACCAACAGCAGCTTCCTCAATAAATGGGCCTGAAACAAGCGCCCGCACTGCCGCTTCGGAGAGTGGGACATCGTCGGTGACGGCACGATTTACCGTGACCAACTCCCCATTAGAAAAAAAGCGCACGGCAACTGTGCCTGCGCATGCTGACGTGCAAAGAATTGCCACGCACAGCAAAATCGCCGGCAAAATACACCGGCAGGCTGAAATTTTATTCATTACTGCACTACCCCCAAACTTGAGCTATACCTGTTTGGAATATACCACACTGCCTGGGGAGCGTCAACCTGGTAATTCTACCTGTATAATCCTAATTCTGCCGTTCGAACTCCATTTTTCTGACCTCAACACCTTCTATAGCTTCGAGCGCGGAGGCTAGTTTGCCGACCGTTGCCTCGTCTCCATAGGTGTCCAGGATCAACAATCCGCCCGGCGCACAACTGCCGTCGGTCGCCTCATGCAATCCAAGCCTGGTCCGAATATTGCAGCCGAATTGTGTAAGAACCGTCTGCACGTTTGGAACAGCCTGGGTCCTGGCGCTAATATTGACTCCCAATATAATTCTCTTGCTCATTTTATCTCCCTTTCGGATATTCGCCTGCGGGCATTTGAGATTATAGCCATAATTACCCATCCAAAGACAATATTTAGCTATTATCACGCTAATCACCTTCATGTCATGATATACTGAAACCAAGCTGGCTGTTGCCGCAATATCTGTCGAGAACCATAAGTATGGCGTATTTGTCCGGCTATTATTGTAGTAAGCGCGTATGCGCGCTGGTTATCGCTGTTTGCTCAATGTTCGTCGGGGCATCTTTTCAGGCCGCATTTTCCAGCGGACCACAGGGGGTCGCGTATGGTTGGGGCAGTCAGGTCTTTGGGCCAATCAGCAATGCAACCCAGGTGCGGGCCGGAGCGCTGCATGTTCTGACATTGAGGGCCGATGGCTCGGTGGAAGCTTGGGGCTCCAATGCTGAAGGGCAGTGTAGTGTGCCAGCGCCAAATTCTTCTTTTGTCGCCCTCGCCGCCGGAAACATGCATAGTCTGGGGATTCGAGCCGACGGTTCGGCAGCGGCCTGGGGTTTCAACAACAATTGTCAATGCGACCTTCCCTCCCCTAACGCAAACTTTGCGGCAGTATCCGCCGGAGCTGAACACAGTGTGGGGCTGAAAACTGATGGATCCGTGGTGGCTTGGGGGCGGAATGACTATGGCCAGTGCAACGTTCCATCACCAAACTCGAATTTTGTAGCTGTAGCCGCCGGAGCATACTTTTGTCTGGGGCTTAAAGCTGATGGGTCGATTATCGCTTGGGGGAACAGCGCTTACGGCACACTAAATGTCCCCAGCCCAAATTCAGAATTCGTCGCGATAGCAGCCGGAGCAAATCACGCAATGGCTCTGCGTTCTAATGGATCGGTGACGGTGTGGGGAAGAAACGTGGAAAGCCAATGCATCCCACCTACGCCAAACACGGGATTCACGGCCATCTGCGCCGGAGACCATCATTGCCTTGCTCTTAAGTCGGATGGTTCAATTGTGGCGTGGGGAAGCGGCAGCAAAGGCCAACTCTCTGTGCCACAGCCCAACTCCGGCTTCACGTCTATCACGGCTGGGCGGGCATTCAGCGTCGGTCTGAAAGGTCAAGACGTCGTAATGTGGGGCGACGGGGATTATTCTCAAAAAAATGTACCGACCCCAAACTCCGGTTTTGCTGAAGTATCGGCCGGCTTTCACCACAATCTTGGTTTGCGGCAGGATGGTTCGATCGGGTCGTGGGGTAGAAATATTGAGGGACAATGTAACGTCCCCGCTCCCAACTCAGATTTCGCCGCCATTTCGACAGGCCAGTATTACAGTGCCGCTTTGAAAAATAGCGGTTCAGTCGTCGTTTGGGGCAACAATCAATATGGTCAAACCTCAGTCCCGACGCCTAACTCAAACTTTGTCGCGATAAGCGCTGGTGCGTTTCATATCATAGGATTAAAATCCAACGGCTCGATAGTCGGATGGGGTTTTAATATATTTAACCAGTGCGATCCTCCCAGCCCAAACTCGGGATATGTCTCGATTTCCGCAGGCCATTGCCATAGCATGGCCCTAAAAAACGACGGCTCCATTTCGGTTTGGGGGCAAAATGTCTTCGGGCAGAGCGAAACACCTCAACCGAACAAACAGTTTGTTGCTGTAAGCGCCGGATATTTCCACAGTCTTGGCTTGAAATCGGACGGCTCAATAGTCGCATGGGGCAGCAACCTTCAGGGGCAATGCAATGTGCCTGAACCGAACAGCGGTTTTATTGCAATCTCGGCAGGTAATGCATCAAGCGTTGGCTTAAAATCGGATGGTACGGTTGTGCATTGGGGGGATAGCTGCCCCAGCTATTGCTCAGTATCCGATGAAATCAAAGACCTTGTGGCCATCTCGGCGGGTTATTCGCACATCGCCGGGATCAAATCCGATCAGCCCCAGCCGCTTTCTCGTCAGTTGGGGAACCTCGGCGTGAAGATTTTGCCTCCCGAAGCTGTGACTGCGGGAGGGAGATGGAGGCGGGTCGGAACGTCGATTTGGCATGAATCTGGGGACATCGAGATGGGATTGCCTGTCGGAGTCTATGCCATAGAATTTCTCGATATCATCGGTTTCGCTCGCACCAACGCTCATTTGGCTCAAGCCATCCCCATCTCGACCGGCCAGAGCGTCGCAGCCTACTGTCGGATGCCTGCCATAAGTCAACTGAAGACGATGGCTGATGGTTCGCTTACAAAAGTCAGCGGTGTGATAGTAACAGCGGCTTTAGATTCCGTATTTTATGTGGAAGAACCTGATCGGTCATCAGGTATCCGAGTCGAAGCGCCACATTATTCATGTAAAGAAGGGGACGCGGTGGAGTTTAGCTGTGTGCTGAGGACGAACAACGCCAAGGAACGATATCTTGAACCGGTCGGTGAGATCACCAAACTCAATTAGATTAAAGCCGGCTGAATTGTTATTCAACCGGCTTATCGAATTTGCTCTAGTGTTGTGAGCTACGCTTTTCGGCGTCTAATCAATCCAAGTGCGCCAATCCCGGCAAATAGAGCCATGATTGAACTTGGTTCCGGAATGCAGTCATAGTCCATGATGAAAGTTAGACTACCATCAGCGGACACAGGGTTGACCGCATACTCGATCCCGCTGGCTCCACTGTAGGTGCTCCATTGGGTCGATTGAATCTTCACATCGAATGTACCTACGCCAAGGTATTGTCCAAAAACTTCTGAGTTAATGAGCCCTTCCTTGCTGTCGGATTCGACGCCGCCATTGTAGACCATTCCATCCGGAGGATCCGGGCTATAGTCGCCAGGTCCATCACCTACATTGGCTTGAAGATTAAATGAGCCGCTGTGACCCGCCTGTACAATTCCGACCACCGGGTTGAACACCGCATCTATCATCGCGACATCACTGCCGATAATCTGAACCTTTCCACCGAAGTTAAAACTCCCACTGGCAGGCGAATCAGCATCATTATCAAGAATGTATTGGCCGCCGTTTACATTCAACGCCAATATTACCTTGATCCAGTTCACTGTGCAGTCTGGGCAAAGATTCACCTTTCCGAAGGTAAGGGTCTTTTCAAAGTCAGGCACGCCACTGAACTTTTTGGTCTGGCTAACCTGAGTTGCCCAAGCGCCTGTGACGGCGAACGCCATCACAAGAATTACTGCGAAAACTCGGGACTGTAATCTAATACACTAATACCTCCCTTACAAATTAGTCTTGACTTAAGTATGTTTCACATACCCTGAGGCATGTTGCACATACCGTGCCAAAAGTGCAATGATGACATCAATATTTCACTACACTTTTGATCGCCAAGCCGGCGGTGGCACTCCGCCCGAAGCACGTACTTTGAGAGATTGTTCTTACCGGTAGTCTGCCATATAATCGCCGCCTTGTCAAGTGGCGCGGGCGACATTTCTTAACGATATTTTGAATATTGCATCAATTGACCACAGAGAAGCATCTTGACCAAGTAAGGCTGCCTCGGTATACTTACCCGTGTCACACCGACCTACGGAGGATTTTGACCTTGGCGCCTATCGATAAAACCAAAAAATTGTCAATAGCAGAATTGGAAGCTGCTGCGCAAGATATGCGAGCTTATGCACTCGTGGCAATCCATGCTGCCGGAACGGGGCATCCCGGAGGAAGCTTTTCGGCGATGGATTTCACAGCCGCGCTTTTTCTGGATGAAATGAACCTGGAGCCGAAGGACCCGAAATGGCATTGCCGTGACCGAGTCATTTATTCCGGAGGCCACAAAGCTCCCGCACTTTATGTCGGACTGGCAGCCGCGGGGTTTTATGATATGGACAGCGTTGTCACCCTGCGCAAGTGCGGCAGCCCGTTTCAAGGACACCCGCATTGCCTCAAGCTCTCTGGAGTTGAGGTAAGCACCGGTTCGCTCGGCCAAGGCCTTGGCGTTGGCGTAGGTCAGGGACTGGCTCTTCGTTTGGATGATTGTGATGCCCGAGTGTATGTAGTGATGGGCGATGGCGAGCAACAAGAGGGGAGTGTGTGGGAAGCGGCTATGTCCGCGGCGCACTTCAAGCTCGATAATTTGTGCGCATTCGTCGACAAGAACCGACTCCAAATCGATGGATTCGTTGAAAATGTCATGAACATAGACCCACTGGCCGAGAAGTATCGATCATTCGGCTGGCATGTTATAGAGATCGATGGCCATGATATGGGGCAGATCCTAGGCGCGTTCGAAGAGGCTCGGGCCACCAAGGGCAAGCCTACCATTATTATAGGTAACACAATCAAAGGCAAGGGCGTCTCGTTTATGGAAAATGTCGGCGGTTGGCACGGGATGGCAACAAAAGACCGCGAGCAACTCGATGCCGCTCTCGCTGAGATCGCCTCCCAGGTCGTCACTAAAGAAAAAGTGGACGAGCTTCTGGAATCGGCCGATAAGTGGCTCAATGATACTGCGAAAACAATCGTATCGGATCACGCCGGGGTGATTGCGACTGAGAGATCCTACTGGTGGAACGAGGGTGATTCGATGCAAGTCAAGATGGACCCGACGAGGATGGGGTTTGGGCGTGCGTTGAAGGAGATCGGGGGCGACGAACGCATCTGCACCCTGCACGCAGACATATCCAAGTCGATATGCATAACAGATTTCGAGGCGGATAATCCTGAGCGACAAAACAGGGTCTTCAGCGTCGGGATAGCTGAGCAGAATATGATGCAAGTGGCGGCAGGGTTGGCACTGGATGGCAAGATCCCGATCACCGGGACTTACGGCGTGTTCGCATCCGGCCGGCCCTGGGATCAAATCAGGACCACGATCTGCTATGGCAACCTGAACGTCAAAATCGCTGGGGCGCACGGCGGGATCTCGGTAGGCCAAGACGGGGCGACTCATCAGGCCCTCGAGGAGATCAGCTTGATGTATGTACTGCCGAATATGCATCTTGAAGTACCGTGTGACAGCGTTGAAACCCAACGCAGCAGCAAGGCAGCTATTCTGGATGTGAACGGCCCTGCGTATATTCGCTATGCCCGCGAGGCCACACCCATAGTCACTGACGCCAATACCCCTTACAAATTCGGCGTGGCCAATATAATTCGGTTCCGACAGGAGGAGCCTGATTTCATCGACGCCTTCGAACAAAAGCTATCGACCGAGTATAAGAATGAGGGCGAAACTTTAGCAATCATAGCCTGTGGGCCTATGGTTCCGGAAGCGATGCGGGCGGCATGGATGCTAAAGGTAGAGCGTGGGATCGAAACCCGCGTGATTAATATGCACACAGTCAAGCCGTTGGATAAGGCCGCGATTATAGCTGCTGCTGAGGAGATCGGCACGATTATCACAGCAGAGGAGCATCAAGTCGGCGGGTTCGGCAACATCATCGCCGGGGTCGCGGCTACAAGGAGAGGGTTTGATAGGCCGCTTCGAATCGAACAAATCGGAGTTGCCGATATGTTTGGCGAGTCCGGTCAACCCTGGGAGCTGATGAAACTCTTCAAACTGACCGCAGAAGACATCGCAGCCAAGGGGATCGAACTGCTTGGATGATCTTGATATAGTTCTGAGATGAATACGGGGCGGCATAACTATCCGCCCCATTCTTATACATTATTGCACCATAAACGGCAATGAGCGAAGCATCTACAGACAGACCCAAAATCGAACTACCTCACCGCCAAATTATCTGTTCTTATGACGATGTAAGTGTGATTCGCTGCGCAGCAACCACTGTCAAACAAAACTTGGCCATGGACGAGCAATTTGCACAGTTGGCATCGCAAACTGGTGAGCGCACAGTGCGGTTTTGGTGGGGCGGATCCCCTACCCTCGTCCTGGGCTGTGCGGACAAGCCGGAGGTTGCACTTGACCTTGAAGAATGCGGCCGCCGCGGGATCGGATGGGTCAAGCGCATCACCGGGGGTGGCACGGTCCTGCAAAGCAGCGGCATATTCAATTATTCATATACCGCTCCGGATCCAGGAGGACTGGATATCAAAAAGACTTTTGAAACCGGTGCGCGGTTTGTGATCGATGGCCTGGCCAAACTGGGATTGGACGCCCATTATTGCGGGATATCCGATATAGCAGTGGGCGATAGAAAAATCTCCGGAAATGCACAGGCGCGCAAATGGCGCTCCATTTTGCTTCACGGAAGTGTTTTAGTGGAGATGGATTTTGATTTGTTGACCGCAGTGCTGCGCCACCCGTGCAGGGAGCCGGATTATCGCCGCAGCCGATGCCATTGCGATTTTTTGACCACCATGCGCAACCTTTCTGTAACTGCGTCTTTAGAGGCTATCGAAGCCGCGTTTGTGGAAAGTGCGACAGCTTTCCTTCAAAGATAGTTATACCTCCGCTCGATCTGTTGCATCGTTTATGCATTTAATGCACACGGGTAACCTGATATTGTGGAGGAGCATTCTGATGAAAAAGGATAGATTGAGGGACGACAGCGACGAGATTCGCAATCTCGGAGACCTTATAAAAGCCCGCGAACCCGAGTCTTCCCATTTCGCGAAAGACACGGACGCGTTCGATGTAGACTTGGAGCTTCCTGAAGACCTCGATGTCGACAGTGCGCTCACGTTTCCCCATCCGCACCGCAAACAAGACGAGCCTGAGATGCTGGATGCGCTGGATGAAGACAATATGGACGAGGCTTACGGCGACCCTGAGTTGCTGCCGGGGGATTATTCTCACGGATACAGCGAGGCGACGACGACCGACCCTCGGGACGATCAGGACGAGATTGTGGAGGACGAGATCAAGTCCATCGAGCATCTGTCGTTTGAGCAGATAGAGAACGAACGACCAACCGAAACATTATCCGACGATTTCGATCCGGAGGAACTGGACGAAGAGCCATAGCATATACAATCGCTCCAATAGCAGTTCATGTTATAATAGGCAGGCGAACGATCAGCAAAGGAGCGAGAAATGGCGCAGATCAGGCCGTTTGCGGCTATACGATATGATGAGAAGGTTGTGGGCAAGCTCAGCGATGTGACCAGCCCGCCTTACGACGTAATTTCACCGGAAGATCGGACGTATTATCACCAGTTGCATCCAAACAATTTCGTGCGACTGGTGCTGGGTGAAGAACTGCCGGGTGATGATGATTCGAGCAATCGCTTTATTCGAGCCGGGGAATATCTCGATAAGTGGCTGGAGCAAGGGGTTCTTAAGCGAGACGAACAGCCGTCGATTTATGTCTATCAGATGATATTTGAAGCCGACGGGGCAATAAAGTCAGTGCGTGGGTTTACTGTGGCGACAAAGCTGCAAGAATATTCCGAAGAGGTTATACTGCCGCATGAGAACACCCTGGCGAGGCCGAAGTCGGATCTCGCAGTATTGATACGCCAGGTCAAAGCAAACCTCGATTGTATCTATGGCCTTTATGCAGACTCACAGTTCAAACTTGACGCGATAATGGAGAAAGCGATGACCGAAACGCCGATTGAAGAAGCCATCGACAAGAACGGAATCATCAATCGGCTGTGGGCTATTACGGACGCTGGTGAGATCGCAAAAGTGGCGGCGTTTATGTCCGACAAACAAATTGCAATCGCCGATGGACACCATCGTTACGAAACCGCGCTGGCTTACCGCAACGAGATGAGGGAAAAGACCGGCGGCGCCGGCGAATATGACTACGTGATGATGACCCTGGTGAATGTGTTTGAAAAGGACATGACGATTTATCCGACTCATAGAGTGTTGGGAAACCTCTCCAGCGACGCTCTCGATAGTCTGGACTCCAATCTTGCCGATGCGTTCGAGATAAGAGCTTCTTCCAAAGCCAGACTTATCGAGCACATGGCTAAAGAAAACGCTATCGGCATGTATTCCGCCGGCGGCGCTTTGCTGCTTGTCCCCAGAGCGGGGATAGAGTCTCAGATCGAAGGGTCCGAGGCCAGCCGTAACCTGGAGCTTAACGTGCTGCATAAGCTGATCCTTGAAAAGCATCTGGGGATTGGCGAGGAGAAACTGCGCAATCAGGCCCATATAATCTATACGCGCGACCCGGAAGAGGCTTTTAAGATGGTCGATTCCAATGAGAGACAAGTCGCATTTTTCGTAAATCATATTGCAGTCAAATCGGTGCTCGACATCGCGGCCGCAGGAGAAAAGATGCCACAAAAGGCAACCTATTTCTTCCCTAAGCTTCTTAGTGGGCTTGCCTTGAGGAAACTTGACTAGACGATGAGACGATTAAGCACAGGAAACGAGCAGATTTCTATACCCGAAATTTCGGCGGCAACCGGCGGTGTGCAGAGCGCTGGATTTGTGCATAAAGGTTTTCGCGCTTGCGTTGAAATGAGCGGCTCCGATGATACGCCTCTTCTGGGGCCTGTTATCGAAGTGAACGGCGAAGCGTTGCCCATCACAAAAATACAAAGCGAGTTAGATTCCTATTGGATACCTAAGTTCGCAATTACGGCGCCGCAACTAACGGCGAATGCAACCATCTTCGCCCCACTGGACAGAAGAGGGTTCATCTGTTCGCTGACTGTGGAAAATCGCTCTCAGTCGAAGCTCACTATTCGAGCCGGCTGGGGCGGATGCTGGGAATCTACTTGCCTGGCGGCGGGCAAATGCCGTCCAATGACTGGAGTTAAGCACGCCACTGTGGAATCTCAGGGGCCTGCCTCCCCAGTGATCGAATTTCGCGGCAACACGCCGTTGTTCGCTGTAGCCTTTCTTGCGGATGACCCGGCCTCGGCGCGTTTGTGGAGCGATAAAAGCGAAGATGTAAGCGAGGGGGATCGCGGGCACTTTAATGTGGTCGCCGGTGAACCGATATATTACGAGCTGCTCAGCGACTTTGAGCTTGGTGTGTCTGAGATACGGACGGTGACGGTGTATGTGGGAATCGGTCTGGAGGAATCCAGCGCGGTTGCCTCGGCGGCGGAAATGCAGCTTCAGGGATGGGAGCGGCTCTTGGGCGGCCTTTCATCGTGGCTCAAGAGGCGAATAATCGAGTGTGACGACGATGTCCTCAAACACACAATGAACATCAACTCATTTTACAACTATTTTTATTCGCAAGCTACCACCCTTGATTCGGAACAGCTCATTTTGATGTCGGCTCGCAGTTCGCAAAGTGACGTGTGCGGTATCTACTCAGACCGTGACGCGATGAGATGGAGCATGCCGGCTGTAATGCAGATCAACTGGGCTCAAGCGCGCAAAATGCTGATCTATGCATTTACGACACAGCTAAATAATGTAGGCTCGCGTGCCCGATTCCTTGACGGCATTCTGCTGCAGCCGGGGTTTGCGCTAGATCAGTTGTGTGCGCCGGTTCGCGCGTTGCAGATGTATCTTAAGATTACAGAAGATGTGTCAATTTTGTTCGACCGCCGGGTGCAGACAGGGGTTAACACCATTAAAGATATTTTGATGGTGCAGCGCAACTCGAACACGATGCTTTTCGAGACTTTGTGGTCACCTTCCGGCGAGGTCTCGAAGTATCCGTACGGGTGTCTGGCAAATGTGCTTGTGTGGCGCGTATTACTCGATTTAGGTATGCTCTACGAACGGATTCGCGATATGGATCGTGTGGACGAAGCAACCGCTCTGTCCAACAAGCTGCGTGCAGCGATCCAAAAACATTTCGTAGTAAAAGGCCCAATGGGAGATATGTTCGCCCGCAGTATAGATCTGAATGGCAACTTTGATCTGGGAGACGACCCGTTCGGCAGCCTGAAACTGCTCACATATTTCGGATTCTGCGCGAAGGATGACAAAGTGTATAAAAACACTGTCGAGTGGATCAATTCCGAACACAATGCGGAAAGACGACAAAACCCATCCGTTCCGGATCTGGTGAACGATCTTTTGTCCGGCAACAGCGCGTCTGTGCTGGATTTTCTCAAGACTGCGGAGCTTGACGACGGGATCGCTTGTGATGAAATTGGTTCGTCGGATGGAGCGGTTCTGAGCGGAAGAGCGTATTCGGCTTGTGCGGGATATCTGGCATTCGGCCTGCGATTTGCTCTTGACGCAACACTTCCGAAAGCAGCTGCAGTACATATGCAGCGCAAACCATCCGGCACATTATATCAACCTCCACCTGAGATGAACCAGCAAAGCAAAAAGGCGCGGGTCTAAAGACTCGCGCCCTATTATGCAACTGAAAATGAATGCGCATTAGCTGGGAGAATGTTCCAGCCTCTCTCGCGCTTCCAGGCTATCAGGATCGAGCTTGAGCGCACGTTGATAGAACGATTTGGCCTCAGCACGATTGCCCATCATTTCGCATGCCACTCCCGCATTGATCGTGGCTCCGACATATTCAGGGTTAATCTCTATCGCCTGCTGGAATTGTTCAAGAGCCTTTTCATTGTGGCCGCAGCCCATTAGGGCCAGGCCATACCAGTTACGGATATCGGGATATGTGGAATTAAGGCTGAGCGCTTGCTCGAAAGCTTCCACTGCGCCTTTATAGTCGCCACACCGATACCGTCTCTTGCCGACAGCGAAATGAAAAGAGATGTCGTCAACGTTGGTAAGGGCGAGTTCGTTAAACTGAGCCAGAGCACGCCGGTGATCGCCACGGTCGTGCGCAGCCATCGCTTGGACAAATAGATCCGTATCATATCTAGGCTCAGTATCAATGGCTTTTGCGATACTTTCGATGGCTTGCGAATAGTTGCCGATCTGATAAAACAGGGTTCCTCTCATGAAAAGAGCCTTGGAGTAGCTCGGATTAATTTGCAAGGCGTTATTCAACTCATCAAGCGCCTCACTCAAGAGGCCGTTTTCCGCGATCACACAGGCGAGCTGATAATGCAAGTCCGGGAAGTTCGGGTTTCGTTCTATCGCCGAACGCAGGTGTTGTTCGGCGTGTTCCCGTGCGCCCCGCCCTGCGGACTCTTCAGCAAGCCTGGCGTGCACTTCTCCTATATAGAAATGCGCCAGTTTGGCCTGCGGGCTGCCTTCGGGTGCTTCTCGGCATACCGTTTCGAACTCTGTCAGCGCATCTCGCAGCAAGCCCTGGTCGTAGTATTCCAAACCTTTCGCGTATCTTTTGTTCAGCTCTGCCGTTGCAATCATCGCCGCTCCAATCCTACCCGACGGATGATGTCTAGTTAGAATCTCGTTTGACCGTGGGCCGTCCAACACAATAGTAGTCGAAGCCCAAGCGGCTCATCCGATCGGGATCGTAGATATTACGTCCATCAAATATTATCGGCTGCGCCATCAATTCCTTGAGCCTTGAAAGGTCAATATACTTGAATTCATTCCATTCGGTGACGATCAGCAGCACATCCGCGCCATTCGCGGTATCATAGGCGTTTTCGCAGTATTCGATCTGCGGGAATATTTTTTTGGTGTTGGGCATGGCAATCGGGTCGTAGACCCGCACGTTGGCTCCTTCCGCAAGCAGATTCGAGATGATTTGCAGTGACTTTGCGTCGCGCAGGTCATCGGTGTTAGGCTTGAATGCCAGCCCCAGTACGCCTACATTCTTACCCTTAAGTGAACCCAGCGCTGTCTTTATTCGATCGGTGAATCGTGTTGGCTGCTGATCGTTTATCTCGATCACATTAGACAAAAGTGTAAAGTCGTAGCCCAGTTTTTGCGCGGTGCTGACCAGACAGGATGTATCTTTGCCGAAACACGATCCACCATAACCCAACCCCGCGCTCAAGAACTCGTGCCCTATGCGTTTATCCAACCCCATACCCTTGGCCACTTGGACCACGTCTGCATGCGCGATTTCGCAGATATTGGCGATCGCATTGATAAACGATATTTTGGTCGCCAAAAATGCATTGGAAGCGTATTTGATCATTTCGGCGGAATGCACATCGGTGATTATCATCGGCCTTTCGAGCGGGGCATACAACTCGAGGATTCGCATAGCCACGTTTTGGCTGGGCGCACCTATAACGATGCGATCGGGGCGCAGCGTGTCGTTAATTGCGTTGCCCTCACGCAGGAACTCGGGATTGGAGACAACATCGAACTCCACATCCAGTCGAACCTTGTTTATGTCGATAATCTCCCGCACGAGATCGCCTGTGCCGACTGGGACAGTGCTTTTGTTGACGATTACTTTATAGCGGTCGAGGTTTCGCGCTATTACTTTGGCAACGTCTTTAACCGCGCTGAGGTCAGCGTAGCCATTGTTGCCGGTCGGGGTTCCGACTGCGATAAAGACCACTTCACTGTCACGCACAGCTTTGTCGAGGTCTGTCGAAAAGGTCAGCCTGCCGTCTTCAACGTTGCGCTTGACCATTTCTTCCAAGCCCGGCTCATAAATTGGCATCTCGCCACGATCGAGCATATCGATTTTTGAGGCATCATTGTCACAACAGACAACATTATTGCCCAGATCAGCAAACACCGTCCCCGTGACCAAACCGACATACCCTGTTCCGATAACGCAAAGATTCATGTTCGAGCTCCTTCTCGTGGCGTAGTACGCAGTATTATTATCGGCCGATGACGCGAGAATTTTAGCACTACCGTAAAGGATATGTGACCTGCGCAGCAAAAAATGTACACGTTGTTCATCATGCTGCGACTCGTAGTTTGTAGTTTCTTTCAAACTCCTCGGGGCTCATATAGCCCAAAGAAGAATGAAGTCTTACACGATTATAGAATA
>JAAYKG010000020.1 GCA_012522555.1 Armatimonadota bacterium
ATAACATTTTTTTCTTCCCCTTCGTCTTCGCCGAAGCACCGCTGATCCCAGCAGCAAACAACATCACGACTGCGCATACTAACAATAATACTCTAGACATTTTGTCTTCCACCTTACTTCGGGCTGGATACTCTCCCGCGCATACTATATTTCAACTTCCAGACAATTTCTGCAAAACCCTTCCTGCACAAAAAATTGAAAAATAGCTTGCTTAATAGTGCGGCACTCCAATCGGGCCTTCGTCGCTGATTAGAAAACACAAATCAGCGTTTTTTAGCAAATCCCGCAGATCGCAGCCTTTGCCATCCAGAGTCGCCTGCCGCTTCACCAGCCGAATACCGTGACTATAATCTACATACCAGTTTACATGAACGGTGGTCAGCGGTTGAATCGGCTTGCCGTCGAGTTGGTGCCATCCATAAATGGCCACTCTGTTCTCCCTTTGCTGCAGCAGATTAGTGACGACTACATCCTTCTTGATCCCCGCAACCAAACTTCCAATGGGCTTGCCAACACGCTGAGACTCGATTATGCGATTATGTTCAACAAATGTGGACAGCGAGTTGCGATTTTCAGTAAGGGGCTTGGGCGGCAATTTGATAGAGGCTTGTTTATATATCTGATCGACCATCTTGCGGGTTGGCAATATACAATTCAGATGGTCGGCTATCGGCTGTGCTGCCATTGGAGTGAGCGGAATACGTACAAAATCCACATCGGAACCGATCGCGAGGTAATCGGGGGACACTTCGTAAAGAAGCGTATGTGACTTGCCCTTGGAGTCCGTGTCCTCCACTTTGATGGTGACGAATATCTTGTTGAACGCCGGCGTGCGCCCCGCCTTGACCTCTTGTACTATCGCCACTTCCCATTGCTCGCGAGTTTTATCATACAGGCTTTTTAAGAAGTCCGAGCAGGCCATATCCTTTGGCTTTGCCGAATCCGCACTCGCGGGCAGACAAAGCACACAAAATGCTATGATCCAGGTTACATATGGCATCGCAATCCTCAATAAGATGGCTAGCCCAGATTCGCCCCCTGAGCAAGCAGTGTTCTGCGCAACTCCTCGACAGCGAGCTTGCGCGGAATTGTGTTGTTCTTAACACACATTGCAGCGGCAGTGCCGGCGGCCTCACCAATAGCTGCGGCAATCGGCATAACCCTGATGGCCGAATGCGCCTCGTGCGTAGACGAAATCGGCCTGCCCGCTATCAGCAAATTGTCAACATCCTTGGGAACCAGACAACGATACGGGATATCATAACTTTCGCCAGGCTGCAGGTGTTTCAGGACAGTCCCGCCTCCGTCAGGGTCGTGAATGTCCACAGGATACGATCCACGCGCGATGCAATCATCGAACTTTCTCGCCGACAACAGGTCCTCCGCAGTCAGCATATACTCACCGACCACCCTGCGGCTTTCGCGAACGCCGATTTGTGCTGCCGTCATCTGAAGATGGGCGCTTTCAAACCCGGGTATATCGCTCACCAACCATCTAACATACTGCGCAACCTGCCTTCTGGAATCGATTTCAGCCCTGGTCAGGTCCTCTGCGTTGGTCGCATCCGAATTGATTATTCGAGTCGTATTGAAATGTATCTCATCGTCGCGCATCGTGTGGAACCAAAGGACATCGTTTCGGGGACAATCAATTCGACCCGCCGCACGAGCCTCAAGATACCGCGCAGTAATCTCCTCGCGCTCCGGCATCCGGCTCTTATCAACCCCGGCAACCCGAAAGTTGAGGGTCATCGGCTGCGCCAGACCATCGCTGGCCCGACCTTTTTCACACGGCGCTCCAGCAATATAGGCAAGGTCCGCATCTCCGGTCCCGTCGACGAACATACTCGCCTGCACCGTGGCTGTCCCGGATTTATTGTGTAGAGTCGCCGATGCGATTCGATCATCGACAACCTCTGCTTCAACCACCATAGTGTGCAGCAGCAGGCGCACCCCGGACTCCAGGCAAATCTCATCAGCAACAATCTTGAATGTTTCCGCGTCGAACATCGCAGAGCGATCCGGACCGCCATAGCCGCCTTTCGCGTCAAGGCGCTCGATAATCTCCTGAAAAACCCCGTCAATTATCTGCTTTCCGCCGGCAAACCGAGTCATAAACGGAAACACCAGACCCGCTGTCGCCATTCCTCCCAGATATCCGTAACGCTCGACAAGCAGCGTGTCGGCCCCGTTGCGAGCCGCGCTAACCGCCGCACATATTCCTCCCGGCCCCCCTCCACAAACCAACACATCACAATTATAAACTTTCACCTTAGCACCTCAACGGCGTTGTCTCTAAATCCTTATCCGATCAGCCCTCCAGTTTGCCTTTGAGAACCTGGTTAATCACTCCGGGATTGGCTTTGCCTTTCATCTGTCTCATCACCTGGCCCACGAACCATCCGACCAGTTTATCTTCTCCACCCCTAAACCGCTCGACTTCTTTCGGGTTTTCGGCGATTATCGAGTCTATCACAGCCTCAATAGCAGACGTATCTGAGACCTGTTCCAGCCCTCTAGCCTTAACAATATCCGCGGCCGATTTACCGGAGGTGAACATCTCATCAAAGACAGCCTTAGCGGTGTTGCGATTGATTTTGCCGGCATCCACCATTTCCAGCAGTTCCGCAAGCCCGACTGGCGTGATTTTAGCCTCGGCTATCGACACTCCTTTGGCATTTAGCAATCTCAAAAACTCCCCTGTCAACCAGTTCGCCACCGCTTTGGGGTCTCCCGCTCTTTTAGCGCAGGAATCATATAGATCGGCAAATTCGCGAGAATCGGTCAACACTTCGGCGTCGACCTAACTGATGCCATAATCCGCCATAAACCTGCGCAGCCTATCGAGCGGTAGTTCAGGGATTTGAGCTTGAATCCTTCCGACATATTCTTCGTCAAACAACATCGGAGACAGATCCGGATCAGGATAATAGCGATACTCTTCGGCGTGTTCCTTCGACCTCATCGAAGCCGTCACCCCGCGATCATCATCCCATCTTCGGGTCTCCTGAACCACTTTCCCGCCCTCGCGCAGCACTTTCTCCTGCCTTTTAAGCTCAAAATCAACGCCCATATACACGGCGCGGAAGCTGTTCAGGTTTTTGATCTCGGTCTTAGTTCCGAGCTTTGTCTGTCCTTTGGGTTTAATGGAGATGTTCGGCTCGCAGCGCATACTGCCTTCCTCCATCCTGCAGTCCGACACCTCCAGGTAGAGTAGAATCTGCCGAAGCCGCTGCAGATATTCCCGCGCTTCCTCCGCCGACTCGATCTGGTCAAACCCCGGCGGGGGCGGGTTCATCGTGACGATCTCCATTAGCGCCATTCCGCTGCGGTTGAAATCCACCAGACTGCGGTTGCCCTCAACGTGCAGCAGTTTTCCGGTGTCTTCCTCCATATGAACGCGCCGCACCGCAATCTTCTTGGGTTTGCCGCCCGCCAGAATCTCAACATAGCCGTTTTCGCCGAGAGGCTTATCAAATTGTGACACCTGATAGTTCTTTGCCAGGTCGGGATAGAAATAATTTTTTCGATGAAAGATCGTCCTTGGAGCTATCTCACAATGGAGGGCTAACGCAGCTTTGGTCATAAGCTCCACTGCCTTCTCGTTAACCACCGGCAGACCTCCAGGCAGTCCAAGACAGCCAGGACAGCATCTGGTGTTTGGCGCGCCTCCAAAAGCAACCTCACATCCGCAGAACATTTTGGACTTCGTCAGCAGTTCCACGTGAACTTCCATGCCTATGACAGGTTCATACTCTACCATTTTTTTGGAATGGGGAGCAGGCAGTTACACCTGCGATCCCCCGCCTCCTTACTATCTATCTAGCCCCGGGATCAAATCGCAGTCGATACGCATCGACTCAGATCAGTTGTGGTTTCCTTTTATGCCAATCAGTAGTTTGCTCATACGTATATGCGACTCTGAGCAGAGTCTCGTCGTCGAGATGTTTTCCCGTTATCTGCAAACCAATCGGCAGACCGTCCTTAAAACCGCACGGAACAGATATCGATGGGATCCCGACCAGGTTGGCGTGCACTGTGCAGGCATCGGCGTTTCTCATTGCCAAAGGATTATCGCTGTATTCGCCTATCTCAAAGGCGACAGTTGGGCAAGTGGGTGAGATAATTATGTCGCACTCCTCAAACGCCTTCTCAAAATCGCGTATGATAAGTGTCCGTATCTTTTGGGCTTTAATGAAATATTCGTCATAGCATGAGCCTGTAAGCAAGTGCGTGCCCAGTATTAGTCGCTGCTTTACTGCCAGCCCGAACCCCTCTTCCCGGGTCTTCTCCGACATCAAAGTTGCATCACCCGCATGTTTGGAGCGAACTCCGAAGCGAACGCCATCGAAGCGAGCGAGGGTAGAACTACTCTCCACCGCTGCGATAATGGAATAAGCCTGTATTCCATAGCGCAGATGCGGCAGCGCAATCTCCTTGCTCGACGCCCCCAGACCAATCAGCACATCAATCGCCCCGCGAACGGCTTTTTCTACGTCCGCATCTATCTCAGGCCCAAAACACTCAGCAGCGACGCCGATTCTCAGTCCTGCGACGTCTTTGGCAAGAGCCTTGGTGAAGTCCTTAGCTTCTATATCCAGAGTGACTCCGTCCAGGCGATCTTTTCCAACGATAGCATTGAGCACCATAGCGCAGTCCGACACGTCTTTGGTGATCGGGCCAACCTGGTCTAACGAAGACGCAAGCGATGTCACCCCATAACGCGATACCAAACCATAAGTCGGCTTAAACCCAACAACGCCACAAAACGACGCAGGCTGACGAACCGAGCCGGCTGTGTCAGTGCCTAATGCGAATGCGCACTCGTCCGCAGCGACCGCAGCCGCCGATCCACCGCTTGACCCACCCGGCACCATCTTCAGATTCCAAGGGTTATGAGTGGTGAAACACGCGGAGTTCTCGGTAGACGATCCTGTCGCGAACTCGTCGAGGTTAGTTTTGCCGGTCATAACGGCACCGGCATTGTTCAGCCGAGCAGCCACAGTGGCATCATAAACGGGGGTAAAGTTGGTAAGCATCTTTGATGCACAGGTGGTAAGCACGCCATAAGTACAAACATTGTCTTTGATGCCCCCCGGTATGCCCGCCAACGCGCCAACAGCTTCTCCTCGTCCAATAGCGTCATCTACCGCCTGCGCCTGTGCCAAAGCAGCCTCCGGAGTCGTGGTAATGTATGCCTTCACGCTCTTGTCGACTGCATCTATTCTGTCCAAAAAGCTCTGCGTCACGTCTCGAGCGCTAACTTGCCTGCTCTGAATCATATCAGACAACTCATGCGCCGTTAATTCGTACAACTTATCTGCCATCAGTTCTTCCTCGAAGTGGATATAAAAACCGGAAATATTTATTGAGCATTTACGTGTCTACTACTCTAGGCACCACAAAACAATTCTCAGCTACTTGTGGACCATTAGCAGTTGCTTGCTCTGCTGTAAGAGAAGGTGTGACTTCATCTTTGCGAACTACATTGACAGCGGAAATGACTTGTGACGTGGGAGTGACTCCGTCTGTGTCGAGGGTGGTAAGCTCTTGAATGTCTTCAAGAATGATGTTTATGCGGTCGGTCAGTATACTATTCTCCTGCTCGGACAAAGTCATCCGGCAAAGGTACGCAACGCTCTCGATGTCTTGTCGGGTCAGTTGCGACATACGAACCTCCTTTCCCGCGCAAGCTTGCGCGCTTATTATTATAACAGTACTACAAATCCTCTAACAATACTGTTGGTACGTCTCATACGTTCATTCCCCAAAAAAATTAAATTAACCTCGATGGCTCTGTAGCGAATGGGGAATCGGTCAATTAATCATCGGCCAAAAAAAGCCGTCGGTTTTTAGCCGACGGCTCAAAAGCATAGAAGAACGATTGTTTATTTTCTGCGGCGAATAACGCCCAGAAGACCAATCATGCCAGCGCCAAGAGCGAGCATGCTGCCCGGCTCGGGGATGGCGCCGCTAGTCAAAACGATATTGTCAAAATACGCGGGGCCGCCCCCATTTGTCAAGCCGGAACCGGCTTTGAGAACAGACACCCCGTTGATAGCCGAAGTGGCAGCTGTCGCGAGAAATGAGTTGTCAATATAGAAGTTCACAGTAGCCGTGGCGTCGCCCGGGTTGTAGATCTGTTCAATCTTCATGGCGTGCCATTTATTCGTACTTCTGGTTAATGTGGTGTCCTTCCAGCCCACACTGCCGAACGCGACGCGATAGTTGTATTTGGTGTAGTCGACACCGGCATTATAGTGACCCAGTGCAATGAGTTGGGCCAATGAGCCACCTGAGTTGTTGCCTATGATCTGCAGATAGTCTCGCGTTCCTGTTGAATAGAAATCATAGGTGATTACCCAGTTCGGGTCTGTGGTAGCAGCGAGTGTCAGAAGTTTCGTGCCAATTTCGCCTGACGCTTCTGACCCTGGAACCTTTATAGCGTGGTTGCCTGCGTCAAGCAGGTTTGTGACAGAGTCGTTGACAATAGCTGCGCCCGCGGCCCCATCAACCCAAGAGCCCGCGCCACTTTCCCAGTTTTCGGTGACTATCACTGCAGCCAAAGCTTGCGTGCTTATGAATGCGGCGCAAAGCAGAAACAGTAAAACAAACCTCTTCATCTTTCAGATTCCTCCTTAAAATTGGTGACGATCGCTGTCGCCTGTACGGGGCCTTGCATAGCTTCTCGGCCGCTTTCGTGTGGTTAGTAGCACTCCAACACCCGTATGTTAGCATGGTAAATAACAATGGTCAATAGGTGAGGCCAAAAACTAGTAATATTACCAGTCATGTGTCAGTAGTAATAAGAAATGCAGCGCCAACTAGAGAACAAGATGAAGAAACACAACAATATTGACAATAAAAAGGCCGGCGAATTTCACCGGCCCACACAATAGTTTCAAATCTTAGGCTTATTTGAGAAGAGAGGCAATCTCCTTATCCATCTTTGCAGCGTCATCTGCGCCGCCAAACCCTGAGTGAACGTATCGGATCACGCCCTTCTTGTCGATTATATAGGTGGCTGGGATGCCTCGCACCTGATATTTGCTTGAAATCGTCTTGCCTTTCTCGTCAGCACAGACAGTATAGTTGATTTTATTTTTCTTAGAAAAAGATGCAACGTCCGCCTTTTTATCATCCACCGCCACGCCTACGAAAACTACGGCTTTGTCCTTGTATTTGTTCTGAAGTTTGACAAGATGCGGAATCTCCGCACGGCACGGAGGGCACCAGGTCGCCCAGATATCAAGCAGCACAACCTTGCCAGGAGCCTTAAAGTTATCTGCCAGAGTGAATTTCTTTCCATCAAGTGTCTGCAGAGTAAAATCCGGCGCTTTGGTTCCAGCGCTCAAGTTAGCAAACACTGCCGTCACAATAAAAATGACGCCAAGCAGCAAAAGCGCTGCGAGTATAAATCTTTTTGTCATAGTCCATGATCCTTTCTGCCTGAACAGCATTCCCATTTTTTGCTGCTACTAATCAACTGGTTGCGACGCACGCCTGCGTTGACATGCCTATTAGACGGTGATATGCTTTGAACGTTGCTTATGACACCTCAATCTGTAACAGGAACACCATTTAAGTGTTAAGACTCAACCCAACCATTCGCAGCGTTATAGTATTGATTTTCGGTCTGGCAATCTGCCTGGCGTTAATACTTGTTATTCGGGTGTTTCTAACGCCGACAGTTATGACCGGAGGCAAAGCCCCGGAAATTAGAATCGATTGGGACACCCCCGCAGCCCAGGCCGATACCATATCATTTTCGGGATCGGACGACTATATCTGCACTGCCTCTAATGATGGGAAGATAGTCTGTTACGATCGTATAGGAAACAAAAGGTACTCTGCAAACGTGTCCGGAGCCAACCGCGCCGTAGTATCCCCGGATGGCGCTTGCACTCTTGTATATTCACACCGCGATCCTGACAACACCCGCCTGGTGTTCCTTGACGCCGACGGCAAGGAATCCTGGAAGATGAATCTGCCCAGCGCTGTTTGGTCTGTGGACGCAGCCAGCGATGGCGACACGGCGATATTTGTGGTTGGAACACAAGAGAAGCGCATCTACTACATTACTATAAGTAAGAAATCCAAGCGTTACCGTCGATTCAAATCGCTTGGGATACCGGTTTCCCTTGCGTTGGATTTGCGATCTGAGCAGTTGTTATATACCACACAACAACCTTCCACACTTCGCAGCACCGATCTGCGCGGCCGCGTGAACTGGGAGAGCAATCTCGACTCAAACAAGTCGCACTTTGCCGAGCCGCTGAGCAATTCTAACAGATTTGTGCTTAGGTCCAATGCCAACAACCCCAAAGACGATGGGGTAGTGACACTTTTGGAGGAAAACGGCAAGGATATCCGCCGTATTCCTTTGATTGCAGCCGAAGCGACAAATGTTCACATCTCCCCGAACGCCGCTTTTATCTGTGTCGGCTATCGCAAGTCGATCCAGCACTCCGGCCAATCTATGCCGGAGCGACATGCGGCGCTGTATGATTATCTTGGCCGCAAATTCTGGGATAAAGGCTCAATGCTGCTGCAGGTCACCCCACTGCTCGTGCTAGACACCGGGTTTGTGCTTACAAGCGATGGGGAGAAGAGACTTTTTGCAGTCGGGTCGGATGGCGCGATCAAACAAGTATGCGAACTACCGTCCTCTCTCATAAACTTCACAAAATCAGGGGATGGATCGCAGGCTATGGCAGAGTGTGCTGATGGCCGCTTATACCACCTGCACATACGTTAAATGCGATACGGCGGCCGCAATACTTCTGCAACCGCCGTATCAACGAGACTGGGCTAGGTATCCGTCAGTTTTCTCTCAGCGATGCTTCCAATGGGATCAAACCCAATCGAGTCGCGCGTCGGAAAGCCTGTACGCGATTGGACACCTGGAGCTTGTCATATATGTTGGCTAGATGGAAATCCACTGTCCGCTTGCAGACGTACAAAGCATCGGCCACTTCCTTGCTGGATCTGCCTTCTACAACTAAAAACAGCACTTCCAGCTCTCGCTTTGTCAGTCGTACGGAGCGATCGGGTTGGATTTCCGGAAGGCCGACAGCCGCCATATAGCTCTCCTTTCCCTGCTCGCCGCTCAAACAAATTGTTCCATCATTAGTGGGATTAACGGAGAAGAATCTGTAGACAATTAATAATTAGTTACGCGGTGGCAATTGCGGCAGAGCCGATGCGGGCTACAGCCAACTTTCCGGAAGGGTGGGGTAGGGCTTTCTTAGCAAATCTCGTCGGTAATTCCGGGCCATGCGAAAGGTGACAAAGATATTTTGCGCTTGATGCGGGCCAATGCATTGTCGACGGATTTGGTTTTGCAGTGCAGATCGCAGGCGATCTCACGGTAGGATTTTCCGACTTGATACCCAGACAACACCTGCCATTCAAAATCGCTGAGCATTCTGCGCAGCATGTCCTGCAATCTAGAATTGTCCTCTCTTTGCAGCACCAACTCTTCTGGGTCGACGGTGTCACTGGAGACGAGTATTTCGGCGAGGTTCCATTCGGAATCATTATCATCAGATGGATATTCCAAAGAAACCGACGTGTTGAGCGGAGTTTGCTTTTGTCGAGTTGCGGTCTTAATCGCGGTGATAACGTGGCGCTCGATGCAGATTCTGGCAAATGAGATAAATGAAATCTCTTTTTCCGGCCGATAGTCAACGATGGCCTGCCATAAACCGATCATACCTACTTGCAGCAGATCCTCTTTCTCTGCTCCCATCAGAAAATATGATCGAATTTTGGTCCTAACCAGGCTGCGATACTTATAAAGGAGGAATTCAGATGCCTGTTCGTCGCCGGCTTGCGCAATACGGACAATATCTTGATCCGTCAAGGCCACATAATGCGACTGTAAGAGACTGCGCTCTTCCTGAACTTGGTCCCGCACACCGTTCACCTCTTGTCCTCGTGCTCCATTTCAATCGCCAGCTTGGTCAATAGCACAGCGGCCAGCCCTGCGGCAAACGCCGTAGTGGCGGTAAACTCTGCTGGAAACTCTGCCAAAGTGTGCTCGCCAAGCTTGATCTTCAGAGCTTTCGGCTTTCCGGCAGAGATGATCTTTTGCATCTCATCAAGAACTTCAATTGCGACATCAAGCGCCGCAGAGATTCTCTCCGCAGCCCCAACCAGCGCCTGATCTTCGCCGCTTATCTCAACTGCCGCATTTTGCTCGTCTTCCATAGCTACCACCGCTACGGATTATATATCAATCCGGCGGGCATTGGCAAGGCTAAAGCACAAATATTTATGTTTGCTTTCTACAATGACGGTTATTTTGGCGGATTGTGGCTCTTTAGACGCTTAAAATCGGTGCAAACGTAACACTTTAACAAACAAACTGTTGACGAACAGCATAGCATCTTGGTAAAATACTATCGGTACGGCGGAGTACCTCAGCTGGTTAGAGGACCCGGCTCATACCCGGGGCGTCGTCAGTTCGATCCTGACCTCCGCTACCATAACGAGCAGGCACGGCTATTCGCTTTGCCTGCTCGATTGCTTTGAGTTGCGTAGTTAACGTTTCCTGTGATATATTCAGGCTGTTGTTGGGGGTGAATCGGGCCTGGTGGCTCGCCTGGTCTTCAAAACCTGTGTGACGTCTGAATAAGGCGTTGGGTGGGTTCGATTCCCACGCACTCCCGCCAAAATCAAGAAGATAATTGTCTGCGCCGGAGCTGGCCGCAGGCCGCTGAGATTGGCCTCCCGCGCTCCATCCTTTGCGTCACCTCTATCCCATTGTCCTCCAGCACCTTTCTGAATGCCTCGATAGCCGCCCGATTGGGTCGTCGATACGGCAATCCCTCCACCTCATTGAACGGGATCAAGTTGACATTGCACAGCGTATGTTGCAGCAGTGCCGCCAATTCCATCGCCTGGGGCTGAGAATCATTTACATCGGCGAGCATAAGATACTCGAACGTAATTTTGCGCTTTGTGTGCTGAGTATATTCTCGGCACGATTGCATCAGGGTCACCAACGGATATTTGTCGGCAATCGGGATCAAACGGCGCCTCAAATCATCATCCGGCGTGTGCAAAGACACGGCCAGGGTAATCTGCAAATCCAGATCACGCAGCCTGTCTATCGCAGGGGCAATGCCAACGGTGGATACGGTCATCTTGCGCATACCAATGCCAAGCTCATCGTTTAATAGATGAAGCGCTTTAACGACGTTATCAAAGTTGAGCAAAGGCTCTCCCATCCCCATCATTACCACGTGCGTGACTCGACGACCGGCTTGCTGTTGAAGAGCGCTCACCTGGTCTACTATCTCGCCCGCGCTGAGATTCCTCACAAATCCGCACATCGCAGTCGCACAGAACACACACCCCACCGGACAGCCGATTTGTGTGGATACGCAAACGCTTATGCGGTCGGGGTAGGGGAGCAGCACGCTCTCGATGGTTTGCCCATCAGCCATTTTGAGCAGATATTTTGCAGTTTTGTCTGCGGATTCGGAGCGTTTTACGATTTCTGATCGGGTTATGGTAGAGGTTTGATTCAATTTGTCCCGCAGCGCCGCCGGCAGATTTGTCATACAGTCAAAGCTGCGTACCCCGCTGCGATACAGCCATTCCGCGATCTGTTTTCCTCTAAAAGCAGGTTGGCCGAGCTGATCGCATATTGACGAAAGCTCGGCCCGATTTAGTCCGTAAAGCTCCATACAGTGTATTACGCGTCGTCACCGATAAATACCTTCCGACGAACCTCGTCAACGCACGTAAGTCCGGCGCGGATTTTTTCAGCCGCGTGATCGTTCATAGTTTTCATGCCTTTTGTCAGAGCCAGTTCGCGCACCTGATCGGACGTGGGCGAGCTTAGGGTCAGTCTTCGAATGTCCTCGTCGACCGCCATCAATTCAAAAACTGCCATTCGGCCGGAATAGCCGCGATCGTTACACGCGCCACAACTCGAAGGGGCATAGAACTGCGCATCGGCATCTTGAGCGACCTGGCTGATAACCGCCAACTCGTCCGGGGTTGGGGTATACGGAACCTTACATCGCGGGCAGAGGGTTCGCACCAATCTTTGCGCAAGGACGCCGATCACCGATGATCCGATCAAATACGGCTCCACACCCATATCAATTAGCCTGGTGATCGCGGATGGGGCGTCATTACAATGCAGAGTCGAGAAGACCAGATGCCCCGTCATCGCCGCTTGGAAAGCAACCTCTGCGGTCTCTTTGTCGCGTATCTCTCCAACCAGTATAATGTCGGGGTCCTGTCGAAGAATCGCTCGTAGTTGTGATGCGAACGTCAAACCGGCGCGAACGTTGATCTGCGATTGGCTGATGCCTTCAAGTTCATATTCTATCGGGTCTTCGCAGGTCATAATATTCGTCTCGGTCGAGCGGATTTCATTCAACGCCGAGTATAATGTTGTTGTCTTGCCGCTTCCTGTAGGGCCGGTGACGAGGATAATACCGTGGGGCTTGCGTATCAGCCTGTCGAAAACCTCCTGTTGCTGGTCGGCCATGCCAAGGCTCTCTATTGTCAGTTGCTGCGCGGCTCTGTCGAAGATTCTGATGACGATCCTTTCGCCATACTGGGTCGGCAGGGAAGATATACGCAGTTCGATGCGCTTGTTAGCGATTTTCACCTTAATCCTGCCGTCTTGAGGCAGTCGCTTTTCGGCAATATCCATATCCGCCATAATTTTAATGCGGCTCAGAATCGCTGGTTGAAGCTGCTTGGGCAGATTGCGGATGTGTTGCAAAGCCCCATCGAGTCTGTATCTGATCTCAAGGTTATTCGCCCTCGGCTCGAAGTGGATATCGCTGGCTCGCTGCTTGACGGCTTCCTGAAGAACCAGATTGACAGTTTTGACCACCGGCGCCTGCGTGCTTTGCCTGCGCTCTTCGGCAAGATCATCGCTCAAATCCGCTTCGGACTGCACCTCGACATCGCCGATAGCTTCTTCTATGGAGGCGATAATATCTTCGCCCCCCGTGCCATAGACGTGATCCAAAGCGCTCTGAATCCGCGAAGCGCCTGCAAGCACAGGAGTAACCCGTCTTTTAGAGCAGCGACCGACGGTGTCGATAGCTTCCACATCCATCGGGTTGTCCATCGCAATGGTTATTTTGCTTTGGGAGGCGCTTATGGGGATCAGGTTATAGGTTCGAGCAATGTGCTCCGGCACCAGCTTGATCACATCTTGGCGAATCTGGGGATTGTTAAGCTCAACATACGGCATATCGAGCTGGAGCGCGCGGGCCTCGGTTATGTCATCTTCTGAGACAAATTTGGCTCCAAGAAGGATATCGCCCAGCCTTTGATAATTGTGCCTTTGGCTATCCAGCGCCCACTCGAGCTGCTCATTGCTCAATATTCCTGCGATTACGAGCATATCTCCGAGTCGTGTTCTATGCAGCGTTTGCATTGGCGCCCTCCCCCTTGAGAATGTAATCAGTTATGTTCCACAAAGGCAGAGCTTTATGAACTACGCCTGCGTCGATTGCGGCCGACGGCATATCGAAAACGACAGACGATTCTTCGTCCTGAGCAAGGGTAGCGCCCCCGGCCTCAGCTATGGCCCGCATGCCCTCTCGGCCATCGTCTCCCATACCTGACAACAGTACGCCGGTGCAATTTCGAGTATATATATCTGCCGCGGCGGCCATCGCCTCATCAATGCGTTTGTTTATGCGTTCCTGGGAATCGCTTACGTCCTCCAACCCGACCATCAATTTGTCCAGGCCTTCGATTCTGCTCAGGCTAAACGAAGTTCCGCCGGGGACGATGAGGATTTCTGAGCAGTTGAGAGCTTGCCCGTCTTTAGGCTCATACACCGGTAGACAACAGGCGTGGCTGAGATTTTGCGCCAGGATTCGAGTGAACCCAGGGCGCATGTGTTGGACGACGACGATGGTTCCCGTAAAAACCGAATCAAAACGGGGTAATATCTCCATCAGAGCCTGCGGCCCGCCTGTACCCGCTCCGATTATTATCAACCTGTCACCGACTGTGGCGGGTCTTGGCTTGCTCATTTTGCTACCTCCGGCTTCCGGGTTAGTCCCAGGGATGAATTCATTGAGCAGCGCTAATATTTGTGCATAGGCGCCAATATCTATTATGCCATCAAGCCGCGCGTCTTTTAGGGTGGGGGGGTATTTGGCCTGGCTCACACGCAAAAATATATGAGAGGCAATATCAGATGGAGATCGAAATACTAAAAAAAGCCGCAGCGTACTTTGCGGAGGAACTGCGGTAAGGTGCGCTTATATCCAGAAGATTGAGAAGCAGTTCCCGGTAAGTGTTTTATGCAAGGTTCTGAAGGTGTCTCGTCACGGTTATTATGCCTGGAAGAGGCGTGACCTCAAGGCTGCGAGCAAGCGTGAGAAACGGTTATTGAGTCAGATTCTAAAAGCATACCAATCCGGTCGTGGGGCTTATGGTTATCGTCGAGTATATGCTCATTTGAAGAAGAAGGGAATCACTTGCAGCCTGGGTGAGATTCGCCGCGTTATGCGCTTAAACGGCATATTCAGGAAGTGCAGGCACAAGTTCAAAGTGACGACTGATTCCAAGCATAATATGCCTGTTGCGCCTAATCTACTCAATCGAGAGTTTGCCGTGGATAGGCCAAATAAGGCTTGGGTTTCCGACATCACCTATGTCTGGACGACGCAGGGTTGGCTTTATCTGGCTGTGTTTATCGATTTGTTCAATCGCAAAGTGGTGGGCTGGTCTATGGATACTCGCATAACTCGAAGCCTTGTCCTTGTTGCTTTTGATCCAGTATGCAAGTGATGATTTTACAAAGAAACTCAAGAAGCTCGGCTTCAAGCAGTCAATGAGCGGTAAGGGTGATTGCTGGGATAACGCCGTAGCCGAGAGCTTCTTTGGAAGTCTTAAAACCGAGCTGATTCACAACAAGAAATATGCGACCATTGCCCAGGCAAGGAGGGATATATTTGATTATGTGGAAGTATTCTATAATCGTGTAAGACTACATTCTACTTTGGGCTATATGAGCCCCGAGGAGTATGAAAGAAACTACAAAATATCAGCCGCAGCATGATGAACAACGTGTACATTTTTCGCTGCGCAGGTCAACATTTGCCCGTTCTCGTTGAGGTGGTATCCCAAGTGAGGACTGACACAAATCTGACAGGTGCAGATGGAGGCGATATGATGATAGTTCGGCTTACAACAAAACTTGCGAAGAAGATCGGGGCGAGAGAGCTAGAGTCGTTGCCTTGCGATCCAAATCCGTTCGCCGACTGGACGGCTCACCTATTCACCGAATGTCGGCGGCAGTATATTCTGATCACGAACACGCACACTTTGTACTCGGTAGTGATGCGTGGAAGTGGCGTGACATCCCCCAGCGATTTCTTGGCTGCGATGCGGAACTATCTGGCGGAATACCTGGCGTACGATGAGCTTGGCGCTGCTTTCGATAGGCTGATTCTGCCAGCGATGGGCGCTGTCACATACGGCAAGACATTGAATCGGTCCGTTACCGGCTCCATGAATGATCTCATGCACCTAGCCAGATGCTACATGGCGGACGGGGATTTATCGCTAATGGATGTATCCACCAAGCTGAACGAAGCCCCGATGTCATTCTTGGAATACGACAGTCCTAGCGCTGCATTCAGATCCCTCTTGTCAGAATAGAGCGCTCTGTGCCCCAGTTGACAGACAAAAAGTGGATAGTATCGCCCACATACGCGCACATGTGTTGGCAATACTATCCACGCTAATTAGTACAGCATTTACTAATTTACACACTCCAGAATGAGTAAGCTGACCCAAAATAATCCCAAAATAACCCCTTGCGTTTTGATTGGACAGATAGTACAATCGGTCGGTCCGGGTTTTAGGCGGGCAGCCGAAACCAACCAGGTCCTTTTGCGGTCTAACAACCTGTGCTGAGAATACCGATAACTATATTGATACGGTAAATTAGACCACGCTCAGTGGGGGACAGGTGTATTGATTAGAATTCGTTTATTTATGATTATAGTGATGGCTGCTATGTGGTCGGCCGCCTCTGCTACCCAAACTCTGACGCTCAGCCTCGAAGAGCCGTCACTTTCCAAGCATTCATCCGCGAAGCAAAGCTCTGTCACACCAAAGCCTGAAGCTTCTATAACCAATAATACTCAGACTGTGAAAATCGGTCGGGTTGGGGTAGTAAGCGCACCCACAGCTTCTATACACAGCACCAAATCTGAATCCAGCAAGGTATACGCAAAAGTCAAAGCACAAACCCCACTCGCGGTCGTGAAAGAAGAAGGCCAGTGGCTGGGTGTACTGATGGTCAATAATGCGACGGGTTGGATACGCGCATCCGAAGTCAAGCTCATTGGCTATGAATTGGTCTCCAGAAAGCCTGAACCCACAAGATCCACACTGCCCTCCCGAGGAACTGCCACATCACGTGGCTCGTATACAGACTGCGATGTCATCCGCACCGCCATGTCATACACCGGCGTGCCTTATGTGTACGGTGGAGTATCAACCACCACGGGGATGGATTGTTCGGCTTTCGTGCGGATGGTGTTTTCGCAATACGGAGTCAAGCTACCGCGAACCGCTCGAGAACAATCTTTGGTCGGCTCGGAAGTTGCCTGGGATCAACTGCAGCCGGGCGACCGCTTATATTTCGCGTGCAAAAACACCTACCCGGACCACTGCGGAATATATGCCGGAGACGGTTATTTCGTGCATTGTTCGTCGAGCAAGAAAGGCGTAGCAATGGACAGGCTATCCGACGGCTTGTATGCTCGGAGCCTTGTTGCGGCACGGCGTTCTTGATATTTATCCGCAGGTTATTCTCGGCTCCGTTGTTCATTTATATTAGAAACCATGCAATTGGACAATGATGCCGAGCTGATGCAGCGCGTTGCTGCCGGCGACAATTCTCATTTCAAAGAGCTGTTCGATCGACACTATGATCGCACAGTAGCCATAGCTTATCGCTCCCTTGGTGATCTTGACCTTGCAGAGGATATCGCTATGGATTGTTTCGCTCGCATCTACCAAGCCCGAAAGTCGTACTCCCCCAAAGCCAAGTTCACAACCTTTCTTTACAGGGTGCTTATCAATCTTTGTATGAACACCGCCAAGCGGAGAAAAATAGTCCAACTGGAGCCGCTGGACGAAAGTGCCTTCAGTGGTTCCCCCGAATCCGACCCTGCGGCTGCTTTACATCGCAAAGAAATCAGCAAACAAGTTCGAGCGGCCGTGCTTTCTTTGCCAGCGAATCAACGAATAGCGCTCGTGCTTACGAGATATGAAGGGATGAGCTACGCTGCCGCGGCTGAGGTTATGAATATATCGGTAAAGGCGTTGGAGTCTCTTTTGCACCGCGGCAAAGAGAACTTACGCAAGAAATTACGAGAATTTGCCCTATAGTTGCAATTAACCCGCAGGTTATTTGGTGAATGGCTGTTTGAGTTAGTGAGGATCGAAAATTATGCGATGCGGAATTGCGAAAAAACTAATATGGCGGGAGGCGGATTCAACTCTTGGCACAGCACAATCCCAGGCGCTCGCCGATCATCTCAGCGGTTGCGCCAATTGCAGGGCCGAACAGGCGAATATTGCAAAGACCTTGGCGCTGCTGGATGGGTGGCACGCGCCGCAGCCTGTGCGAGACTACAACTATTTCTTGATGAACCACGCAACTGCACACAAGCCGGTCCAGACACTGCGCAGATGGGCCGTGGGTGCGTTGGCTGTTATGAGCATAGCCTGCGGGGTTGCACTGGGAATAGTGACGAGTGAGCCGGCTGCCAGAGCGATCCCGACCGAGCAAGAAGTGGTTAATGCGATGGGCCTTCACACGTTTGAGGACGTGATTGAGCTTGCTATTAGCCACACTCCTGACGGCCGTGGAGAGGAGGTAGACCTGTGAATAGAAACACACTGATCCTGGTAGGCATGCTAATCATTCTGGGCATCGGCTCTTTTGCAGCCACCAGGATGGGACGAAGAAGCCCGCACTGCGCCGGATGTGAAGCGCCGGTAGCATTCGCAGCCTTACAGGACTATCTCCTATTGTCCAATGCACAGCGTTCCGCGATGCAAGAAATCGATGCTCGATTTTCCATTACTCGACCGAAACTGAGTGCAGAGACTTATGATGCGCGAGATGAATTGCTCAAAGCGCTTCAGAATCCCGATTCCACCCCCGAGCAAACCCTGGCTGCCACCAGACGGTTTTGCCGGGCGCAGGAAGCCTTGCAGCTCAATACGGTCGAGTATATGATTGAACTACGCGCGCATCTCAGTCCGACTCAAAAAACGAAGATGAGTGATTTGATCGGCAGGGGGATGTGCTCACTGACCGGAGGGCCGTGCAAAGGCCATGGAATGGGTGGCGGAATGGGGCTTGGACTCGGACGCCGCAGTGGCGGAAATCCGAATATGGCCCCTCAAGATGGAACACAACAAGGCGGCGGACGTCGCTGATGTGTAGTCTGTTTTGATGTGGATACAATTATCGTAATGGTGCAGTAAGCACCGGGAGGATGGAAACATGAGGACGAAACTTATTGCAGTGTTGGTGATTCTTGCTCTTGCGCTGACTGCAGTTGCGGTTACTGCGCAGCGCGGTCCGAAGGCTGGCCCGGGCGCGGGAAATCCGGCTGCGGCCCCTGGAGATGGTTGGGGAATGGGAGTAGTATGCGAGCAGCTTAAAGCCGAACTCAATCTGACCCCGCAGCAGGTCTCGCAGATCGCGGCGATTCGCAAGGATTTCGCCGATTCGACTCAGGCGGCAAGAGCTGATGTTCAGGCGATGGTCAAAGAGATGGGCGATCTGTGGAAGGCCAACAACCCAGACGCGCCAGCAATCAAGAATCTTGCTGCCCAGATAGATGCTGCGCGAGCGGCGATCCGAGACTCCGGAATCGATCATGCCGTTGCGGCGTTTAACGTGCTGAATGATGCCCAGAAGGCAAAAGTCAGAGAAGTAGCTTGCAAGAATCCGGGCATGTGTCTTGGAGCGGGCTGCGGCTTCGGAGCTTGCTGTGGCTTTGGGCCAGGCTGCGGAGTCGGTATGGGCAAGAACGCTGCGCCGGGCTGTGGTGTTGGTTGCGGCCTTGGACCTGGCGCTGGTCAGGGAAGAAATATGGGCAGAGGCATGGGCCCCGGCGCTGGTGGCGCCAATTGCCCATTCGCGAAGTAAGGCACTTCAGTGAGAATCCAAATGCGGATAACGATCCCTTCGAGCATACAATTCGGAGGGATCGTCATTTTCTCTTTATGAGTCACTCGCCGCAGTAAGGTCGATTGCGAGTGGCTCTATACGTGGTCCAGCCTCTTTTTCAGCTTGGCCAGAGCTTGTTGAGCTAAAGCGTAATCGGGCTTGAGTTCCAATGCACGGCCATATTCATACTCGGCTTCGTCAAAAACCCCGGCGGATTCATAAGCTTGGGCTATATTGTAGTGGATGCTGGCGATGCCAGGAGCGATCTGCTCGGCCATTTTGAATGCTCCAATGGCGGCATTGTAGCGCTGTTTTGCAGCATAAGCCGCCCCGAGATAACAAAACGCCCTATGATTTGCGCTGTCGAGCTTGGTGGCGGCTTCGAGATTCTCGACCGCCGCATCGAATTCCCCAGCCTTAAATGCCCGCACTCCATCTTCAAAGAGGTCATTCTCGTTCATATTTGATCACCCAGGCACAGTATATCCCCGCCTGCCGAAGGTGTCAACAGCGTCCGACCCTCTATCAGAGTTTAGGCTCTCAAAAAGCCGGCCCCTCACCCCAGCCCTCTCCCTCAAGGTAGAGGGGGTAAATTGTGTCTGCGTCGTAGCCGCGGCAGAGGGTTAGGCCCACGCGTCCCCTCTCCCTCAAGGGAGAGAGTAAATTGTGCCTGCGTCGTAGGGGGAGAGGGTTAGCACACATGTCCCCTCTCCTGGGGGAGAGGGTTAGGGTGAGGGCGAATACTACCTTCTCGCCCAGTCTTTCATACTTCGACAGCCCGCTCCATCTGCCAAGCCGACCCCCTCACCCGACCTACATCATCAATTGCTCGCTTGATTGCATTGTAATGCGCAGATTTAATGTACACGTTGCATGTTGTAAAATCTAGTAATTTGGAGGACATAGAAAATGAACGAGCAGCGTGTATATTCTGATGAGTTCAAGGCTCAGGCGGTTGAGATGGCGATG
>JAAYKG010000021.1 GCA_012522555.1 Armatimonadota bacterium
CTGCGAATCGGGAAGCCTTATCATCAAAGAAACCCAACGCAGCAGCGATCCGCTCGGAGTTTTCGCGGCTACGGCCCGCAACATCGGAGAACTTACCCTGGATATCCTCTCGGTAGTCGTAGAAGTATCCTTTGTAGAATATTCCCACTCCCTGCGTCTGGCTGCTGAGGTCCAGCCCACTCCAAAGATAAAAATCTCTGGGCTGATTGACCGGCTGGAATCCTTTAGCCAGTTTGGCATAAACCCCGCACGTCGCACCAATCGACAGCGCCAACAAAAGCAGCGGCAAGCCGATCATCCACGGTCTGCCCTCCCTCGCCAGCTTCAGCTTTCCCCAGATCGCGTTTACGACCAATAGCAGAATCACCAGAAGAAGTATAGCCGTGACAGGAGTGGCCCACGTGCTCTTACCGGCCGGCCATGTCCTGGCGAGCCAGATATTGAGCGCACTTGGTATAACGTAGGAGTCGATATGATTCTCCATAAACGCCCGCATACCCGCCAGCCCCTGGTAGTGACCACTTGTGGCGATAAACATAACCGAACGTTTGGGAGCGAATTTAGGATCTTTATATAGCCGAGCAAGTTCCAGCATGCCCGCGATGCCGCACGTCGATTCCGCGCTGGGGGCAAGAGCCGGAACCACGGAGGTTCCATCGTAGGATGCATGCAGCACTATCCACTGCTTTTTGAGCTTAGGATCAGTGCCCTCGATCTCGCCAATGATGTTTCTGGCTTCGACCTTCTCCCACGGCATTTTGCAAAAAACTCTAGCCTGGAGTTGCGGCCGCCTGGAAGGATCGACTCTGTCGTATTGCTTATCAAGCCCGGCCAGCATTGCGCGAATTTCTGCTGCGTGAGCTTTGGATATCCAGAACCGAGGCATAGACACAGGAATAGCGCTGAATTTGGCCTCAGCCTCACCGCGCATCGTAGAATCCGGCTCAACAAACAACAGCACCTTCGCGCCCAGCCTGGGAGCATTGAGCCACTCAGTCCCTGAGTTGAAATCGACCAGCGCCGCGCAGCCCTCTACTACTTTTTCGTCAAAATCAGGAAGCCGCCCGCCTTTGCCATCGACCACATGCACAGGCAGCCCCGCCGGAGGCAGATGGCTGGTGCGAACAAGGTTCGGCCACAGCGCGTAGATTGGGAACTCGCGGCCGTTTATGACTATTTTGGAACCCTGGTCGATAGGGACGGTTACTTTGAACTTTTCCACCGAAACATTGGAAAGGCCGATGTTTCGGAACTGCTGTTCGATATGATCGGCAGCCTTCTCGCATCCCGGGTAACCAACTACTCGGGACGGGTATGCGGACAGCTTGGTAACATCGTCAGCCATTCGCCTGGAGTCGATGGATGCGGCGATTTCCCTGTAGCGATCCTTGACAGCGGGAGCGCAATCCGGAGTCGGCTCCGCCGGTTTGACTACGGTCTTAGTCGTCTTGACAACTTCCTGTTTGCCTTGCCCGGGCAAATAATTCCAGAAGCAAAGCACAAGAAACGTAAGGACGATTATCGCCAGGATAATGAGATTAGAGGTCCTGTATTTACTGATCGCCATACTCCTTCCCCTAGGTAAAATGGAAAAGGATTCCATCCGATGTGACGCGCTATTCGGCTAACGCAGCAACACGCGGGAATCGTGAGACGTCTTCAAAAGCAAGCCGTACAAGTAGAGTGTTCAACCGTCAGCGGCCTGCGTGGAAGCATTATAGCACAGCAATATCCACCGACGCAATAACCTGAAGACTGTATTTTTCTCAACGATTCGAGGCAATATGAGGCGGGTTCAAAGACGACTGCGAAAATACTGGGTTTTTGGCAGGTATCCAGTGCGCCGCCGGTTAAGTGATATGAGTTATGAGTGCAGCTAAAAGTTACCTGTTGGATATGGACGGCGTGCTTATGCGTGGAAATCAGCCGATCGCCGGCGCGCAGCAGTTTATCGAACGGCTGATTGAATCGCGAACCAAGTTCGCCATTTTGACGAACAACCCGATGTATACCCCGCGAGACCTGCAGCACAGGCTCGCAATGGCGGGATTGAATGTGGCCGAGAATCATTTGTTTACATCGGCGATGGCCACGGCTCAGTTTCTACACAGCCAGATGCCGAACGGATCGGCGTTTGTTATCGGTGAATCGGGCTTGACCAGCGCGATGCATGATGTGGGTTATGTGCTGAGTGAGAGTCAACCCGACTACGTTGTGCTAGGAGAGACTACCAACTACAGCTTCGAGAGAATCACCCGAGCAGTGCGCTTAATCACGCAGGGAGCGAGATTCATCGCAACCAACCCCGACGCAACAGGGCCAACCGACAAGGGGATACAGCCGGCCTGCGGAGCGATGGCGGCGCTGATTGAGTCTGCGACAGGAATTAAGGCGTATTTTGTCGGCAAGCCCAACCCGCTCATGATGCGCAGTGCCTTGCGATTCCTCGGCTCGCATTCTGAAGAAACGGTGATGGTTGGTGACAGGATGGACACCGATGTAATTGCCGGTGTGGAAAGCGGCCTGGAGACAATTCTCGTGCTCTCCGGGGTGACAAAAGAAGAACAGATCGGGCTATATCCATATCGCCCCACCCATACGGTTTCTTCAGTAGCCGAAATAGAAATATAAACCTGCATCCCGCAGTGTCAGCACGCAGTTAGATGGATATACTGTGATTAGCAAAACGGGATGGAGGTATCCGATTGATACGCGCCCTGCTCATCTTCGCGTGTGCTATCTTTTCTCTTACACAGGCGCAAGCCTCCAACCAATCTACTGATCCGCCAATGGTTGAGTTTTTCAAGGGAATTTGTGGCGAGTGGGTCGGAGTCTGTCGGCAGTCCACCGATGGCAAATTCGCAGAAGACAAGTATTTCCATGCGGTCGTGAGCGAGACGGCAGCGGGTTCATACGAAGCGAAATTCGAGTATTTCGCCATAGACACCAACCGGACGATGATAAAAATCGGTGGGTCCACTATCACCACAACCATAGCTTCGGACGGTATCAGCGCCACCGGAACAGTGGTCGGGAATGGAGAGGTATTGCTGGATAAAAAACCAAAGAAACAGGAACATGTCGTCACCGAAATCCTGACTTGCTGCAAATCGGGTGTACTTCAGGCTAAAGGCTCTGGATCCTTGAAAGTCTATGGCCTGCCTCTTGGCGTCGGACAATCCGGCAAAGTCCGAGATGAGACAAGTCACTGGACGCTGTCTAATGGCGCTTTATCCATAACCCAGAATATGAGCATAGCGTTTCGTGCGTTATGCTTCAGTAAAGTATTTCGAGTAGCCGCTTCCTATACAGCGGTTCGAGGGAAAGACTTCTCCCAGCTTTGCCAGGTGAAGTCGGCGGCGGAATCCGCCAGATAGCAGATCGGAATACGCGCTAATGCAAAATCCCCCGACTATACAGCCGGGGGATTTTTTATGCTGATAAGCTCGAAAAGCTTATTTGTCTCTGGAGACAGCCCTGCCTGACTCCTCGATGACCGCCTGGGCAGCCGCGAGTCGAGCGACAGGTGTTCGCTTGGGCGAGCAAGACACGTAGTGCAGGCCGATCTTGTGGCAGAACTTCACTGAGTCCGGATCGCCACCGTGCTCTCCGCAGATGCCAAGTTTGATCGTCGGATTGACCTTTTTGGCGTCCTCAACGCAGATGCTCATCATTCGTCCGATTCCCTTTTCGTCGATGGTCTCGGTGGGGTCGGCCTTGAATATCTGCTTGTCGATGTAGACAGGCAGGAACCTGCCGGCATCGTCGCGGGAAATACCATAGCCCATCTGGGTCAGGTCGTTGGTTCCGAAGCTGAAGAATTGAGCCTCCGGCGCGATCTCGTCAGCAGTCAGAGCAGCTCGCGGAATCTCGATCATTGTCCCGATCATATACTCGACTTCGATTCCTTCTTCTTTCATCGTCCGCTCGGCGATGGGAATGAGCTGCTCCTTGAGGTGGGTAAGCTCGTTGACGGTCCCAATAAGCGGGATCATAATCTCTGGATGCACTTCCATACCGGATTTTTTGACCTCGCATGCCGCGCCAATAATAGCGCCAACCTGCATGTTGACTATACCGGGGAAGTAAATCGACAATCGGCAGCCCCGCAGACCGAGCATCGGGTTAGCCTCGTGCATATCTTCGACGCCTGCGAGCAGCTTGCCCTGCTGAGCGATTGCGACTCCACTTCCGCCTTCATCCATCAGCCTGCGCAACTCTGTGCGGATGCTGTCGGAGGCGGGCAGGAACTCGTGCAGCGGCGGGTCGATCAGTCTGATGGTGACCGGCTTGCCGCCCATCGCCTTGAAGATGCCGACGAAGTCTTCTCGCTGCTGGACCAGCAATTTCGCCAATGCCGCGTCGCGGACTTCTTCGTTCTCAGCAAGGATCATATCACGAACGAAAGGAGCGCGGTCTGCGCCGAGGAACATGTGCTCCGTTCGGCAAAGGCCGATGCCTTCGGCTCCGAGGTTGATGGCTTCAGTAGCATGCTCCGGGGTGTCTGCGTTAGCGCGGACTCCCAGTTTGCGGAACTCGTCCGCCCACCCCATAAAGATTCCGAAGTCGCCGGTCACGGACGCAGGCTCGGTCTCGAGTTCGACATTGTATACGAGTCCCAACGTTCCATCAATGGTTATGACTTCGCCTTCTTTTACGGTCACACCGTTAGCCGAAAAACTGCGAGCAGCCTCGTCGATCTTCAGCGCACCACAACCGCAGACAGTGGGTATGCCATACTGACGAGCAACCAGCGCCGCATGGCTGGTTCGACCGCCAAGCTGGGTCAAAACTCCCTTGGATGCAAGCATTCCGCCCAAATCGTCCGGGTTGGTCTCTTTTCGGACGAGGATGACTTTTTTGCCCTCAGCAGCCATAGCGATAGCCGTTTTGCCATCAAGCGCGACATGTCCGGAAGCTCCGCCTGGGCCAGCGTTCAGACCCTTGGCGATCTCCTTGATGCCCTTGCTGCTCTTGATTCGCGGGTGGAGAAGCTGCTCAAGCGCCTCCGGCGGAACGCGAGTCAGGGCTTCTTCCTTGGTGACGAGTTTCTCATTTACCATGTCAACAGCGATCTTGACAGCGGCAACCCCTGTGCGCTTGCCTGCTCGGCATTGAAGGATAAACAGTCGGCCCTTCTCAATTGTAAACTCGATATCCTGCATATCGCGATAGTGATCTTCGAGCTTCTGCGCGATGTTTACAAACTCTTTATAAATCTCAGGAAATTCATCTTCGAGATGGCTGATCTCTTCGGGAGTGCGCACCCCCGCGACAACGTCTTCGCCCTGCGCGTTCTTGAGGAACTCGCCGAACAGATGATGCTCGCCAGTGGCTGCGTTTCGTGTGAACGCCACGCCCGTGCCGCAATCTTCGCCCATATTCCCGAAGACCATCGTCTGCACGTTAACGGCTGTGCCGAGGTCGTGGGAGATCTTCTCGCGGTTGCGATAGATTATGGCTCGCTCGTTGTTCCAGCTTTTGAAGACAGCGATAATAGACAGTCGGAGCTGCTCCATTGCGTCGGTGGGGAAGTCGCTGCCCGTGACTTCCTTGAAATACACTTTATACTGCGCGCAAAGCTCTTTCAGCCCAGCCGCATCGACTTCTGTGTCGGATTTGGCGCCTTTTTGTTCTTTGAGGGCGTCAAATATGTGCTCGAAGTTGTGCTTTGTAAGCTGCGGATAGTCCCCTGACAAAACGATGTCGGAGAACATCATAAGGAATCGGCGATAGGCGTCATATGCGAAGCGCTCATTGCCGGTGGCTGCGACGATGCTTTTCAGGGTATCGTCATTAAGACCGAGGTTCAAAACGGTATCCATCATACCCGGCATCGAGAACTTCGCGCCGGAACGGACGGAAACAAGCAACGGGTTCGCCGGGTCGCCGAGTTTCTTGCCCATGTCTTTTTCGACATCTGCAAGCGCAGCTATCACTTCTTCCCACAACCCATCGGGCAGTTCGCCGAGTTTCGTATACTCGTTGCAGGTCTCGGTGGTAATGGTGAAGCCGGGGGGGACGTTGAGGCCGATGTTTGTCATCTCGGCCTGATTAGCGCCTTTGCCGCCAAGCAGGTCCCTCATCGTCGCGTTACCCTCTCGGAAGAGGTATACGCGCTTCGTGTTTGCCATGTAGGTAGATCCTCCTGTTATGTTACCGATAACGTCGTCTTTGTCCGGGCCAAAGCCCTGCCGCATTGGGCGCGACGACGATTATGTACCAACTTTAGGTATTCGCCCACACCTGCCTATATTCCTTCTATATAAATAAAATAAAAAAGACAATGACTCAAACGCGCCGAAAACGCCTGCCGGCAGGCCATCGCTACCTGGGCGTTTCGACCTCGGCTAGTGTGGATTCTATGACGCGCTCGGATGTGAGACCCTCGATCTCAGCTTCCGCGCGGAGAATTAACCTGTGGCGAAGAATTGGGGCTGCGAGCCGCTTCACGTCGTCCGGAATGACAAATCCCCTGCCGCTGAGAGCCGCCAGGGCCTTTGATCCCAGCAGCAGCCAGATCGACGCTCTTGGACTGGCCCCGAGGACAATGGCTGGGTTTTCACGGGTTCGACGGACGAGTTTTGCAATATATTCGATTATGGATGGCTCCACAACAACCGCTGTCACCACCCGCCGCAGCTCGATTAGCAGATTGGCATCGAGCACGGGAACGATTCCGGCCGCTTCGAGGCGAATGGAGTTGAAGCCAAGATTGTAGCGCGACAGCATCTGTGTTTCCGTCTGCACAGCCGGATAGGGCACAACCGTTTTGAACATAAATCGGTCCAACTCAGCCTCAGGGAGCGGATATGTGCCTTCGTATTCGATGGGGTTCTGAGTGGCGAGCACTGTGAACACAGGGCTGAGAGAGTGTGTCTCGCCATCGATTGTGACGCGCCTCTCCTGCATAGCCTCCAACAAGGCCGCCTGGGTCTTTGGAGGAGTTCGATTGATCTCATCGGCGAGCAGTATGCCCGTAAAAATCGGCCCTTTGCGCAAAGTGAATTTGGCGCCTGCAGGGTCGAATACGTTGGTTCCGAGCACATCCGACGGCATTAGATCGGGTGTAAATTGAACCCGACTGAAATCCACCGACAAAGCCATAGAAAGCGCGCGGGCAATGAGGGTCTTGGCGGTTCCGGGCACGCCCTCGAGAAGCACATGCCCTTCACACATCAAAGCCACCAGCAGTTGATCGATAACCTCGCTCTGGCCGACGACAGCCTTGGCGATTTCATCTTTAATCCGCTGCGCTATCTCCGGGACAGCGCCGATCTCATACTGTGAATCCGACAATTGCAGACTCCTTGCCTATAGATCAGCCCTTCACCCCGGATATGACCACACCCTGGATAAAGTATTTCTGCCCGCAGAAGAACAGAATCAGCAGCGGCATCATAACAACCGCCGACGCCGCCATCAGATAGTTCCAATCAGTGGCATATTGTCCCTGGAACGCATATAACCCCAGCGCTAACGTGCGCTTCGCCGGGCTGGAGAGGTAGATCAGCGGCCCGAGGAAGTCGTTCCAATTGTTCATAAAAGAGAAAATCGCCAGCGTAGCCAAAGCAGGCTTGATCTGCGGCAGCAGAACCTTATAGAAAATCTGCAGGGTGCTCGCGCCATCGATTCTGGCCGCCTCATCCATCTCGTACGGAACCGTCATATAATACTGCCGCAGCAGGAAGATAAAGAAAGCCGAGCCGAAGAAACTGGGCAGGGTCAGCGGAACGAATGTGTCATAAAACCCCAGAGTCGACCATATTTTGAAGACCGGGATCATCGTAACCTGCGCCGGCAGCATCATAGTCGCAAGCAAAGTTACGAAAAGCACATTGCGGCCCGGAAATCTCATCCTTGCGAAACCAAACGCCACAAGCGCACACGAAATCATCTGCCCGAACATAGATATCGCTGTAATCAGACAGGTATTGAACGTATATTGCGCAAACGGCAGTTTCGAGAACGCCTTGGCGTAGTTGCTCCATAACCAAGGGTTCGGCCACACTTGAATCGGGTCCGCAAAGACGTTGGCTGGGTCCTTGAACGATGTCCCCAGCATCCACAAGAACGGGATCAAAGAGACGGCCGACCCGACGATTAGAGTCGTATAAGCGATTGTCCGCCACATCTTCTTCTGGGTCGCCCCGGGCCTGCCTTTTTTTATAACAGCAACTTTGCTCATCGCTTCAACTCCGCTTCATAATAAACCCACCTGCGCGAGCTTGTCATTACGAACAGCGTGAGCGCGAGGATGATGGCGAACAGAATCCAAGCCAGCGCACAAGCATAGCCCATCTGCAGATATTTGAACGCCTTTTGGTATAAATACAACACATAGAACAACGAGGCATTCGCCGGGCCGCCCTGGGTCATAATAAACGAACTCGTAAAGACCTGAAAGCTGCCGATTATTCCCATAATCAAATTGAAAAACAGTGTCGGGGAGATCATAGGCAGCGTCACATTGCGGAACTTCTGCCAACTCCCCGCGCCGTCGATCTCCGCCGCTTCATAAAGCTGGGTGGGCACTCCCTGTAAACCCGCGAGGTAGATAATCATACCTCCGCCGACCCCCCACAGGCTCATAATGATAAACGAATTGAGAACCCAGTCCGGGCTGGTGAGCCAGGGGATAGGCTGAATATGAAACAGTTTCCCCAAAATGGCATTAAAGATACCGCTGGGCTGAGGTCGCAGGACCATCTGCCATACCATCGCGACAGCCGCCCCCGGCAGGATCGCGGGAATATAGAATATCGACCGGAACCACTGCATCCCCTTGACGTTGAGGTTTAGCAGCATAGCAAGCGCTAGGGAGAATACCAGCCCCAACGGCACAGAAAACCCGGCGTAAATGGCCGTGACTTTGAGCGATTGCCTGAACCTGTCGTCATCGAACATAATGGTTGAATAGTTTGAAAAGCCGACGAATTTGGCCGGATTGATCATATCCCACTTCGTGAGGCTCATTATAAATGAGAACAATACGGCGCCAAGGGTTAGAAATACGAAGCCAAAAAGCCAGGGCGATATGCAGAGAAAACCCTCTATCGCCTCCTTGCGCTGGAGTGTTGATTTGTGTTTCTTTGCCATTTTAGTCCCTGTGCCTCAGCAATTGGTCGACCTTTGGTTTGACTTTTTTGCAGCCCTCTTCGGCGGTCTCACGCCCAAGCCGCACCAAGTCCAGCTCGCTTTGGATAATCTGTGTCATCTCCGGCGCACACGAGACCGGCGGAACCGGCTTGCCGAATTGAATCATATACAAAAACGCCTGCCGGTTTTTCGGATCCGCGTCGAGTCCCAGGTATGCGCCGGACTCCGCAACGGAGCGTCGGCTGGGGATAATTTGCGAGCGCATCGCGGCGGCGCGTTGATATTCTTTACCAGTCATCCATTTGACCAACTCCCACGCCTCTTCTTTGTGCTGAGATCGTTTCAACACCGCATAAGCGGCGCCACAGATGATCGAAACGCGCTCCTTTGGGCCTTTAGGGATCGGGGCAACATCATATTTGAATGTCGTAATCTCGTTTTTGTAGATAAGTTCCGCAGCCCAGCTCCCGGAGATGGTCATCCCGATCTTGCCCGAGGTGAACAGCTTACTTGTGCCCTGGTTGGCGGCTTCCTCTGCTGTGGGGGAGACATGATATTTGTTGATCAAATCCGCCATAAACTGCAGGCCGTTGTAAGCGGCGGGTTGATCGAGGGTACACTGCACGTCCCCAGTTGCAGGATCCGGGCCGATTATCGTCCCGCCGTTTGCATAGACGTAGTCCTGCCACCACATATCGAGGGTAGTCCCCCATTGATCGATTACGCCATCTCCATTGGTGTCCAACGTCAGCTTTTTAGCGACTTCGAGATACTTATCCCAGTCCCAAGTCTCATCCGGATACGGGAGTTTGTATTTATCGAACATATCTTTGTTGTAATACATCGCATAGATGTCGATGTCCGTCGGGATCTCCAGCACCCTGCCATTCCAAACGCCCCACCCCTCGATCGATTCCGGATAGAAATCGTCGAGGTCGTAATTGTCGCGTTCGATGTAATCATCCAGCGGTTCGAGCAGACCCTTGGCTGCAATCGGAGGAAACCATTCCGAACTGATTCGAGTCACATCCGGCGGACGGCCTCCCGCTGATGAGATCATCAGCTTATCGAGCATCCTCGCCCAAGGGGTGATCTCTATTTCCACCCGTATATGCGGATTTCGTTTTTCGAACTCGGCGATAAGAGCGCGCAGGCTTTGCTCCTCAACGTCGTTACCCCACGAGGCAAACCGAATGGTCGTTACCCCGGGCTGCCTCTTTGCGCATCCGCCGACGAGCAGCATCGCACCCACCGCCAGGGCCGCGATGAACAGGATGAGTATTCTTGGTTTCATATTCCTCCAGAAAGCTTAGGCGGTCAGCTTTTACAAATTTGTCACTCGCCGGCTCTTCGCCCCGGATGGCAATTCCAGTGTCACAGCATACGGCATATATTTCTCGATGCCCCGTACGCGCGCGAGTTTTTCGTAGTATTCGACATAGGGAAAGGCCACGACTTCGCCTCTGAACAGCGCGTGCTTTGATGTCATTTCCCGCCAGAGCGCTATGTCAGTTTCGTTGACCTCTAAGTATATATCAGGCACATAATCCTCTTTATCCTCCCAATTCTCCGCAAAATAGAGCTTTGGGCAATGGTGAGGCGCCTTGTCGGTTTTAATAGTCCCCAGCCCCGCATAAAAAATCGCGTCCGGGATATTGAGGTTACAGTTGATATGGTCTTTATGGATACTTTTGAAGTGATGGGTGATGATAACACCGGGCCGGCAGTCCCGAATCACATCGGCTATCGCCAATTTCACCTCGTCGGACACAGGCAGTTCGGCATCCCGCCACGGCAGGACATAGCACTGCGCGCCGATCACATCCGCAGCCGCCCGAACCTCTTTGCGGCGCTGGTCGGCATACTCCTGCGAATCCATTTTGGGGTTGCCCTTCTCGCCAAGGGTGAGATGGCACATAGCGACCTTCCTGCCGCAATTGACTTCGTGCGCGAGCGCTATGCCCGAGGCGATCTCCGCGTCCCCAGCGTGCGCACCAATTGACAGAATATCAACTTTCGCCATTTCAGACCTCAGCAATCACCTGCTAATAATCAACCAACGCGCAGGTCAGTTCGCCGCGACACACAAGGCTGTCTTCAACCCGCGATTCCGCGCTTATTTTCCAAATTCCGCGTCGTCCGCTCAACAGTTTGACTGTCGTGACAATCGTATCCCCAGGAACGGCGGCGCGTTTGAACCTGACTCCGTCGATAGCCGCGAAATAGGCAAGCTTGCCCTCGGCTTCCGGTTTAGTCATCAAAAGATAGCACCCGACTTGCGCCATATGCTCCACAATCAACGCACCCGGAAAGATAGCCTGCCCAGGCAGATGCCCCTGCAGAATCTTCTCATTGGCGGTAACGTTTTTGATCCCCACGCAATAGTCCCCATCCGGTGAGACCTCGACAATGCGGTCAACGAGCAAAAATGGGTATCTATGCGGAATTGTATCGCGAATTTTCTCTATATCGATCATATCGGTCGTATATTCTCTGCATTCAA